>CAJFUK010000078.1 GCA_904420125.1 Candidatus Falkowella caecavicola | reverse complement strand
TTTCAATTGTATTTTTTCCTGATGGATTATATAGTACATCGCTGACGTGGAACGAGTGGTCTACTTCTTATGAGGCGCAGTGGATTTTTGGAAATAAAAACAATCGAATATATTGGTATATAATATTGATAATGACTGCCTGGGAACGACATGTTATTAACGGAAAGAGTAAATTTTGGCCGACAGTAATTTCCATAATTACAATTTTTACAATGATTCTTGTAAAATCTAGTACTGCGACTACTGTAGCCGTTATAGTTGGAATTGGAATACTTGTTTCAGTTTATAAAAAAAAGGAACTGCGGTTGAATATAAATACATATGTATTAGTAGGAATTTGTTTTGTTGTTACATTAATGATACTGGCAGGTGCTGCATCCTTTTTAAGACCAATTGTGGAAGGAATATTTAATAAAGATATGACATTTTCTAACAGAAGTCAGGTTTGGCTACAGGCTGTATTGTTAATTATCCAAAAACCATTGTTTGGATGGGGAGTTACTGATAGTGAAAATGCAACAGAATTATTGGGGAGTCTAACATTTGTGAATGCGCATAATCAGATATTGAATTGCCTTTGGCAGGGGGGAATTATTTTATTTATTGTCTTTTTATTTATTATGCTGTGTACAGCAAAGAATATAAATTTAATTTCAAGTGGCAAGTATAAAATTGTATTTCAATCTATTATGGTAGGATTAATGGTTGACATGATGTTTGAGGTTATTCTTGGAACTAATGCAACATGGGTTTGCCTGTTACTGTTAAATAGCATATATTGTTTTTCAGAAAAACAGAAAGAGTTTTATTTTGCAAGGAGCCAAAATGAATAAAGTAAAGAGACTGCTAATGACAATTTTGACATCTGGTGTGGCTACGATATTAAGTTTTTTGATTAGCTTTATCTTGACTCCGTATATTACAAATAAACTTGGTGTTGAGGCATATGGATTTGTCACATTAGCAAAGAATTTTACTCAATATGCTACTATCATTACGACAGCTTTGAACTCATATGCGTCCCGATATATTACAGTTTCATATTATCAGAACGATAGGAAAAAAGCTCAGGAATATATTTCCTCAGTTTATTATGGAAATGTGACAGTTTCGACTGTAATAATGATTGTTGCAACTGTTTTTATCTTTTTTTTAGATAGGATACTTAACATTTCTACAGAACTGGTGTTTTCTGTAAAAATTCTTTTCTTCTTTGTTTTTTTTAGCTTTGTATTAACAACAGTTGGCACAGCCTATACTGCAGCTGCTTATATAAAAAATAGATTAGATATTGTAGGAGTTTTTCGTAGTTTATCGTATGTTTTTGAGGTCGTATTCTACCTTATCATCTTCAATTGTGTGACTCCAGAAGTTTGGCAGGTTGGCGTGGCACTCTGTATGGCGCAATTGGTAATATTTAGAGGAAACCATTACATATATAAAAAATATACACCAGAATTGAAAATCAAAAGGAAATATGTTTCTATTGGCGCAATAAAGAAACTGGTCGTAAACGGTATATGGAATTCAATTAATAGTCTTGGAAATACATTGAATTCTGGTCTGGATTTAATTGTTACAAATTTGTGGCTGTCAGATTTGGCGATGGGGCAGATTGCAATCACAAAAACGATATCCAGTATTTTTATGAGCTTCAATCAGTTGTTAGCGCAACCTTTTCAGCCGTTATTTTTAAAGAGTTATTCAGATGGGGATAAAAATAAACTTATTTCTGAATTAAAGCTTTCAATGAAATTAACGGGCTTATTTTCAAGTATGATATTTGCTGGCTTTGTTTCTTTGGGAAAAGTTTTTTATAATTTGTGGATTCCAGGACAAGATATTGATTTGATATATATATTGACAGTTATTACAATGCTTTCTTCAGTTATTGAGGGACCTGTGTATCCATTGTATTACATCTATACATTAACGGTTAAAAATAAAATTCCATGCATTATTACGGTTCTTGGCGGTGTACTCAATGTAGTAGGAATGGCGGTATTGATAACATATAGTCCGTTAGGGATATATTCAATTGTGCTAACAACAACGGTTATTATGTTATTTATCAATCTTGTGACAAATCCTCTGTATATGACGCATTGTCTGAAAATAAAATGGTTTACATTTTATCCATCCCTCATAAAAACAGTGATCTCCTGTATGGCTATGACTTTTGTCTTTATCCTTATTAAAAATATGTTGAATCCAAATACATGGATACAATTTGTTTTGACAGCATTCTTATGTAGTATCGTAGGATGTATCATTCATCTACTTCTTGTTTTTTCAAACGAAGAGAAGTCACAGATATTGCATATAATGCTAATGAGAAAAAATAGGAATAAGTAGCATTCTTATAGTTTTGTTTTTAAGGAAGGAAAATATAAGATGATAACAATAAGAAAAGAATTGAGTGAAATAATTGCTCTTGAGGGAAAGGGATATTCAAAAAGAAGTATTATTCGACGGTATTTGAGAGAACTTAGAGTTTGTGAATATTACAAAAACCGTAGTGTGTGGAGGGTGTATAACGCGACTTTTATTTAGAATTCATAATTATTACAGAAATAAAATTGGACTGCGTTTGGGATTTGAAATTCCATTAAATGTTTTTGGCAAAGGACTACATATATTTCACACAGGGAGTATTATTGTTAATGGTACTTCGTCTGTAGGAGAATATTGTAATATCATTGGGACAACCTGCCTTGGCAGTAAAAATGGTAGCAATGGTCCAATAATAGGCGACTATTGTGAGTTAGGAATGAACTCCATTGTTATAGGAGATGTTAGAATCGATAACTATGTTTACATTGGTGCAGGTGCTGTGGTGACCAAGAGCTTTGAGCAAAATGAGATTTCTCTGGCAGGAGTTCCAGCTAAGATAGTAACAGATAGAAAAGACAAAATGAAAGTAGATTAGGAAAATGAAAACAATAATCATGGCTGGAGGAAAGGGGACTCGTATTAGTAACCTTTTCCCGGATATACCGAAACCTTTAATACCCATTGA
>CAJFUK010000077.1 GCA_904420125.1 Candidatus Falkowella caecavicola | reverse complement strand
TTGGTACTTTCAGCGGAAGGACAGATATTACGAAACGCTCGACGTTCTCGTCGACAAGGCCGAGGAAGTCGGCATCGGGCTCATCGTCGAATTTTTCGGGGATTTGTACAGCATAAGCGATTATTACGACGAGCCGTTGGCGACGGCGGTGCGGGATGAGAACAGCCAATCCTCCCGTTTTCGGCGCAGCTATGTCGAGGAGGTCGTGACGAGATATAAGGATTCCCCCGCGATTTACGGCTGGGAGTTCGGAAACGAGCTCACGTGGAACACGCTGCTGCCCGCGGGCTATGTCTCCGTGCCCGACCTGCCCGTCGATTCCGGGCGCGATTCCCGCACGGAAGAGGATATTCTGGGCATGGAGGAGGTCGTTTTGCTGTATTCCCGATTCGCGCAGACGGTGAAGGAGTGCGACCCGCACGGCCGGATCGTCGGCAGCGGCGATCAAAGCCTGCGCGAATACGTCTACCACGCCTGCCATTTCGACGATTTCGGTACGGATACGCTGGCGCAGCACCGCGAGATGCTGGCGGCGCTCAACCCCGACGGCATGGACGCCGTATGTATGCACCGGTATGCGGACGGCGTAAGGCTGCCCGATAACCCCGGGAAACTGAACGCCATGGCCTCCGCGACGCCGATCCGTCTGATCGGGGAGGACGGACAGCCGTTTGTACTCTACGATACGTGGACGGAGTATCTGCGATATATGCTCGACGAATCCGCCCGTTTGGGAAAGACCTGCTATGTCGGCGAAGCGGGCTGGATGTATCAGGACGCGACGGAAAGGCAATCGTACGAAAGCGCGCTCGCCGTCGTCGAGAGCATCGCATCGGCGGCGTATTCGACGAGGTATCCTCTGATTCTGTTCTGGAATTACGACCCCGTGACGCGGCAGATGGAGCAGGATTTCGTGGACAGGGGTTCGGGCGTCGAATACAGCTGGAACGAAAATTGGGATAAAGGAAGGGCGTATCTCGAAACGATTCAGAAATACAACGCATTGTTTGACCGATTGATCGAAGAGGAGTCGTAAAAAGGATGAAAGTTTGGAAACACGTCTCTCTGCTGCTTTCGATATGTCTGTCGGCGGGGCTTTTCGCCGGATGCGCTTCCCCGGGGACGGGAAATTCCGGCGGCCTTTCGGACGCGGGCAGGGAAAGTGCGTCCGAAAGCGCCTCCGAGAGCGCGGGCGAGGTACGGCCGGGCCTGTATACGGAAAGCGGCGTTCTGATGTACGGCGGAGAGGAATTCCGCGGTATAGGCGTCAATTACCTGGGGCTGTTTTATAACGCTCTGAACGGCGAGGAGGAGGGGATAGACAGCCTCGAAACGTTGGCGGAGTACGGCGTCAAATGCGTCCGCGTTCCCGTGAACGCCACGTATACGGAAGAAGTCATGCGGCTCCAATTCGAGGATGCGGACAGGTGGTGGAGTCTGCTCGACCGCATTGTCGAAAAGGCCGAGGAGACGGGCGTCGGCCTGATTTGCGGCTTTTTCTGGTCGGAGGACGTCATTCCCGGCTATTTCGACGAGGATATCGCCGAGTCCATGCGCGAGGGAGACAGCCGTTCCTGGGCGTATATGGAGGAATATATCCGGACATTTATCGGTCGCTACGGCGAATCGGAGGCGATTTGGGGCTGGGAATACGGAAACGAAATTATGCTGGAAGCGCAGATCCCGGGATCTCTTTCGGGCGGCAAAAGGTTCGGCTGCGACGACGTGACGGCGCTCTACGAACGATTTATTGCCTGCGTTCGGGAATGCGATCCGTACGATCGGTTTATCGGTTCGGGAGACGCCGGGCTGCGTCCGTTCAGCTATAACGGGTATTATTATAATGCCACGTATGCGGATACCAGGGAAGAGCAGACGGAGATGTGCGGAAAGCTGTATCCCATGGAAGGGGTCAGCTGGCACGCTTATTCCGACAGCGTGACGGCGATCGACCAACCCGATTTATTTGTCGATCCGCCTCTGTTCAACGACGGAAAGGGCGGAGAAATAACATTGTATACGACCTGGAAGGAGTATCTCGGCTACATTTCCGCCCTCGCGGCGTCCAACGGAAAAGTGGCATATCTCGGCGAAACGGCGTTTACCTATGCCGATTCGGACCGGGAGGTGTCGTATGCGGAGGTTTACCGGGCGACGGAAGGAATTTTGCGCGCCGTGTACGAGACGGATTTTCCGCTGGCGATCGTGTGGAATTATGACCCGTTCGCCCGGGAACTCTCGACGGAAACGGGGACTTCTGACCGTTGGGGAGATGCGTTCAGCGAGCATTCCGAACGGGGAAAGGCGGTTTTGGCCTGTATCCGGGACTAT
>CAJFUK010000076.1 GCA_904420125.1 Candidatus Falkowella caecavicola | reverse complement strand
GACAAGTCCAGCGGCCACCGGCGGCAGAAAATCCAGATTATTTGGAACTTCGTCGGGGAATTGAAGCAGGACGAGGACAAGCAGACCACCCCACGGCAAAGAAAAAGCAGAACAGCATAGCGATTTGCCATGCTGTTCTGCAAAATACGATTACTTCCTTATAGGTGTGCGGCTAAACCATCTGTTCCTTTTTGCGCCCAAATTCCTGGATATGATGCATGAAGTGTAAGGGACCAAAGCCTATACCCGGGAGAGAAGGAAGGACGGCGAAATATGCCGCGGTTTTTTACGTTGTTAAGATAGGGCATAATCCATCATTGTAAAAATGCGGAGATTGCAATGATGACAGACATGGCAAAGCAGCGGTCCGTCCAGACGGGTCATGACGGCAAGCGGTTGCAAGCAGCACGAACCTGTCCGAACGATATAAAACGCCTGGCATGATACAGCAGCGGTATGGCCTGTCACCGGACGAACCTGTCTATGCTGTAACCATTCGGCGGCCAACAATACCATTTTTATTCGGTGCAAACAATGGGATGAAGGGCATATCTTCGGATATGCCCTTCATCAAAAAGCAACGCTACATCCTGATTCTGCCGGGGCATGTGCTCGCGGTTTTATACAGGAGCTATCCCTGCTTCGCCGGCAAAGAATGATTACAGTGTAACGACAGAATCACAGCAGCGGTAATCGGTATCAATATAATGCGAAATAAAGCGTGCGCGCAGATTCCGGGTGCTGCAGATTGAATTGGGACTGCCGCCCGAAACACTCAGATCTTCCGGCAGCACAAACTTGATGCATTTCACCAGGACATCCCGGCATCCAGGGGCGCTGTGCGCTGGGATCGTGACGGTTTTCATTCCGCGCTGATATTCGATACCATTCGGATCGACTTCGGTCAGGATTGCTGCCAGTGCCACCCGTTTGTAGGGGCAGACATTTTTTATAGTGACATCCATCTGTACGATCCGGCCCAAAGACTCTAAATACGTCTCACCAAGATCGACAGTGATCGCGTCTTGACATCCGTTGACCGCTAAATTGACCGGAATCGGGCATTCTTCCGGATGCACGACAATCCCGCAGTCTACGGTTACAGAAGGCGTCGGAAAATTCACGACATTTCCCTCGGTATCCGTATAGGTGATGGATTGGTTGACGAGTTTTGTTCCAGAGTTTTGTGCGACGTGTTTGATGAAAAACTCCAGTGCGGCGCCTTCGTTTCCGGATACGCCCAGAGCCGGGATGGTCCACTGCAGGGTGTTCGCATTCAGAAGCGCAGCGCTGCCTTTATCAGGAGGATTAATGCTGGTAATCATGAAATCCGGATTGATTATTTCATCAATTACAATGTTAGTTGCACCGGGTTTGGAAATATTGGCGGCCAGGTCTGCAAATAAATCTTCCAGATCCGCAGCATCCGGCGTCACCGCTACATGCGAAGCGTCCGGATCGGTTGCCCAGTCGTTGAGCACGTTGACGTCGATACCGTCTGCACCAATTAATCCGATACAGTAAATCACGATTCCAGAGGCTCTCGCGGCTGCCGCAATCGGAGCGGGCGGCGGACCGGCCGTTGTCTTTCCATCTGTAAACATGACAATGACTTTTGCATTGGAAGAAGCAGGATCAAACAGCTGAATCGCTTCTGTAAATGCATCCGCATGATTTGTGGAGCCTCCGGCTGTCAATGCGTTTACCGCGTTTTTCAGAGTCGCCACTGATGTGATCAGCTGGGTATCCGCAGTGGCTGTATTCGAGAAACTGACGATGCCGATACGGCTTCCGGAACCGATGTTTCCGTCCTGCGTATTATCGGTCGCCTCATCAATAATATCAATAAAGGTATTGGCGCCGGCTTTCATATTGGTGAGCGGCGTGCCCGCCATACTGCCGGAACGGTCCAATATCAGAACAATATCTGTAGGATTGGAAGCGATATCTGGAGCCGCGGACAGCGCCAGTGTTACTTTCAGGGTCCCTTGACAGTCGATCTGTGTGACGTCAATTTGTTTGTTAGAGTTTGTAATTCCCATATCGTGTCCCCTTTCTAGGATCATAGGGCTTTTGAGGGCCCTTTCTATCCTATGCCGGACAGCGGCAGACGTGTCACTCGTCCGAAGCGGCAGCACAATTATTTTTGAAGGGATCGGAAATACGATGATGGCCGCAGATTATAATTTTCAGACAGAAGTAGATGCAGAATGAATAAGACCCTGATGAAATTTGGTTTCATCAGGGTCTTATTCATTCTGTTCAGTTATTTTTCCGAATTCCGCAGGAATAGAATACCTAAGGTGCCTGGCCCACAATGATTTGTAATGGTGCAGCCGGCTGTCGTTTCGATGATCTCTTCAAATCCGCCCAGCTCTTTTGTCATTGTGACAATCTGTTGAACTACCGCCGGATCACAAGCCGTATGGGTCACAAACACCCGCTTGCGATTGATGTCGGTGCGTCCCTGCAGCCGGTCCGAGACATAATCGGTAAGCGCTTTTGCCAGACTTCCGCGGTATTTTTTACCGACCGACATCTTGCCGTCTGTCACTTCAATACAGGGTTTGAGCTTTAACAGGTTGGCTCCCAACGCCACAATGGAAGAGCAGCGTCCGCCCATCTTTAAATATCGGAGCTGATCGATCACAAAGCTTGCTTCAACGCAGGGGATAATCTGTGTGCGGAGCCACGCGGCAATTTCCCCGGCGTTTTTATTTTGTGCTGCCATCTCTGCGGCTTCCAGTACAGCGTGTCCGGTACCGGTAGACAGATTGCGGGAATCCACAACCTCTACCAGCCCTCCGCCAATTTCATCCCTTGCAATACAGGCGTTCTGATAGCAGGAGGAAAATTCACTGCTGATATTAATATGCACCACTTGTTTTCCGGTATCGGTATACTGCCGGAACAGACGCAGGTAGTCTTCGACTGTGCAGGCTGAGGTCTTTGTTAATTCGCCTGTACGGTCAACATAGGCATAAATATCTTCCGGACGGAAATTGACCCCGTCCTGATAGGATTGGCCTTCATTCGTATTGATATAAAGCGGGGAGACTGCAATTTGATATTTTTGATATAACGCATCGGAAAGGTCAGCGGTGCTGTCGCATGTAATTTGTACCGGAAACTCGGTCATGAAAATCCTCCTTTTCGATTGGACATATTTGATTTAATCTAGTGTATTCCTAATTATACCGTTTTTGAACCCGAAAGACATTCATAAAACCTCCAAAATTATATATGAATATTTGGCTGTTTTTTACAAATCACTGTCAATGACGGGAATGTCCGGGATGGGGCCGCTTTTGCTTTTCATATAAGTGGATCATCCGGATCAGCAACATGCGGATCAGATTCCGGAGGATAAAGATGCTGTAACAGATAAGGCCCAGGAATAACAGGATATTCGCCACGATGGAACGGCTATAGAAGATGTAAGATGACAGGATAAACATCAAAGCATAAGGGACAAAAAAGGAAATATCAAACCGGATGGGAACGGATTTCTGAATGCTGAAAAACCGGAAGATCACAATGACGACAAATCCCAGCAGCATGGAAATGGCGGCCGCCTGCAGCCCGAATTTGCCGATCAGAAGATAGATAGAAGCAATACTGACAACGCCGCCCAGAATATTGGACGTAAATGTCGTCATGGTTGCCTTTTCCGCACACATGATGTTTCCAAGGAAAGAGGAAAGGGTGTTTGCAAAAGTTGCCAGATAGGATACCGGAATGATCGCACGGGCGGCATCATAGTCTCCCCGCACCATAATCGGAAACAGAAAGGTCGTCACAGGAAGCAGCAGGAGGACGCCGCAGCCGATAAAGCGGTTGTAATATTTTAAAATAAAAGTGTATTTTTTTCCACGGTCATTTTCATTTGTCATGGAAAAGGCAGCCTCCTGCCATGCCAGATTAAAAACAGAAACAATCAGCAGAATGATCGTGGTAAATTTATTGGCCACGGCGTACTGCCCATTGGCTGCCGAACCAAGCTGCTGTGTAATAACGATCCGGTTAAATCCGGAATTGATCCAAAAAGAAACCGAGTTAATACTCAACGGCAGGCAATACCGGTACATCGCCCGCATGAGTTTGGGACTGACCTGGGACAGGCGGAACCGGCGGAGCACGCCCACCCGCAAATCAATATATATGGCTGGAATCAGATAGGAGAGCCCGGTAGCCAGAATCAACGCGTCTGCCTGCCAATCGAAAAATACCAGCAGGACGATATTCGTCACTGCTGCGATCACTGTTCCGATGAGGCCTGCAGACACATATACAAAATTTTTACCAAGTCCGCGGGCAACATACGAAGTAATCTCATAATAAATATACCCTGCGCCGAAAAGATAGACGATAAACGGATACTGAATCTCAATAAACTGGCAGGTAATCAGGTAGCCCGCTGTAAAAATGAGAAAAGAAAAGATTCCCATGGCCGTACCGGTGGAAATCACGCGGCGCTTGTCCCTGATATTTTTAAAGTCAAACATGAAACGCATAATGCCGGTCCATACGTCGATACAAAGTACGGACACGACAATGGTCATAAGATTGATCGCCAGATCATGATACCCGAACTCGGCGTCGCTGACCAACCCCGTATACAGCGGCAGAAGGATAAAAGAGACCAGTCTGGAAGCGACATTCCCGATAAAGTAAACAAAAATTGTTTTAAAAAAGTTCTTCAAACAGTCCACACGTCCTTCCTGGTCAAAACGATTGTCCGCCTGCATGGGCAGACGGACAAAAAATATTAAAGCGAGATATTGCGAGCAAATTCCGGATAGACTTTTTCAGCATTGAAGTGCCGGTCCCAGGTCTGAAAAGCGGCCTGCCTTTTTTTCTCCACCTCAGCCGGAATCACCCTTTGCAGCATGGAAAGCACTTTCGAAAGCATAGGTGCGTCAATGTCGGACGGAAGAATGATCCCGTTCTCGTTGGAAACCAGTCCGTCCAAAAAGCCGTTGTTAATTCCCACTACGTAAACCCCATAAGACATGGCTTCCACAATCGAGCGGCGTTCTTCCGGCGCCGGCTCCAGGGTCAGGTAGAAATCCAGATGGCTTTTGGTGTAGATGGTTTCAATATCCTGTTTGGTGGGGCTGATATCAAAATGATAGCTGATATTAGGCTTATAATAAAAAACCTCATCTGCGTAATCCTTTAAAGTGAGCAATCCCTTACCGGAGCTGATATGCGTCCAGCTGATCTGGATTCCGTCCAGGCGGCTGAGCGCGTCCACCAGTTGAAAGTACCGGCTGTTCTCTGTGATATTGGCGTGGCTGATGATATGAAATCCAGCATCTTTTTGCGGCGGATTCTGTTTCTGCGGCGCCAGAACGCCGATGTCGCAGATTTTGTAGCGGCTTCGGTTCTGAACAATATCGTTCTTTTCCATGTAATATCGACGCTGCCTGTCATTCTGCAAATAAATTTCATCCATATATTGATTGACGGCCTGCTCGTAAGGCACATAGTCCGGCGTATGGTCTGTATCGATCCGCAGGACTGTTTTCAGATTTTCCCTGCGTTTTTTAGCGGCCTGGCAAATCCCGTAGGTATAGGGGTGCAGACCATAAGAATACAGTACCAGGGGCGTATCTTCTGAGAATTCTTCCTGCGAAATAATGAAATCCGCCAGATATTTGGCATCGGCAATCGTTTCCAGAGAAGCAGTATAATGGCTGAACACTTTTCTTCCGTGCCGCCTTGCAGCACGGATTTCACGGTGCCAGATCGGATAAAACACATGCCCCAACATTCGCAAAAACTTACCGCTGCGGTCCTCAACCGGCAGGCGGAGAAATGTAACATCCTGGGGAAGGGTACGGGTTAGGGGAGCGTCATAATCCAGAGTAATGATTTTTACATGAAACTGCTGACAAAGGAAAAGAAGCTCTGTTTCCAGCTCTTCTTCTCCGTGTCCACAGGGAAAATGTTCGGTAATCAGAATAAGATTCTGCCTGTCCATGCAAAGCCTCCTAGGTGACTGCAAATTTTTATAGTTCATCCAGCGTTTTTTCAAAAGAACCGGTAAATTCCTGCAGAAAAATATTCGCTTCGGGCAGATCCATTTCCTGCAGGGCTGTAAGCTGCGCCTGTTTGGCGCGGATAAATTCATGGTTGCCGGCTTTTTCTTCTTCAATACATTTGATCAAAGCGGAAATTTTATCTGCCGCCTTGACAATCTGCAGCAGATGCGGATCCGCCTTTTCAAAAATCAGCGGTTCATAGTCCGGCCGCAGATCCGACGGAAGTTTATCGAGCAGATCCTGCTGCGCCCAGGCTTCGACCCGACGATAGGCCGCACGCATTTCCGGGTTATGATATTTAGCCGGAGTCGGCATATCACCGGTAATAATTTCAGAAGTATCGTGAAAAAGACCAAGGACGGCGGCCCGGTCTGCGTCAACCTGTCCGCCCAGCCGCCGGTTGCAGATCACAGCCAATGCATGCGCGATCACTGCCACATCCATACTATGCTGGGACAGACTTTCCTGCCAGGTATTGCGCATCAGTCCCCAGCGGTTAATATATTTCATTCGAAGGATCATTGAAAAAAAGCTGCTTTCCATGATGCGCGCCTCCGCTATGCTCGATCTCTTTGTCTATAAGCTTAGTTTGCACATATTTCTTTTATTATATCAAAAAGTATATTCTATGTCCATAAAATTTTCCAATAAGTTCGAATAAAATCTATTCAGCAGATATCTTTCAATTTTTTCTCAATTGTTGTAAACTGTTGCCAGATGGTAGATTCTATGCTATAATAATTTGGAAACAAAATTAAAGTTTTTGAAACAAAAGCTGTGGATATGGACACTATATCCAATAGACATGTCCTTTTGGCTGGAAAAGGATGGACATTATTGAATCTGGGAGGAATTGGTTTGGTTGGACAGAAACATCATTCCGGTGAAAAATATTTACAGGCTTTCTGCATCGGGGCGGTGCTGACGCTTGTTTTTTTTCTGCCTTTTGTGATTGCAGGAAAGGGACTGTTTGTATATTACGGAGATTATAATGTGCAGCAGATTCCGTTTTATCAGCTGGCCCATGAAGCTGTACGCAGCGGCAATATGGGATGGAGCTGGCTGACGGACCTGGGCGCTAATTTCGTCGGATCCTATAGCTTTTATCTGCTGGGCAGTCCATTTTTCTGGCTGACCATTCCTTTCCCAAACTGGCTGGTCCCGTATTTGATGGTTCCGCTGTTTGCCTTGAAATTTGGCGTTGCGTCCCTGACTGGATATGCGTATATCCGGCGTTTTACCAAGACGCCGGATTTTGCGCTGATCGGCGGATTGCTTTATGCATTTTCCGGATATATGATCTACAATATCTTTTTTAATCACTTTCATGACGTGGTTGCTTTTTTCCCGCTTCTTTTAATCGCACTGGAAGAATATATGGTCAATAACCGGAAAGGCGTCTTTGCGCTGACAGTCGGTCTGATGGCTGTGATTAACTACTACTTTTTTGTTGGGGAAGTCGTTTTCCTGTTTATCTATTTCTTCGTCCGCAGTTCCCGGCCGGAATGCCAGATGAGTATCCAGAAATTTTTATGGCTGGCGGTGGAATCCATCCTGGGCGTTTTACTGGCTGCTGTTTTACTGGTGCCTTCGGCCATAGTCATTATGGATAATCCCAGAGTGGACAATATGATTATGGGCTGGAACATGGTGTTTTACGGCAATGAACAGCGGTACGGGCTGATTCTGCAAAGTCTGTTTTTCCCGCCCGATATGCCGGCGCGTCCGGTCTTTTTCCCCGATTCCAATGCCAAATGGTCCTCAGTGGCGGCGTTTCTGCCGTTGTTTGGAATGGCTGGGGTCATCACCTTTATCCGGGAAAAGAAAGGACACTGGCTGCGTTCTTTGTTGCTGACCTGTCTGGTATTTGCCATGATCCCCATTTTAAACGCCTCGTTTTCTGCATTTAACCACTCCTATTATGCGCGGTGGTTCTTTATGCCGATTCTTATGATGGCTTTGGCGACTGTGCTTTCCTTTGAAAACCAAAAAAGCGATCTGCTGGGAGGGGCAAAAACCTGTATCTGGATTATCTGTGCATTCGCAGTGATCGGCGTCCTCCCGGCCATGAAAGACGGGAAAATGCAGTTCGGCGCCCTGCCCAGCGAGGGTTATCTCCCGTATTTCTGGCTGAGCGTAGCCATTGCGCTGGGCTGTATGCTGGCCCTTTCCATGATCGTGAAAAAATACCGCAGCGATCCGAAACGCTTTCGCCAGGTCCTGCTGCGTTCTGTCTGCACGGTGTCGGTTGTCTATTCCATCTGCTGTCTGACCTTCGGAAAGGTGGCAACCAGTTCAGAAAACTATGAAAACGTCACGCGGCTGGGATTGGATAACCGCGCGGCAGAGTCGGATGAGATTGTATTCGATCTGGATCAAAGTGATTTCTTCCGGGTCGATGTGTATGACGGGATGGACAACTGGCCAATGTTTTGGCGGCTTCCTACCATTCAGGCGTTTCACAGCATCGTGCCGGGGTCGGTGATGGAGTTCTATCCGGAGATCGGGGTAGAACGTTCGGTCGGTTCCCGTCCAGACGTGAAATTTGCAGGGCTGCGTGGATTGACATCGGTTCGTTACCTGTTTGCCAAAGAAGGAAAGGAAAAAGAGGATCTGATCCCCGGTTTTTCCTATTACGATACCCAGAACGGATTTGTGATTTATGAAAATGAAAATTTTATCCCCATGGGCTTTACCTATGATTCCTATATTAATCGAGAGGACTTTGACGCCTACAACAAGGAAAAGCGGGACAGGCTGCTGCTCAAGGCGATCCTTCTGGACGACGAACAGATTGAAAAATACGGACATTTGTTTACGCATTTAACCATTGATGACGGTATGGCGGATTCTACCGATGAGGCGTATGCGGCTGACTGCCAGGCGCGCGCGGCTAAGACGGCGGAGAATTTTCAGATAGATACCCAGGGCTTTACGGCAACCACTAATTTTGACGAGGAAGATCTGGTATTTTTCAGCGTGCCGTATGACCGCGGCTGGACGGCTTACGTCAACGGGCAGGAGGCGGAAATTGAGAAGGTGAACGTCGGATTTATGGCGGTTCATGTACCAGCGGGTTCCGCCCATATTCGGTTTATTTATAAAACGCCCGGCCTGCTTTATGGTCTGCTGATCAGCGGGGTGGGGTTCCTTGCCTGGATCGCCTATGTTTTCTGGATGCGTTATCTGGCCAAAAAGAATCCGGCTGAATATGCTATGCACTATCGCGCGCACCGCATATATGAGGAAAACGGAAGTCCTGCGGAATCTGCCATCGTTCCGGAGGAAGAGGAGACATGGCTGTTCAGCGATCAGATGATCGAAGAGGATACGGAACAGACGGGGCTTCCTTTGCCCTCCCAGGACGCGGAGCCAACCGAAAAACAGGAATCAAACGAACAGAAAAAAGAAAAAAGTCAAGAGTAAGGCAGGAAACCGGAAATGGAAGTATTATATATCGTAGTCCCATGTTATAACGAGCAGGAAGTGCTCCCGGAGACCACAAAAAGACTGTTGGAGAAACTTAACACCCTGATCGCCAAGGAAAAAATTTCTGCGGACAGTCGGATTTTATATGTAGACGACGGCAGCAAAGATAAAACCTGGGAATTAATTGCCAAAGCGCATGCAGAGGATGTTCATGTCGCGGGATTAAAGCTTTCCAGAAACAGAGGGCATCAGAATGCATTGCTGGCCGGACTCATGACCGCAAAGTCCCTTTGCGATATCTGCATTTCCATGGACGCGGATTTGCAGGATGATATTGAGGCGATTGACGCGATGCTGGAAAAGCACAGACAAGGGTGCGATATCGTCTATGGGGTGCGTTCCAGCCGGAAAAAAGATACGTTTTTCAAACGCAACAGCGCCCTGGCTTTTTACCGGTTTATGAAAGCGTTGGGTGTCGAGATGGTTGACAATCATGCAGAATACCGCCTGATGAGCCGCCGGGCCCTGGAAGGATTGGCCTCTTTTCCTGAAGTGAATCTTTTTCTGCGGGGGATTGTACCGCTGATTGGGTTCCCGTCGGGAACGGTAGAATACGAGCGCGGAGAACGTTTTGCCGGAGAAACCAAATACCCTTTGAAAAAGATGCTGGGGTTTGCGTTTGACGGGATCACCTCTTTTTCGGTCAAGCCGATTCGTTTTGTTTTTTCCATGGGGATTCTTCTGTTCTTAGTCAGTATTGCCGTTTTGATCTATTCTCTGGTGGTGAAACTGCTTGGACATACCGTTACCGGGTGGACTACGGTGATGATTTCGATTTGGATGATCGGAGGCATTCAGCTCCTTTGTCTGGGTGTGATTGGCGAATATATTGGAAAGATTTATCAGGAAGTCAAACACCGCCCTGCTTATATTATTGAAGCTTTTTTAAATGATCCGGTTGAGTAGCCCTCTTTTGTCACCAGGGACATTCTGACTTTCAGGCCGGACGTTCTGATGCGGAAACAGGCGGAAAGACAAAGCTATTTTACCGCTTTCCGGCCTTTTTGCAAGGAGTATATGTATGACCTATCTTATTACTTTTCTGGAGGGGCTTGTTACCTTTATTTCTCCTTGTTTACTGCCTATGCTGCCGATCTATGTATCGTATTTTGCAGGGAACGGGGAGGCTGGCAGTCAGGCCAGAACCTTAAAAAACGCGCTGGGATTTGTTTGCGGTTTTACACTGGTCTTTCTGCTGCTTGGCGTATTTGCAGGAAGCATTGGTTCATTGCTGCGCGACTATCAGACGGCAGTGAACATTGTCAGCGGCCTGATTGTTATTTTCTTTGGCCTGCATTTTATGGGAGTTTTTAAATTCCAGCTGTTTAAGGGCAGCCGTCCGTATCAGACAGAGAAGATGGGCTTTTTTTCCTCGCTTTTGTTTGGCATTGTCTTTTCTGTCGGCTGGACTCCCTGCGTCGGCGCCTTTTTGGGTTCGGCGCTGATGCTTGCATCTCAGCAGGGTACCATGCTGGAGGGAATGTTGCTTCTGCTTTGTTATTCAGCAGGGCTGGGGATTCCGTTTTTGATCAGCGCGGTGTTGATTGATTCGTTAAAAAGGGCTTTTGGATGGATTAAGTCGCATTATAAAATCATCAATACAGTTTCCGGCTGTTTCCTTGTCCTGGTAGGGATTCTGATGGCGACAGGCATGCTCAACCGGCTGCTGTCGCTGATGGTATAGGGGAGGCACAGTGATAAAAATGAAAACCAAGGTCAAATGGATCATCCTGCTCGCCGTATTGATTGCTGTGATTGGAGCGGCGGCATTTGCTTATCAAAAGTTGGGCGGCTATACGAGCGCCGATCTGATGACAGCACAGCCGCAAAGCAGCGACGCGTCCGACAATATGGAAAGTACAGAAAATTCTGAGAATGGAGAAAATGCGGCAGATGCGGCGGAACCCGAAAAAATTCCTGCGCCCGATTTTTCATTGGAGGACGCAGAGGGAAACCAACTTTCCTTTTTGGACTTGATCGGGGACCGGCCGATTGTTTTAAATTTTTGGGCTTCGACCTGCCCGCCCTGTAAACAGGAGATGCCGGATTTTCAGGCGGCTTATGAAACTTACGGAGAGGACATTCTCTTTGTGATGCTCAATGTTGGGGATGCGATGCAGGGAGAGACGAGGGAGAAGGCAGAGCAGTATTTGCTGGATGAGGCATATACCTTCCCGGTATACTACGATATGGAATACAGCGGGATCAGTGCGTTTGGTATCCGCGGTTTTCCATCGACTTTCTTTCTGGATGCGGAGGGCAATGTCATTGCCGGGGCAGCCAGCATGATCAGCGCGGAGACGCTGGAACTGGGACTTTCCATGATCGCGCCGGAGTTATTCCCGGAAGAGCCGGCAGAATGAAACGTGCGATTTCATGCAGGGAGCTTTTAACTGTCAGGGGACGGTGTCCGGCTTGGAAAGAACGGATAGGGCCCATACAGGCCTGCTCAAAGGAAAAATGAAAGTTAAAAAACGCCGGCGGATGCATTCGGTAAAGAAACGATGCATTTGGGGCGGTTCGGTAACGAAGTTTTTATTAAGCGGTTGGAAAAATTGTTTTTCAACCGCTTATGTGTTATACTGCAACTAAAGATAACTTAAATTTTGTTGGGAGGAGGATATAGTATGATTCGTCACATATCGGTAAACCACTCTGCAACGAGTAAAGATGAAAGTCTATATAAGGAATTATTTGAATTAATAGATTTCGATGAAAGAGACAAGATTAAGAATGTTCATCGTAAAATCTTTAATCAAAATTGTCCGATCGTTTCAATAGGAATGTACTATATAGATTATGAAGCATGGGGAAGAATATTCTTTATTGATATTCTTGTGGATTTTCAGATTCTATTTTCAAAATACAATGAAGATAGCTATACTTATGAAAATTTTATTAATCTGCTTTATAAAGCATATCAGGATTTATTTAATAAAAATATTGCGGATAGGTTAATCGAAAAGCAGAATATGTTTTGTACTTATGTTGAATTTATTTCGTTCGTTAAAACGGAAAATTCAAATGATGTCATAAATCATCTTAAAAAATATAATTTCCAAAACCAGCAACTCGATATTAATGAATTCGAGAATTACAAATTAAAAAATGCCAGCATAACTTTTACTGTTAACGCAGTGGAAAAAAATACAATAAGACTTTGTGCCAAGTGTCCCAACACGGCTATTAAAAAACTATTTAAAATTACAGGGCTTGAACATGTTTCTGCTCAAGAAGTTTTTAATAAAGATGTAATTGCAGATATATTAGAGAAACAAATATATAAATATACAAGGCCGGAACGATTAGAGATTTTCAGTAAATCTAATATCCTCAAAGGAATTTAAAATAAATCATCACTTTTTATTATGGGCATAACCTTATCCATGGGACATCTTTTCAGATACTATCCGAAAGTGTCATAGTGGGTTATATACTTTCGAAAAATAATTCAGAAAAAGAGGATGCTGTTCAACCGAACAACATCCTCTTTTTAAAACTTTCGTTACGGAACCTCATCATTCGCCGGCGTTTTTTTCTTGTTTTAGGATTATTCGGAACGGACTGGATCAACAATATGAATATCCAGCTGATTAAACGGAATTGAGATGCCATTGTCATCGAAAGCCTTTTTGACCTGTTCTTTCATATCGAAATTCAGCTCCCAGTAATGCGCATTTTCTACCCAGATGCGGGCCGTGATTTCAATGGCACTGTCTCCATGATTCGAGACCCGGACAAACGGCTCCGGTGTTTGCAGCGCATATGGATGGGAATCAATAATCCTGCGGATAATATCTTTGGCTTTTTCAAAATCATCTGTATAGCCAATTGAAAATTTGAGTTCCAGCCGCCGCAGCTGCTCAGCAGAATAGTTTAGGACTTTTGCTTTGGCCATATCCCCATTGGGAATAAAGATACCGACATTGTCAGGGGTGTTCAGCCGGGTGTAAAACAGGCTGATGCTCTGCACGGTTCCGGCAACGCCGCTGGTCTCCACATAATCTCCGACGGTAAAAGGTTTGGTAAACATCATAATAATCCCCTGCGCAAAATTCGCAAGACTGTCTTTTACAGCCAGGGAAAGTGCTAAAGTTACAGCGCTGATCAGAGTAACGAAACTGCTGACCGGTACGCCGAATACATCCAGCACAAAGATCAGGATTAAAATTTGCAGGGCGATTTTCAGCACCGAGGATAAAAACTGCTGGATGATTGCATCCGTATGTTTGTTTTTTGTCAGGGCCTGATTGACAATTTTCATAATCAACTTGACTAGCAGCTGGCCAATCACAAAAATCAGAATCGCTGTCACCAGACGGGGAAGAAACGCCATAAACTGGGTGGTAAATTGATCCCATTGCGTCTGCCAGAAAGAAGTATCGGTGATCTGCTGCACCGCTTCTGTCAGTTCGTCGGTCAGGTAATCTGCGTTTTCCGCAAGAATTCGAGTCATAACAATACACTCCTTTATTTTAACTGTTCTCTTCTATAAAATGGGAAGGGGAGACACCCTTCACTTTTTTAAAGACACGGGAAAAATACAGCGCATCTGAAAACCCCACAGAATGGGCAACTTCCCAGATGGTCAGCCCTTTTTTCCGCAACAGGCTGCAGGCTTCATTCATTCGGTATTTTTGCAAAAATTCGCTGGGAGACAGGCCGATTTGCCGGTTGAAGATCCGGTACAGATGACTCCGGCTGACCCCGACATACTCTGCAATATGGTCAACGCTGATGGGACTGGCGTAGTTATACTGTATATATTTCAGCGCTTTTTTCAGATGTGCCGCTCCGCTGGATTCCAGCGCACTAACCGGCTTGCCCTGAATAATTTCTGCCAGAAACAGATAGAGATACCCTACCATCCGGACATCGTTTTCCGGCATACTGCCGCTGGATCGGTATATATGCAGCAGCCTGCGCTTTAACCGCTCCGGATCCGTACTCCCGCCGCAGATCACTGGACTGTCTTTTTCAAACGGCGTCAGATGGATCAGCCTGCTGGCCTCCGTTCCGTTGAATCCGACCCAATAATATTCCCATGGGTTCTGGGCGTCTGCTTGATATGCCGCGAGATGCCCCGGCGGGATTAGGAACAGGTCCCCAGCGTGCAGGACAAATTCCTGTCCGTCTATTTTAAAAGATCCCTGCCCGGAGGTCACCAGATGGATCAGATAATGATCTCTGAGCGCGGGGCCCCAGCTATGTCCAGCCGCACATTTCTGGTATCCGGTATTATAAACTGCCAGTCCGAGATCTTCTTTGAGCGTGTTTTTAAAAGAACGTTTAAAACTATCGATGTTAATCCCTCCGATCTATAACGTTTTTAATATATTTATCATATCGGGTTCATAGGCGTTCGTCAATACAGAATGCAACATTTATCCATGAAAAAGTGTCGCAGGAATCTTGAAAAACCATAGGATATGCGGTACAATACAAAAAAGGGGAATGGTCGCTACGCGGCCTGCAGAATGATGGGAGAGAGATGGATGTATACAAACGCGGAATTAAAAGCGGCTTTGCAGGCCGGAAAATTTGAAAAGACATTTTTACCTGTATACGGGGCGGAAAAGGCGGCGCTGCAGCCGCAGCGCTATACAGAAGCAGTAGACGGTTTTACGCAGGCTTTCGGAGCCAGAGAGAATCTTCGGGTTTTTTCTGCGCCGGGACGAACGGAAATTGGCGGCAACCATACAGACCATAACCACGGCAGGGTACTGGCTGCAAGCGTGAATCTGGATGTGATTGCGGTTGTTTCTGCAAACGACAGCAATCGGATCCGCATACAATCCAAGGGTTATCCGCTGGACTCTATCCAGCTGGATGATTTATCGGTGCATTCGGAAGAAGAAAACCGTTCGGCAGCGCTGATCCGGGGAGTTGCAGCCAGATTTCAGCAGCAGGGACTGCGGATTGGCGGTTTTGATGCGTATACCACATCCGATGTGCTCAAAGGGTCCGGGCTTTCCTCTTCGGCGGCCTTTGAGGTACTGGTTGGCACGATTTTCAACCATTTATATAACGACGGTTCGGTTTCGGCTGTAGAAATTGCAAAATATGCGCAGTACGCAGAAAATGTGTATTTTGGCAAGCCGTCCGGGCTGATGGATCAGATGGCTTCTTCCGTCGGCGGGGTGATTGCCATTGATTTTAAAGATCCTGAAAATCCGGTTATTGAAAAGATAGATTTTGCGTTTGATCGGCTGGATTACGCTATGTGCGTTGTGGATACGGGGGGAAATCATGCGGATCTGACCGGAGAATATGCGGCCATTCCACAAGAGATGAAACAGGTTGCCAAAGCCCTCGGAAGCGACTGCCTGCGCAAAGTTGATCCGCATTATTTGATGCAGAATATTCCCATGCTGCGGGAAAAATATGGCGACCGTGCGGTTTTGCGCTCTCTGCATTTTATGGCTGAAAACCTGCGGG
This sequence comes from Candidatus Falkowella caecavicola, assembly GCA_904420125.1. Taxonomy (GTDB): domain Bacteria; phylum Bacillota; class Clostridia; order Oscillospirales; family Ruminococcaceae; genus Falkowella; species Falkowella caecavicola. Next base: position 11,111 of record CAJFUK010000076.1, on the reverse strand, counting down.
TACAGGATATGGTTCACGCGCTGCGCGCCGGCAATTTTGAGGCGTTTCAGAAGCTTGTGATTGCGTCAGGTCGTTCTTCATTTGAATATCTCCAAAATGTTTATACGGTTCTGAATATTCAGGAGCAGGGGCTTTCTTTGGCGCTTTGCCTGGCGGAAAGCCTGCTGGAGGGACGGGGCGCATGGCGGGTACACGGCGGCGGTTTTGCAGGCACTACGCAAAATTATGTTCCGCTTTCCCTGCTGGCTGATTTTACAGGCATGATGACCCGTGTGTTCGGTGAAAACAGCTGCCATATTCTGCAGATCGGCCGTCCGGGTGGCATCGAAATCACAGCACGGGAAGAGATATAACAAGGAAGGATTGATGAAATATGGCTGAGCTAAGATGGCATCCTTTGACACAGGACTGGGTCATGATTGCTTCACACCGGCAGGGCAGACCCCAGATGCCAAAAGATTACTGCCCGTTTTGTCCGGAGTTCGGCAAGGTTCCGGACTATGAAGTCTATAAATATGACAATGACTTTCCGGCGCTTTCCCAAAATCCGCCGGTTCCAGATCCGGTTGCTACAAAATTTTTTAAAACTGCGCCTGCTTATGGGAAATGTGAAGTGATTCTGTATTCTCCCAATCACACCATTACCCTCCCGGAACTGCCAACTTCCCATATCCGCAAGCTTGTGGATCTCTGGGTAGAACGTTTCCAGGCAATGGCGGAAGATGAGAAAATTAAATATGTTTTTATCTTTGAAAACAGGGGCGAGGCGGTTGGTGTTACAATGCCCCATCCCCATGGTCAGATTTATGGCTATTCCTTTGTACCGAAAAAACTGACGCTGGAACTGGCCTCCTCTAAAGAGTATTTTGAGAAAAACCAGGTTTGCCTTTTCTGCGACATGCTGAAGGAAGAGATCGCTTTTCAGCAAAGGGTGATCTTTCGTAATCCGCATTTTACCGTCTTTTTGCCGTTTTTTACAGAATATCCTTACGGTGTATATATTATGAGCAATGCCCATAGACAGAACATCGGAGAGTTTACTGACGCAGAACGGGACAGTCTGGCGGAAACCCTACGGCAGACGACCGGGATGCTGGACAGTTTATTCGACTATAAATTCCCCTATATGATGTGTATGCATAACGCGCCGGTGAACGGGGAAGATACCAGCGATTATTATCATTTTCATATCGAGTTTTTCCCGCCGATGCGAAGCGCAGATAAAATGAAATTCAATGCCTCCAGCGAAACAGGCGCCTGGGCCCATTGTAATCCAACCTGCCCGGAAACAGCTGCCGAAGAGCTGCGGGCCGCCTACCAGAAATTTATGCAAAAGCAATAACCGGGCAGAAGCTGGAAAAGCGCTGCTGGTTTTTGATGGTATAATCCTTCTTTTCGTGCTTTTATTTTATGCGTACTGCGGGTTCATACGGGATATGGAAGTAAAATTCCCCTGATTGGATCAATATTTGTAGAAGAAAGCATATTTTTTAATTGCACTTTTAAAATCTTTATAGTATAATAACATTTGATAGCGTTTTTTTGTATATCCTTGGAAACGCCAAAAAATGAAGAAATACGAGGGGAGATGACAGTCGTGGAGAGATGGTCAACAGCCATAATGGCTGCGTCAAAAAACATAGCGGACTGGACTTGGGGTGATACATGGGTTTTAGTTGCGACTGGTATGTTTGTTGTTTTTCTGGTTCTCCTGATGTTGATTTTGCTGGTAACACTGATGGGGCGCATTATGCAGGGAACCAACCGTAAAGATACAAAATCAAAACCTGTGCCTGATGCCGTGCAGAAAGTTCCTGCGCCGCTTGCCCAGCCTGCAGCGCCTGCTGTGCAGAGGGTTGAAGACGGCATTGAGGAGGAAACTGTAGCGGTGATTTCTGCTGCAATTGCGTGCATGATGGAGGAAAAAGGGGTTTCCTCTTTCCGGTTGAAGAGCATCAGCCGATCCAAAAAATCCCGTTCTGTATGGGGAATGGCCGGTATTTCCGAAAATACCCGTCCGTTTTAACGATTGAAAAATATGACGAGAAGGGGTATTGAAGAATGAGTATATTTTTGGATACAATCAAAAGTATTTTTACGGATTCCGGTTTTGCACAGTTGTTTGCGGGAACTGATGGCATTAAGTCCCTGATTATGCTTGCGATTGCTGGTTTTCTGGTATGGCTTGCCATTAAGAAGCAGTTTGAACCGCTTCTTCTTCTCTCGATTGCATTCGGTATGTTATTAACCAATCTGCCTATCGCCGGGTTATACCACCCCTCCATGTTTAATGGTGCAGAAGTGGACTATATGGAGGTATTACATAACGGCGGCCTGTTGGATATCCTGTATTTGGGCGTTAAGCTTGGCATATATCCGCCGCTGATTTTCCTTGGAATCGGTGCCATGACGGATTTCGGACCGCTGATTGCTAATCCGAAAAGCTTTTTGCTGGGCGCGGCAGCACAGGCCGGTATTTTCTTCACCTTTGTCGGCGCTATGGCGCTGGGAGAATTTACGCCGATCCAGTTCAATGCGCTGGAGGCTGCCGGTATTGCGATTATCGGCGGTGCGGACGGTCCGACGGCAATTCAGGTAGCGCGTCAGTTGTCTCCCCACCTTTTAGGCTCGATTGCGGTTGCGGCATATTCTTACATGGCGCTGGTGCCAGTTATTCAGCCGCCGATTATGCGGGCGCTGACCACTAAAAAAGAGCGCGCAGTTGTAATGGAACAGCTCCGGCCGGTTTCTAAAACAGAAAAAATGATTTTCCCAGTTGTTGTAACCCTGATCATTTCCTTGCTGATTCCGGATTCTGCGCCGCTGATCGGTATGCTCATGCTGGGCAATCTGATGAAGGAAAGCGGCGTTGTAGATCGTCTGGTCAAAACAGCGCAGAATGAATTGATGAATATTGTCACCATCTTCCTGGGCGTTACTGTTGGCGCGACTGCGCAGGCCGAAACATTTTTAACTGCCCAGACAGTGGGTATCGTTTTACTGGGCTTGGTTGCGTTTTCGATCGGTACTGCGGCGGGCGTTTTGTTCGGAAAATTGATGTATATTGCGACAAAAGGCAAGGTTAATCCGCTGATCGGTTCTGCAGGCGTTTCGGCTGTTCCGATGGCTGCACGTGTTTCTCAAAAGGTTGGCCAGGAAGAAAATCCGACCAATTATTTGCTGATGCATGCGATGGGACCGAATGTATCAGGCGTCATTGGTTCAGCGGTTGCTGCGGGCGTTTTGCTTCAGATCCTCGGACCATATGTAGGATAAAATAGAGTCTATGGGATGCAGAAATGCGTTGTAAAAAGCGGCAGGATTTTTCATTTGAAAAATCCTGCCGCTTTTTTATTTATGCCTTAAGGCAGTTGAACGAAGCGAAACAAACAACCACCCGCAAAGCAGGTGGTTATGATTTGTGGGCTTTAGCCTGTTGAGAGAATTTCCGTTTTTCGTGTCGCGAAAAACTATTCGTGTCGCGAAAAACTATTCGTGTTGCAAAAAACGGAAATGCCCGGACCGAACCACCCGTTTTACGGGTGGCGGCGATTGTCAAGAAAAAAGAAGCGTTCAGAAAGGAAAGATGGTGGGCGATTGTCAACTCTCCAGCTGAAGACGCCCGGAATCTTTTCTGTACAACCGAAATATACGGGAGGGGATACTGGATATGCTGGACATGCTGGATATGCTGGACATGGAGTATGGAGGATGCACGCCTTTTAGATTCCTTTCTCTATTTTGGCAACCATTACGGTAATGTCATCACTGTGTCCATCTACACGGCGGCGCTTGGCTTCCCGACAGAGCCGGTCGGCTATTTCCTGTGCGTTTTTTTCCTGATACAGTTGGATATCTGCTTCAATCCAGTCAAGGCCGGTTGCGGTCACCCCGTCGGATACCAGCACCAGGATATCTCCGCTGTTGAGTTGGATTTTTCTTCGGAAAAATTCAATGCCCTGCAGGATTCCGACAGGAAGGGAGCTGCCGTCGATACGGATAAAACTATTTTTCTTATAAACAAAACTGACAGCGGCGCCTGCTTTTAAAAATTCTGTTTCCCCGGTATAGAGGTCAATGGAAGCAATGTCCAGCGTAGCAAAAGTTTCATCCGGAGATTTGACCTGAAAAGAAGAGTTAACCAGTTTTAATGCGGCTGCATAGCCGAATCCGGAACGAAGCAGTTTGGACATCAGCGAGCAGGTCATTGCGCTGTCTACGGCCGCACGGCCGCCGCTGCCCATCCCGTCGCTTAAAACCAAATGCGCATATCCCTTACTATCTAAAAAATATTCATAAGAGTCCCCGCAAAGCTTATTATTGTCTTCGGCAAGCTGACAGGCCGAAAAGTCGACGCAGAGGTTCGCGCGTTCAAAAAAAGCCAGTTTGGTTTTGGTTCCCGCGGTCGTACAGCTTGGCAGATCAAATTCTCTTTGGAGCCGGTCTGAAAGCTGGCTGCTCAGTAATTGCAGATCACATCGGGGCGGCTTGTCCAGATAGGCTTCAATCCCCAGACGGCCATACCGGTCGGTTACCGCATACACTTTGGGCGCCGGGCAGCCTGCGGTCATCAGCAGATCCGCTGCTTTTTCTGCCTTTTCTTCATCGTAATTTCGTATTTCTCCCATTTCACGGCCCAGGGTGGTCAGCATATCTGCCATTCCTTCAAATTGCTCAATGGTCACCATACGGGCTTCTTTGGCCGCCCGTGAAGCGCTTTCAGCTGCCAGGTATTCTTTATATCCCTGATTGATCGAGGCAAGGAAAGCGGATTTTTTACAGCACTTCTGTTGCAGATGGGCTGGCAGGGTATCCTCTGTGACCATTCCATTGGCACGTAATGTATGGGTGATATGATTCAAAGAATGCATGGTTTCCTGATAGGCGGTAATCCAGCAAAAGGTGTTCAGACCACATTGCTTGCACACGCAGTCCGCGGTTCGATGATAAATGCCGGAGATATCGTTGGAAGAGATTTTGGAAAGTTTTTGGGAAGCATCCTTGACAGAACTGTGAATATCCAGGAGCGCCCGTGCGCTAAATGCCAGTTTTTGGGACAGCGCATCTTTGTACTGGACCGTGGTCCCGACCGTTTTATCGGCAGAGGTGGGGACCTTTAAAAGAACGCGGTCCGGTAGTAGAATAAACAGGACCATACCCACCAGAATTTCCAGCATGGAAGAAAGCGGTACCAGCTCCGGCCCTAAAACAAGAATACCACTGATATAAGAACAAACAAAAACGAGCATTTGTATAAATCGCCCGACTGGGCGAAAGGTCCCTCCCAAGGCAGCGGAAGCGGCTAAGAGTCCTGCAGGCAATGCAAATGATGGGGAATACAGGGCAAGCGCAATGCTGCATAAAGTACCCGCAGCGGCACCGCCGGCAGCACCTGTCTGGTACATGTATATCAGGACAACCAACACAGCGGCGAGTTTGCCTATATTGAAAATACCAATCTCCAAACTGCAAAGCGCCATCAGCAGAATCAGCCCAGAGACCGCCATTCCTGCCTGCTCCGCCATGGTCCAATCTTCCGGATTTTTGGCCTGATGCCATATCTGTACTGCTTGTCCAAAAAAGAAGGTAACACCACCGGCTAAAAGACTTTCTGCTGCAATTAAAAGCAAAGCGGCGGTTGTCATTCCGCCGGCAATCCCGATTGCAAGCCCGGAAACCAGGAAAATGCCGGCACAGAAAACAGCAGGGGCCATGCCGGTTTTGGAAACTTTGACACGCGGATACAGAATCAGCTTAAATGCCGCTGTTAACAGCAGGGCAGTCAGATACAGCAGGTTCTCCCGAATATTTCCGAATATCACATAGCCGATCAGGCTTCCAACCAGGGAAAGATAGGAAAGCCCCGGTGGAAGAACCATCGTCCAGGCAACACCAAAAGGGGAAAAAGAAGACAACATCTGCGTGTGTGATAACAGAATCGCAGACAGGAATACAGAAGCGGACCGTGCCAGCCGCAGCAGGGCGGACGGTTGTTTCTGCAGGCCATCCATACTATTTTCTACAGAATGAATGGCTATGTAATCGGGTTTCATAAGAATCACTTTCCTTTCTGAAAATATCCACAAAAAATGCCGGGGAATATCTCCCGTTCGGCAAACATAAAATAAAATGGAGTTTTGCACATATTTCCATTATAGGAAAATGTTTTCAAAAATGTTGTCAAAAACAATACGGCCGGAATCGTAGATTCAGCAGGATTTTTCCGAAAAGCTGCGAGTTGCTGTCTATTTTTTACACTTGCTGTAAAAACGGACAGGAAAAAGATCAAAAAAGCAACGGCTATGGTATACGCATCACAACGAAAAAAAGCAAACAGGTGTTTGATCGTTATAATCATTAAACCAGTATAAAATAGATAATTTCTATTGTATACAGTTGAAAATTATGCTATATTTAAACTAGTTCGCAGGCCATTTGTTGTGTTTGAGGAGGTTTATGATGAACGGCGATTCCAATATGATTACAAGAGATTATTTTGATTCTTTACTATTAGAAAGCCGGTATCTGGATGCGGATTTGCCGGATACGCATTTTGAGCTTTTCGGGGAAACGTTTCGTTCGCCCATTATGACAGCGGCGCTTTCCCATCTGCATCATATCTGTGACCACGCGATGGTGGAAATCGCCAAAGGAGCAAGAGATGCCGGCGCCGTCCACTGGGTAGGGATGGGGGAACCGGAAGAAATCGAAGAAATCCTGGCAACCGGCGCCAAAACCATCCGTATCATCAAGCCCCATTTGGATAACAACGACGTTTTGCAGCGTATTGAACATGCTGTTTCCCATGGCGCTTTTGCCGTAGGAATGGACATCGATCATGCGTTTTCATGGCAGGGGGGTTATGATCATGTCCTCGGACTTCCTATGCATCCTAAAACACAGGAAGAAATCGCGATGTTCGTCAAAGCATCCAAGGTTCCGTTTATCGTCAAAGGTGTGCTCAGCGTCAGCGATGCTGTAAAATCTGCTGATGCGGGCGCTGCAGGAATCGTCGTTTCGCATCATCATGGCATTATGAATTATGCGGTACCGCCTCTTCAGATTCTCCCTGAAATCGTACGCGCCGTAGGCGACAGGATGAAAATCATTGTTGATTGTGGAATCGAAAGCGGAATGGATGTATTTAAAGCGCTTGCCCTCGGCGCAGACTGTGTATGCGTCGGGCGCAACCTCATGAAGCCCCTTGAAGAAGGAGCGCAAGGAGTTACCAGGCGGCTGACTGAGCTGAACAATGAACTGAGTGTAGTGATGGCAAGAACTGGTATGAAGTGCCTGGATGACATTGATGCCAGTGTCATCTGGCACCGGAAAGCATAGGGAAGGATACGAAAAAGGGCCGCCGCGTCTGTTGGTTCAGCCAACCGTACATATTGCAATCAGAGTGGGATTCCAGAGGAACGGCCCGCACAGGTTATCTGCTGTATAAAGCAGATATGGTTTATGAAAGACTTTTCTATACAGTTCTTTTTCGGGGTGCAGCTCTTACCGATGAATTGTTTTTTTAGTAATATGATAAAAAAGGAGATTTGGGATATGGATCAACTTCTTTACGGCGTTGCCTACTATGACGAATATATGCCCTGTGATCGGTTGGACAAGGACATTGAGATGATGAAAGAAGCCGGTATCAATGTGGTTCGGATTGCTGAATCCACATGGAGCACATTGGAACCTCGCCCCGGCGTCTTTGATTATTCTCATATAGACCGGGTGACGGATGCGATGTATCAAGCGGGAATCCATGTCATTATCGGTACCCCTACCTACGCGATCCCCTCCTGGTTGGAAAAAATGCACCCCGACATTATGGCCGATACCATCCAGGGGCGCCGTCCCTATGGCGCCCGGCAGATTATGGACATTACTTCTCCTGCTTACCGTTTTTACGGAGAACGGGTTATCCGGAAACTCATCGGCCATGTGGCTGACCACCCGGCCGTCATTGGTTATCAACTGGACAACGAAACGAAATACTACGGTACCGCCGGCAACAACGTTCAGCGGATGTTTGTGCGCTATCTTCGGGATAAATTCGGCACCACCGATGCTTTAAATGAGGCCTTTGGCCTTGACTATTGGAGCAATCGAATCGACGCCTGGGAAGACGTCCCCGATGTCCGTGGTACCATCAACGGCAGTCTGGGCGCCGAATTTGAAAAATTCCAGCGCTCACTGGTCACGGAATTTCTCCAGTGGCAGTCGGATATTGTTTCGGAATACAAACGCGCCGATCAGTTTATCACGCACAATTTTGATTATAACTGGAAGGGATATTCCAATGGTGTTCAGCCCGATGTGGATCATCTGGATGCGGCAAAAGCTCTGACTGTTGCCGGCTGTGACATTTATCATCCCACCCAGGACCATCTGACTGGCATTGAGATCGCGATGCATGGAGATCTTTGCCGTTCGCTGAAATACGCGCCCTATCTCGTGCTGGAAACCGAAGCCCAGGGATTTCCCCAGTGGACGCCCTATCCGGGACAGCTTTATTTGCAGGCGATGAGCCATCTGGCCTCCGGAGCCGAGATGGTGGAATACTGGCACTGGCATTCGATCCACAACTCGATAGAAACCTACTGGAAGGGGCTCCTCAGCCACGATTTCAAACCCAACGCCGTTTATCAGGAAGCCAAAACGGTGGGGAGAGATTTCAAAGCGCTGTCCCCGCTTCTGACCGGCCTGCACAAGGAGAACAGGGCGGCGATTCTCGTCAGCAATGAAGCGCTCACCGCACTGAAATGGTTCCCAATTTCTAAGGATTTCGGATATAATGATGTTGTCCGCATGATTTACGAATCATTCTTCCGGATGAATGTGGGCGTTGATTTTATTTTCCCACAGAATCTGGAGAAAATCCGGGATTACGATTTGGTAGCCGTTCCAGCGCTCTATGCCGCTTCCGACGAGATGCTTCGCACGCTGGACGATTATGTCAAAGAGGGCGGTCATTTGCTGATTACATTCAAAAGCGGCTTTACCAACGAACATGTTAAAGTCTACCATGACAATACGCCCCATATACTCTGCAACTGCTGCGGCGTCAGCTACAGCGAATTCACGCATCCGGAGCAGGTGTCCCTATCCGGCTTTGAACTGCCGGAAAGAGATCGGGCCGTTTCCACCTGGATGGAACTGCTGATGCCGGAGGCGGGAACCGAAGTTCTCTCCCGCTACGAGCATCCCTATTGGAAGGACTATGCTGCTGTTACCAAAAACCATTACGGCAACGGGACGGCTTTTTATCTTGGTTGCCGTCCCACCCAAGCGTTTCTTGATCAATTCATGGAACTCGTTCTCCGGGACGCTGGCCTTTACTGTGAGGAGAAAGCGAATGCCCCCGTTGTTATCCGGGAGTCGAAAAACGAACAGGGGGAAACCATCCGCTTTTTCTTAAACTATTCAATGGAAGAAAAGACGGTCCCTTCCCTTGCAGGCGGCAGAGATCCTCTAAACGGTGAACGGGTTCCGGCAAACGGTGCTTTTTCGCTGCACCCCTGGGGCTGCCGTATTTTAGTCGCTGACCGGTGAGTTTTTCTCCTGCTGTATGCTTTTTACAGCCTGTGGCAAGGATGGTTCAGGACGTTTTTCCTAAAAACGGAGATTCAGACCAGACGGGAAGTTTCATAAAGTATTAGCCTTTTGGGCTGTTCTGTCCGAATTTGAAATAAGCATGAAAATATATGACAGCGATTTGAATAAAGTGGGGGTATAGTAAAAAGTTGTAGAAAAATTGGCGATGCTTCGGCGGTTTATTTTAAGGCCGTTCGGCAAATCGGAATGGGGAGAGTTTGTAGAATGATTGATTTTGTCATAAACATCTTGGGGGATATAGCAGATGTGTTTGTTGATTTATGGATCCATCAAAGAGCCAATTGAAAGAGAAGAAAATAATATCAGGCCTCCACTGATTCAGCAAAACGAGGTCAGAAGCTGATATAAGCGGTTGTTGATCTGTTAAGAAAAGGGGGGCTCCTGCTGTTAGGGGACCCCCTTTTTTATGTTCCGACTTAGAAATTGCGGGGCCTGTTTATATCAACACCTTTCTTAAATCAGGAGCTGTAGGACTCCCATTGAGAAATACCACAATGCGAGCCCTCTATTGCGCCGGAACGGCGCGGGATTTTTTTAATCACATCCATACAATATCCATCTGCTTTTTGCAAGGCTGGAGTCTTGCTTTGCTGCGTTCCGTTAAATCGACGGAGTTTTAACCATCAACACTTATCCTGAAAAGGGACCTGTAGAATTCCCTTTTTAAGATAAGTAGTGATGGCCCAAACTCTGGCGGTTTCACCAAACGGCCGACACTATCCGCACCCACAACACAGCCTTGAAGAAGCGGCTTGCCGCCTATGCCGAGCAGCACCCCGGTGCGTGCCGCCCGACTGACAGCGACCCGGAAACGGGCTGCATGGAGTTTGACATCGAGAAGGGCCGCTTGTCTTTCCGTCTGACCGCCCCATATAGTGAGGAACGCCGGGAAGCGGCGCGGCGGTTTGCCAGAGAGAACAACACCGCCGACAGACTGAAATGAGGTAGATTTGTTCACAGCCTTATGGTATAATTTTCTTAAAGCAACAGAGCGACAAATCAGTATTGACAAAGGAGTGAGATGATATGAAAAAGACGATAGGTTTGATATCCTTGCTAATTTTAATGATGGGGCTGGTCAGCTGTAACGGAGAAACGGTCAATATCGACTTTCCCTTTGAGGTTGGAGATGTTGAAAATATTGAAATGTACCACTATGCGGGAGTACCTGTATCAGCGGAAAAGAAAGTAATCGTTGAAGAAAGTGATATAACGGCCTTGTATGATATGTTTGAGGACTTATCGTTGGAAGACAAACAAGTTGAGGAAACCACAGGAGCAGATGTGACCAGCTTTCGATTTAACCTTTCAGATGGGACAAACTACGAACTGATTTATGTCTGTAATGGAGTCAAGAGCGGAAAGCTGAAATCCTCCACGGGCAATTTTGAATACTTTACAAGTTCAGACATTGGCTCTTATTGGTCTAATATTGACCTTGAAGCAGTTCCAGTTGAAGAAAGCGAATTGCCGAAGTAGCCCGACCAATTCCCATT
>CAJFUK010000075.1 GCA_904420125.1 Candidatus Falkowella caecavicola | reverse complement strand
TCTCGTTTGGGCGGTACTTTGTGTAAGATTGGCAGTCCATTATTAAGTTTTTTATTATGTTCCCTTTGTACACCGTTGCAAGGAACAGTACAGGGACAAAGACGTTTTTGCCTGGCTCTATCAATATGGATCAGAAAGCCATAAAACGATGGTTCTCTATTTAACCAATCCGATATTTTATAGAGCAGGATCAAGCGCTCTGTTTTCGATCTCTGGGCATAACTGCTAATCTGTTTCCATATATATGGAAGGACAGGCAAGAAGAAATGGGGGAATGAAATGCCGGAGATTCTGCAACAGATTCATCAGGTTATCCATCAGCTGATATCCGGTCCGGCCATGCTTTTATGGATGGTTGGTGTGGGTATCTTTCTTTCTGTACGCACCCGTTTTTTTCAGTTCACGCATTTTATTGATGTCTTTAAAACCCTTTTTCACGGCATTTTCAAGACCAAGCCAAAATCCGGTCATAAAAGCGGGATTACGCCTTTCCAATCGCTGACGACCGCCCTGGCGGGGACGCTTGGTACGGGCAATATCGTTGGCGTAGCTACAGCGCTTGCAGCCGGAGGACCGGGCGCGGTTTTCTGGATGTGGGTCAGCGCATTTTTTGGAATGGTCACAAAGTATGCGGAGATTGTTTTAGCCGTCCGCTACCGTAAAACGAATGCCAAGGGGGAATATACGGGAGGGCCCATGTATTATATGGAGCATGGGCTGCATTGGAAAAAGGCAGGAAGCGTCTATGCAGTGCTATGTATTTTGGCCTCTTTTGGTATTGGAAACACGACACAGGCCAATGCGGCGGTCGAAGCGCTGCATGCTGGATTTGGATTTTCCAAGGGAGGATGCGCTTTTTTATTGGCATTTCTGGCAGGTCTGGTGATGTTGGGAGGCATCCGGCGGATTGGCAAGATTACCGAAAAATTTGTCCCTGTTATGGCGGTGTTTTATACAGGCGCCGCTTTTGTGGTGCTTTTTCAAAATGCAGGGGCGATTCCGGAAGCTTTTGTATTAATTTTTCGCTCTGCTTTTAATTTCCGGGCAGTGGGAGGAGGCATCACTGGGTATTTTGTACTGCGCAGTCTCCGCTATGGCGTGTCCCGCGGCGTTTTTTCCAATGAAGCGGGATTGGGCTCATCTTCGATTGCACATGCGGCAGCAGATACGGACAGCCCGGTCCGGCAAGGCATGTGGGGGATTTTTGAAGTATTTGTAGATACGATTGTCATGTGTACCCTGACTACGCTGGTTATTTTAACTTCTGGCCTCTGGAACAGCGGGCTGGATGGTGCAACGCTGACATTGGCGGCTTTTACACAAGCGCTCGGCAAACCTGCCGGTTGGATTATTGCTGTTTCGACTGCGCTGTTTGCTTTTGCTGCATTGCTGGGGTGGTCGTATTACGGGGAAAAATGTATGGAATATTTATTCCATGGAAAACGCGGACAATGGGTTTACCGCTTTTGTTATATTGCTTTGGCCTGGGTAGGCGGGCTGGCGCAACTGGAGTTGGTATGGGATATTGCGGATACCCTTAATGGCTTGATGGCGATTCCAAATCTGGCCGCCTTATTGCTTTTAAGCGGTGAGGTCAAACACCTGACTGAAAATTATATCGCTACTTCCGCCCGGTCAGATAAAATTTTACGCTCGTCAAAATATCGTTAAAATCTGATCAGGAGATTTTCCATTCCGAAAGTCTGTTGGCTTCAAAATTCAGCCATAAAGCTACATGAATTTTTCGATTGCAGATTAATGATGCAAAAAAGAAACGGCTATTGTGGATTTGACAGGCAAACCGGCGGATGGTATAATATTTTCAACAAAATCCTACAGATAGTGCGGATGCTGAAACGGGAGGGTATGGATGAATTTTATAATCAGAAACATGCAGGAAAGCGATATCCAAAGGTTCTATGAGGGTTTTGCGGCACAGGGGTGGAATAAGCCGGTATCCTTGTTTCAAAAGTACTATACAGAACAGCAGAACGGCAGCCGGACAGTATATGTGGCTGCATCAGAGAACCATGTTTTAGGATATGCGACGTTGCTTCCAAAGGATGAAAACGGTCCGTTTAAAGATCAGAATGTGCCGGTAGTATGCGATTTTAACGTATTGGAGCAATATCAACGGCAGGGAGTGGGCACAGCCATTCTGGATCAGATCGAATCAGACGTCAGGCAGTACGCCGATAAAATCTGTCTGGGCGTTGGTCTGCATCGGGGATATGGTCCGGCACAACGCCTATATATAAAACGCGGATATATTCCCGATGGCAGCGGTGTATGGTATGATGATGCCGTTTTGGAACCATATGCGCCCTGCTGCAACAATGATAACCTGATTTTGTACTTGTCCAAAGATCTGACAGCAATTTTTTGTGAATCTAGACGTTTGCTGTTTCAGAAAATAACACAGGACGATTTTGATGCAGTGGCCAAGATGCTACGGAATCAAGAGGTCATGTATGCCTGGGAACATGCATTTTCAGATGAAGAAATTCATGCATGGATCAGCAGACGGATGACGCAGTATGATCAATTAGGCTATGATTATTTTCTGGCCATTGATAAAAAAAGCGGCCAGGTTGTCGGCCAGATCGGTCTGCTGGATGAGCTGATCGGAGAAGAACATTGTATAGGAATCGGATATATTTTAAATCAGGAATATTGGCATTGCGGCTATGCTACCGAAGGAGCAGAAACCATGCTGGATTATGCATTCCGCATTTTGAAAAAAGATAAGGTGGTGACGACCATCCGGCCGGAAAATCTTTCCTCTATTGCTGTTGCCACACGGATTGGGATGACCAAAACCGGAGAATTAATCAAGCATTACAATGGAAAGGATATGCTTCATTGGGTGTTTGAAAAGTTTTCTCCTATGTCGGGCGAGATTTGAGAAAACTAAGGTTTGCATGCACAAGGGCGGAGCAACTGCTCCGCCCTTGTTCTTGTTTCTACACATGTCACTGTATGCGCTGTCTAGGAATGCAGTTCCCAGTCAATTGGGGAAAGACCGTTTTCCATCAGAAACTGGTTGGCTTTAGAAAAGTGCCGGCAGCCAAAAAAACCGTGATCGGCTGAAAATGGACTGGGATGTGCGCAGGTCAGAATTTTATGCGCTTTATTGGTGATCAAAGCTGTCTTTGAGCGGGCGTTAGCCCCCCAAAGAAGAAAAACAATCGGTTGTTGCCGTTCATTCAGCAGGGAGATAATCCGATCAGTAAAGGTTTCCCAGCCCAGTCCGCGATGACTGTTGGCCTGACCGGCACGAACAGTCAGCACTGTATTGAGCATCAAAACCCCTTGTCTGGTCCATTCCGTCAATTCGCCATGCGCTGGAATGGGCGCGCCAATATCCTGCTGGATTTCCTTAAAGATATTCACCAGTGAGGGAGGGGCAGGTACCCCTTTTTGAACGGAAAAACATAAACCATGCGCTTGTCCTGGACCGTGATAAGGATCCTGGCCCAGAATGACGACTTTGACATCCTGATATGCTGTTTGTTTCAGAGCGTTAAAGATATCATTCATGTCCGGATATACCGTAAAATTTTTATATTCATACGCCAGTCTCCGGCGAAGCTGCTGATAATAATCTTTTTGAAATTCATCCGCCAAAAGTTCTTCCCAATCATTATCAAAGTGGATCATTGAATCCGACCTTTCATCTGTTTTCTTTCATCATAGCAAACACGAAAAAAACTGTCAAGAAAGAAGAAATACAAAACCTTTCTGCAGAATACTGTTTTCTATTGAATTTGGCAGGGCTGCGTGATATACTGAATATATTCTACATGCAGGACATGGAAATTTATGATGGAAACCAGAGTAAAAGCTTTGTTTTCTGTGTATACTGAATATAGAAGTAAGAAGAAAACGGAAATAGTTGAGGAGTTGCAAAAGAATGGACGTATCCGCATTAAAGCCAAACGAAGGAAAACATAATAATATTATGACGGATCAGGGCATGTTCTTACGATACCCGGTGAAAACGCATGTGGTCATGAAGGGCGATAGCCTGAAGGAGATGATGGATCAATATATCAAGCCGTATCTTCAAACAGGCGATATGATTTTTATCAGCGAAAAAATCGTAGCAATCAGCCAGGGACGTGCATTTGATATTGATGAAATCAAACCATCCCGTTTGGCCAAATTCCTGTGCAAGTTTGTTTATAAAACACCATATGGCATCGGGTTAGGCAGTCCATGGACTATGGAACTGGCGATTCGGGATATTGGACGGCCTAAAATTCTGTTTGCTGCGCTTTGCTCGGCTATTACCAAGCCGTTTGGCGTGCGAGGCGTATTCTATAAAATTGTGGGCGATAAGGGACGGGCGATTGACGGTCCTTGTGAATATACACTGCCTCCTTATAATCACTATGCTAAGCTCGCCCCGGAGAATCCGGATCAGGTGGCGGCAGAACTGCAAAGTTATACCGGATGTCAGGTAGTCATCATTGATGCAAATGATCTGGGCTGTGAAGTCTTGGGAAGGTCCGGCCCGGATGTGGATGTTGCGCTTTGCAAACAAATTTTTTCGGATAACCCTTTGGGGCAAGAATCTCAGCAGACACCTATGGCGATTGTCCGGAAAGCGGAAACCGAACAGGAGAATCCGGACGCTGCTGCACAGGCAGTCCCGCTGGATGCAGAGAACGGTGTCCCTGTGGATGGGCAGGAAGAAACACCAGATACGCCAGATACAGCTGTACCTTCCGATGTCATGGAAACGGAGACAGAAACGGATATGCCGGAAGAGGAAAACGCATAAAACAGGAAAGGTCGGATGACAGATGAATGCGGTCTGCCGTATACACAAAATTTCTACAGTGCCGGATGACCGGCTGCGTTATGCAGTTGTTGCGGCACAGCATGAAGGAAAATGGGTTTTTTGCCGTCAAAAAGAACGGGACACCTGGGAATTGCCCGGCGGACATAGAGAACCGGGTGAGAATATTTTAGATACAGCACGCAGAGAATTATATGAAGAAACTGGCGCAGAGGAATTTGAATTGCTGCCGATTTGTGCTTACTCGGTGACATTGGATGGACAGATGCAGTATGGCCTTCTCTACAGAGCGGATATCCAAAGAAACGGCGTGCTACCTGAACAAAGTGAAATGGCAGAAGTAATCTATACGGATGTTCTGCCGGGAAACTGGACCTATCCCGATATACAGCCGTTTCTTTTCCTTCGGGCCAGGATCCAGACAGATCTGGTCATTCGGCCGGCAACTCAGCAGGATGCTGCTGCTATTTGTCAGTTAAACCGGGAAAGTTTGGGATATACATATCCAGAGGCACAGACGGCCTATCAGTTATCTGCACTTCTGGTTCATTCAGATCACAAAATTCTGATTGCGGAACTCAATGGAAAAGTATTGGGATATATTCATGGGTGCAATTATGATTCGCTGTATAATCGTCCTCTAAAAAACCTTGTAGGGGTTGCTGTAGGTTCTGCATACCGGCGGATGGGCATTGGCACCCGACTGCTGGATGCATTGGAAGAATGGGGACAGAAAACGGGAGCAGCCGGTATTCGGTTGGCTTCAGGATCGCAGCGTACGGCGGCTCATATGTTTTATATGCAGCGGGGTTATACCGATCAGAAAGAACAGATGCGTTTTATCAAGCTGTTTTAACGGCAGACAACAGGTGTATACAGTCATTTTAACTGCTTGCTTTGCGGGAAATGTACAACCGGTAGTTTTGAGCAAAGAATCAAAACTGCCGGTTTCTTTTTCAGGAGAGCACAAAGACTTTAGGAGAAATAGTGCCAGAGAAATTTTTATAAATTATGTAACCCTTGCGGATTTTTTAAGTAGATCAATGAAAAGACCCGATTTTCCTTGTTTTAGGACATGATACCGGTTGAAAACGTTGTTTGCTTAACAGTAAGGAGCTGTTCCCTGAAATCATAAAAATCCACCCTCAAATTCTTGAGGGTGGATTTTTAAGCATCTTTTATACCATCAATCGCACCGGAGCGCCTCAACCGGACTCATTTTTGCAGCCTGTTTTGCCGGATAGACCCCAAACAGGCAGCCAATGGCAACAGCAAACAGAATACAGATTCCAGCGGTTTGGATCCGGAATATAAAGGGAAGATCCAGTATTAAACAGCCTGCAAATGAAATACCAACACCGATTGCTGTACCAATGCCGCTTCCAATCAGGGAGATGAGAAACGATTCTACCATAAATTCCCGTAAAATGGCCGACCGGGTTGCGCCAATAGATTTTTTAATACCAATTTCCCTGGTTCGTTCATGCACAGACACCAGCATCACTGTCATAATGGACAGTCCCGCTACAATTAGAGAAATGGCGGCAATGGCTGTTAGAAGCCAGGTGACAATGTCTAAAATTCCATCTAATTTTTCTTTCTGGTTCACCATATTTTCAATTCGTATGGAATTTTGCAGGCCATTTTGCCGCTCCAGGGCGGTGTTAAGGCTTTTTACGGCTGCAACAGAGTCCGCTTCTTCTGAAAGATTGACCAAAATTTGATCATATTCCTGTTTTCCGCAATATTCCTGTGCCGTTGTAATCGGAATATAAACAAAGTTCGGGATAAAATCTCCCATTAGATTTTGCAGAAGGTTTCCTCCGGATGCTACTACGCCTACCACTTCAAATGGTTCGTATTCTCCATTCAGAAGAAGGTGGATTGTTTTTCCGACAATATTGCTTCTTTTATAGGTACCCATTGCAAAATTTTCATCGACGACGCAGGTTTGAAGGTTTCCCTGAATATCACTCTGATTGATCAGGCGCCCATACAAAAGATCCATAGAAACAATGGATTCTACGTTGCTGTCAACACCCCAGACCAGACAGTTCATCGTAAAGTTTCGTACACCGATGTCGGTATATTCCACCACAAGCGGAGTTGCCTCTGAAACGGTTTCCGCATTTTGAATCGTCGCCAGTTCATCTGACCCAATGACAGCACCAGACACATTTTTGTTTGCGCTGACTGCCAGTCCGCCGATTCCGATATTCTCCATTTCCATATATATGGTATATTTTCCGGTTTCTCCGATTGCAGAAATAATAATCACCGACAGCACGCCGATCGCAATACCGGAAATCGTCAGGAAAGAACGGAGTCGTTTTCGGAAGATATTCCGAAATGCACTTTTTATAATTTCTATCATTTTATTCCATTCCCTCCGCAATCCTGATCAGGGGGGAACCAGGATCTACCTCGGCGGCATTATAAATAACGGCATCCTCTGCGGAAAGCCCGGCCGTGATCTGTGCACCCTGAATCGTTTCTAATCCCACTGTAATATCCTGACGTACGGCCTGACCGTTCCGGCATACATATACATATTCTGTGCCGCGCTCATCCTGCAGAATACACTCATATGGCAGGATATATATCGTGTCCCCTGAGGAGGTCTGAATACTTCCTTCGACAGAAAACCCTGGCTTGACCGCTGCATTGGTTTGTGTAAGTTCTACAATCACATCCACCACGGTTTCTGTAGCCAGTCCATTCAGGCGTTTGCGAGCAGTTGGATAAATTTCCGATACGATTCCCGTACAGCTTTTTCCCTTAAAACCGGTTCCGGACAATTCGACAGTTTGTCCGACTTCAATGGCTGCAATGTCTTTTTCCTTGACTGCCAGAGATGCAATCAGATGATCCAGATCGGAGATTGTTACTGCTGCGGTATCACTGAACGCCAGTTCTCCTTCTTTCATACCCAGGCCGGTGACAGTTCCGGAGCAGGCAGCAGTAATCCGGCTGGGGATCGAGGCGCTTAGGTCCGCAACCGCCTCTTGAGCAGATTTATCCAGAGAGGCACCCGCCAATACGGTTAAAAGGCTGGGGTCCAACCCTGTGATAGAAGACCCTCCCTCCATTGATTCTCCCAAAGACTGTAGAGAACGAATTGTCTGCCCACGGTCAATGGTCGCTAACAGTTGACCTTCTTCAACATAGTCTCCAATTTTTACGCAGATCTGGTCTGGTACAACCGGTGTATCCAAAATCACCGCATTCTTTTCTGCCTCTTCAATCACACCCGAAGCGGAAACGGTTTCTATATGCTGGATTTGTTGCAGATGCGTGATCTGTACCTCCGGTATGCTGGCTATCAGCCGATCCGGAAGGAAAAACACAGCGGCAAAAAGCAAAAACAGGGTGCACATAAGTATCATATATCTTTTCAAAAAAAATCCCCCTTACATTACAGAAAACCATGCCTATAGTTTTTGTAACGTAAGGGAGATTTATACTTATGCTTTTGAATTCCCGATCTGATGATGACTTGTCGGTTATTGCATGCAGCCGGTCATCGGAAACAAACGGGGCAGCCGTTTGCGTAAAGCCATGCAAAGCAGGGAGGACAGGATCACCTTGACCAGATCCAGCGGAATAAAAGGAAACACACAGCCAGATAATGCCGTAAAAATCGAGGCTCCGGAAATCAGAACAAACCATATGGTACCAATGATATAACAGGCAAGCAATCCCAGCAGCATACTGCCCATATAGCAGAAAAGTTCCAGAATCGAATGCTGTCTCTTTCTTTTTTTATAGTACCAACCGAGAAGACCGGAAATGATAAAAACCATCAGGGGATAGGAGAACAGGTACCCACCTGTTGGACCAGCCAATTTGCCGACTCCTGCTCCCAATTGGCTGAACACAGGAACGCCAATCGTTCCGAGCAACAAATACGTCAACATGGATAGAACAGAATTTTTTACTGATAGCAATCCCCCACACAAAAAAACGCCAATAATACACAGTGAAAAAGGAACTGGAGAACCAGGAATCGGAATGGAAATCTGGGCCAATGCTGCCAGAAGAGCAGCAAAAAGCGCGCAAAAAGTTAAGTCCTTACTCGTTCTTCGTTTAACAGGTTTCATCCCATCTGCACCTCAATGTAAACTGATTTTAGACGAAGTTTACATTTATTTTGACGCCTTTAGGAAACAATGTCAAGCTTTTTGTCCACCATTTTCGGATCTGCCATGTTATTTATGATTCTTTCAGTTCTCCAGCCCATTTAAAGGCGTATTTTGCTGTTATAACTGCAATGATTTCATTGATAATCGCGGCCGCTACAATCGTTCCCTGTACAATTTCTGAAAGAGTCGGATCTATAGCATACAGGCTGGTTGCAGCAATTCCTGTAAAGACCAAAGAAACACCCGAATGTGGCAGCAATGTCAGGCCAAGATATTTTGTCACCGTGCGTTCTGCTTTGGTTAATTTTCCTCCCAGATAGGCACCGCCAATTTTACCAGCTGCCCTGGAGAGAATATATACGGCTGTAAATAATCCCGCTCCAGCAATTAATCGATAGTCCAGCGGCATACCCAGGTTGATAATCACCATGATGAGTGATAGAGAAAGAACCGGCTGATACAAATGGAGAACTTTTTCCAGCTGTGCTTCGTCTACCAGATTTACCAGCGTTGCGCTAAAGGCCATCCCGATCAACAGGTAATTCAGACTAAAGGCATGATACAAGTAAATATCTATCAGTAACCCTGCCAAGACGGAGAGACCTAAAAACAGGATTAACAGGATCAAACCGATCCGGCTGTTTTTGACACGGCGCATGACCATCGCTGCCAAAACACCTACGGATATTCCAATAATGAAAGGCAAACACACCAATCCGATAACCGAAAGCGCAGAAGTAGAGGTTCCGCCGTGAACAGCGGTCACAGTAGAAATGACCGAAAAGAAAATAATCACGCCGATGACATCATCAATTGCCGCCAAGGGAATCAGTGTTTTGGTTACAGGACCATTTGTATGATATTCGTTTACGATGGACAGAGCAGGCGCGGGTGCTGTAGCCAGTGCGATCCCGCCAAAGACGAAGGCTAGATATACCGGAATGTCCTGGTATAAAAACACCAGCGCAAAAACCAACGACACAAATAGAAAAGTGCCGACGGACTGAACAAATGTGATACCCAGTATTTGTTTTCCTGATTTTGCAATCTTTTTAAAGATAATTTCCCGTCCAATCATTACGCCGGCAAAACACTCGAATATCTTAATGAGGATTTTATACCAAGTTGCATCCATGATTTCCAATGTAACAATTTCTGCAAGATATGGACCGAAGACAATGCCTGCTATGAGCCAGCCTAAAATCGAAGGTAATTTTATTTTGGAAATGATTTTTCCGATGATCACAGCGGTACAGAAGACCGCAAAGACTCTTAAAATTTGTATGAACATATGGTTTGCACCAGCCTTTCTATAACGAATGCGGGATTGGAATCATGAATGCAAAGTTCTTTCAAAGACCCATCAATAATGATCTTCAAAGCAGATATTTCGTCCTCTGATTGTTCGATTGAAACAGATTCCAAAAGCTTCTCCCAAATATGAAAATGTCGTTTCAAAGCATATCTGTAGATCACATCATTTAATTTGTATTTATTAAAGATATCTTTGTTGACCATCCTATGTGAATCATAATAAATAAAGAGCAGCTTTTGGGTTCTGTTCTTGGACTCCAGAAAAACCGATTGGATTTCTTCTTCCAAATTGTCATAATATCTCTCGTAAATGGCGCGGGACAGCGCCTCTTTATTGGGAAAATATTTATAGATGGTTTTTTTGGATATTTTTAAATTTTCGGCCAGCATATCTACTGAAAATTTGAGCCCCTCTTTTTTCAGACTTTCTATCGAGGCATGAATAATTTTTTCTTGTATCACGGAAACGATTTTCTCCTTTTTTGTTTCCATTATACGATCTTCCAACTAAAAAGTCAATAAAATAATAATTTGAATGCGGCCAGCCTGTATTATATCGCGATTGCCTGTTTGACGCAATCGCAAAAATTTTTGTTAATTTTTACAAAAAGCTTGCCAAGCGTTATTGGAAATGCTATAATGTCTTCTGGAAAAAGGGAGTAGCTGACAGCAGCGCTGTTTTAGTATTCGTCATCCCGGTGCAAAGCACCCGGATACTAAGTAAGAGCAAGACTTTAGCCAATGTAGGCTGGTCTTGTTTTTTTATATGAAAAGTATAAAAAACCGATGCTGTTTGTTCTTGCTGCCAGATTATTCAAGGAGGCTGTAAAAATGGAACTCTTCCAGAAGCTATTTGAAGGAGTTTTTGATCTGCACGTCGGGAATTTTATTATGTTTGCCGTAGGCGCTTTGTTAATCTATTTGGCAATCAAAAAGGATTATGAACCCATGCTGCTCATTCCTATTGGTTTTGGTGCGATTCTGGTCAATCTGCCTTTAGAAACCTTGTGGACATTTAATGGGGAACGTGGAATCCTGCAAATTTTTTATGATATTGGAATTATTACGGAAATTTTTCCTGCTTTAATTTTCATTGCCGTAGGTGCCATGATTGATTTTTCTGCTTTGCTGAAAAATCCTAAAATGATCTTTTTTGGCGCAGCTGCACAATTTGGAATTTTTGCAACCGTGATCGCAGCATTGGCGTTGGGACAGGCCTTTGGAATGGATATCGACCTTCCGGCGGCCTCGGCAATCGGAATCATCGGCGCTGCGGACGGCCCAACATCCATTATTGTCGCTGCACAATTTGCAAAACAGTATCTGGGGCCGATAACAGTAGCAGCGTATTCCTATATGTCATTGGTTCCTATTATTCAGCCTCCGATTATTCGATTGCTGACGACAAAGAAGGAACGCCTGATCCGGATGGATTATGAAGAAAAGCCGGTATCTAAAACAGCATTGATTGTATTCCCAGTGGTTATTACCCTGACGGCGGGTATTCTGGTGCCGGCAGGCGCCCCGCTGATCGGTATGCTGATGTTCGGCAACTTGCTGCGGGTTTGCGGTGTGGTTGAACGGCTTTCCAAATCTGCACAGAACGAGCTGTCCAATCTGGTAACATTGTTGCTGGGTATTACAATCGGCGCAACGATGCGGTATCAGGAATTTTTACGGAAAGAAACCCTTCTGATCCTGGCGTTGGGTCTGGTTGCTTTTATTTTTGATACGGCAGGCGGCGTTCTCTTTGCAAAATTATTAAATCTTTTCAGCAGAAAAAAAGTCAATCCGATGATCGGTGCTGCAGGAATTTCTGCTTTTCCGATGGCGGGACGGATTGTGCATAAAATGGCATTAAAAGAAGACCCGACCAATTTCCTGCTGATGCATTCTATCAGCGCGAATATTGCCGGGCAGCTTGGATCTGTCGTGGCAGGTGGACTGATCCTGAATCTTGTGCCCATGCTGCTTGGGATGTAATTAAAAAATGGAAAAGGAGATAGTGTAATGAATCAACTGACCATTCTTACACAGGCGCTGCTGACCGCCTCTGATAAAAATGAAATGCTGTTGGCATGGGAATTGATGGGATATGGCATTGCAGGTATTTTTGCGGTTCTTCTCGTCTTTTATCTGGTTATCCGACTGATTTCTGTTTTCTGTAAAGAGAAAAATAACCGGGAAGATCAATAAACCTAAAAAATATAGATCCGTGGTGGATCGATATCATAAAAACAGATGGGTTTATTGGAATGTATTGCATTTGGTAAACAAGAAGCTCCGTCCTCGGAGAGTTTTACTCTCTTCGAGGACGGTTTTTTGTTACTAATTTGTTACTAACAGCTTTGTTTTTGGCCCTTTTTAGGAACTTTGCATATTGAACCAAGGCACAAATATCAGTCTTGAAAGATGGGCATAATTATTGTATAATAAAAACGGAAATTTTTACATGGGTAGCATTTTTGCGGGATACCCCGCATGATTTCATATTATCATCAAACAGGGGGCTTTTTTATGACAAGCGAGTTTACCGTATCCCTTGCCAAAATTATTGAAGAATTCGATTTGGAAGCTGTTTATCTTCCTGACCGGAAAGAGGATCTGGTCATTGCGAGCACCGATGTAAACCGCCCTGGACTGCATATTTCCGGATTTTATGAATATTTTGAGCCTACAAGAGTGCAGATTTTGGGGAAAATGGAATTTGCCTATCTGGCCGATTTAACTCCGACAGTACGGCAGGAACGGTTGGATAAACTATTTGATCAACAGGTACCAGCGGTTGTTGTTACACGGGGACAGGAAATTTTTCCAGAAATGCTGGAAGCAGCGCGCAAATACTCGATCCCTCTTTTACGTACCAAAGAAGCAACATCCAGTTTTATGTCCGGCCTGATCGGATTTTTGAACGTAGAACTGGCGCCCCGGATTACCCGGCATGGGGTATTGGTAGAAGTGTATGGAGAAGGAATCCTGTTACTGGGCGAAAGTGGCGTTGGAAAAAGTGAAACCGCGATAGAACTGGTTAAGCGCGGCCATCGGCTGGTTGCTGATGACGCAGTAGAAATCCGGCGAGTATCCAATCGCTCGTTGGTCGGCTCTTCTCCGAAAAATATCCGCCATTTTATGGAACTGCGTGGTGTGGGGATCATTAATGCCCGTCGGATTTTTGGTATGGGTGCTGTCAAGGTGACAGAAAAGCTGGATATGATTGTTCAGATGGAACAATGGGATCCTACCAAAGCCTATGACCGGATGGGATTGGAGAATGAATTTCTTTCCATTCTGGGGATCAAAGTTCCTTCTTTGACCATTCCAGTAAAGCCCGGCAGAAATCTTGCGGTCATTATTGAAGTTGCCGCTATGAACAATCGTCAGAAAAAAATGGGATACAATGCAGCGCAAGAGTTGCTTAGAAATTTGGGGATGGACATGTCGGAAACAGAATCCGTTACCCAGTGGGATATGTAAAGGAAGGCATATGGGATGAAAATTATTGCAGACACGCATACACATACAGTAGCATCTACTCACGCTTTTAGTACGCTGCTGGAAAATGTCCGTTATGCAAAAGAAGCTGGTCTCTGTGCGCTGGCCATCACTGACCATGCACCGAATATTCAGGATGCACCGCATATCTGGCATTTTTATAATTTGCATGTTATTCCGCGGCAGATTGATGGTGTATACATTTTGAGAGGGGCAGAGGCCAATATCGGAGAGAACGGATCCATTGATCTGGAGGAAGAGGTTTTACAGAAACTTGACTGGGTTGTGGCCAGCTTCCATACACCGCTGCCCGGAACGCCTGGTATAGAAGATTATACCCAAGCGTATAGCCGATTGGCAGAAAATCCATATGTCGATGTTATCGGGCATAGCGGGACGCAAAAATATTTATATGATTACCGCAGGGTGATTCCTCTCTTTAAGAAGTACGGAAAAATTGTAGAAATCAATGAAGGATCGGCTTTTTCGCGTCCGACCTCCAGACCAAACTGTCTAGAAATCGCCAAGCTTTGTAAAGAATATCAGGTGCCGGTTGTTGTCAATTCTGATGCCCATTTTGCCATGCAGATCGGACATTATGAACGTTCTCTGGAAATGCTGGAGTCTATTGGTTTTCCGGAAGAATTAGTCCTGAATGCAGATAAAAGCCGCTTTTTGGAACATATACGGCGTACAAAAAGAATAGATTTACAGTAAATGAGGCTGGGAGGCCTCTGTAAACTGCCTCATTGCGCAGGAGGAAGATTGAACAGTAGATTTTTCAATCTGGGAAAGGAAGGGGCATCATGACCGATTACGAACAAATTGCGGCGAAATGCGAAGAAAAAGGGATTGCCTGTATCTTGGAGGCACGTCTTGCACCCTATACGACTTTTCGGATTGGAGGGCCTTGTGGCTGCCTGGCTGAGCCGGGAGATGTTGATTCCATTGCGTTTCTTTTAAAAGAAGCATACAGCCGGATGGTTCCCGTACGGGTGATTGGAAAGGGTTCTAATCTTTTAATTTCGGATGAGGGTATCCGTGCCTGTATGATCTATTTAGGACCCCGGTTTGCAAAAATAGAGCGGATGGCAGATAATATTTTGCGTTGTGAAGCCGGCGCTTCTCTGGCCTCGGTCTGCAGGTTTGCTGCCAGAGAAGGCCTTTCCGGTATGGAGTTTGCTTATGGAATTCCGGGAAGTATCGGAGGCGCTGCCTATATGAATGCAGGTGCTTATGGCGGAGAAATGGCAGATATCCTGCTGAAATGCGAAGATCTGGACCGGACAGGACAAACCGGGGAGGTTTTGCGTCAAAATATGGCGCTTTCTTACCGGCACAGTATCTATATGGAATCCGATCGGGTCATTACAAATGTCTATTTGCGTTTGCGGCCGGGAGATCCGGAAACCATCCAACAACAGATGGAGATGTTTCTGCAGAAAAGAAAAGAAAAGCAGCCGTTGGAATATCCGAGTGCCGGCAGTACTTTTAAGCGTCCGGAGGGGGCGTATGCATCCGCGCTGATCGAATCCTGCGGTTTAAAAGGGCTCTCAGTAGGCGGCGCACAGGTCAGTACCAAACACAGCGGTTTTATTATCAATACCGGAAATGCTACCTGTACTGATGTATTGGCACTGATTGAACAGGTACAAAAGCGGGTCAAGGAACAGACCGGTTTTTGGTTGGAACCGGAAGTTGAAATATTTTAAATCTACAAATTATAAACAAGAGGAGAAACTGTATGGAACTGATTATTATTACCGGCATGTCCGGTGCAGGAAAATCCGGTGCGATTAAGGCATTGGAAGATATCGGTTTCTACTGTGTAGATAATATGCCAGCCCGCCTGATCTCTCAGCTGACAGCAATCTGCGCGGAAACCAACGGGGCCATTTCCCGAACCGCGGTTGTAACAGATATGCGGGGAGGTGCACTGTTCCACAGTCTGTTTGAAGAAATACAAACGTTGGATGCGCAGAACATTCCTTATAAAATATTGTTTTTAGACGCAGATGATGCAACCTTGATGCGGCGCTATAAAGAAACCCGGAGGAAGCATCCACTGATTGACCGCTGCGATGGTTCGATTGAGCAGGCCATCAAAACGGAGAGAAAGCTCTTAAGCCCGGTGATGGAACGGGCTGATTATGTGATTGATACGTCGATCCTTTCTGTTGCACAACTCAAAGAAAGGGTTTCCATGATTTTTCTTGACAATGCAGTAACCGGGATGTTGGTAACCTGTGAATCTTTTGGGTTTAAATATGGCCCCCCGCATGATGCGGACTTGATTTTTGATGTTCGCTGTCTGCCGAATCCGTTTTATATCCCTGCATTGAAACATAAGACCGGACTGGATCGGGAGGTCAGCGAGTATGTGATGGACCATACGGAAGCGCAGGAGTTATACCGGCGAATAGAAGCGTTGGTTGATTATTCGCTTCCGTTGTATCTGAATGAAGGAAAAAGCCAGTTGACCATTGCGTTTGGCTGTACGGGCGGAAAACACCGTTCTGTCACTTTTGCCGAAAAAATGTATAAACATCTGTCTGATAAAGAACATCGCGTGGTTGTGGCGCACCGTGATATTATTAAAGTATAGGAGGCGCTCATGTCATTTGCCGGAGATGTAAAAAATGAACTTTGTGAACTCAAGTTCCATTGTCCGCATTGCGCTGGTGCCCAGCTGTACGGCATGCTGCTGTTTTCCAGGACCGTCAGAGGAGATTTTGTGTTGCAGACAGAACACGCCGCTGTGGCGGCCTCTTATGAAGAACTGCTGCTAAAAGAATGCGGTGTCTCCTCTTCTTTGCAGGAGAGAAGTCCCCAGGATTTTCAAGAAGCTGTTTTCCGCCGTTTTCCGGAAATGAACGGCGCGCCTGCACAGATTTTTGACGAACTCCGGGATACCTGTTGCCGGTGTGCTTTTGTGCGCGGTACCTTTCTGGTTTCCGGCATGGTTACAAATCCGGAAAAAGAGTATCATTTGGAAATCGTTGTTTCAGACGCTAACCTTTGTACGGCTTACCGGATCTTCTTATCCGAAAATGTAGGCATTCAAATGAAAAGTATTACTCGAAAGAATCTCTCTGTTCTGTATCAGAAAGACAGTGAAGATATTGAAGATTTTTTGACCTTGATGGGCGCTACGAAGGCATCTTTGGCAATTATGAATATTAAAATTGTCAAAGATGTACGTAACAAGGCCAATCGAGTAACCAATTGTGATACGGCTAATATTG
Source organism: Candidatus Falkowella caecavicola (assembly GCA_904420125.1). Taxonomy (GTDB): domain Bacteria; phylum Bacillota; class Clostridia; order Oscillospirales; family Ruminococcaceae; genus Falkowella; species Falkowella caecavicola. The sequence goes on along the minus strand of CAJFUK010000075.1, from coordinate 83,721 downwards.
CAAAATCTGTCGAAGCCTCTATACGGCAAATGGAGGATATCCAATTGATTGCAGAAACCCGCGGTTTGGACACCTTGCCGGAAGCTCTGCAGTTCGCCGCGCAACTGCGGATAAAAAATCCAGATGCTTCATTACGGGAACTATGCGAGTCTACAGAACCTGTTATCAGCCGCTCGGGCATGAATCACCGGTTTAAAAAAATTCATGAAGTGGCAGAGCAGATTCGTAAAATGCAGTGATCGGTTGGGGAATCCTGGACAGTCGGGATTCTGGACAAGCCGGGTATCAGTAAAAGTTAGGGGAGAAAGAAACGCATATGGGAAACGATTTTGTCCATCTGCATTTACATACAGAATATAGCCTGCTGGATGGAGCCTGCCGGATCCGTGACCTTCCCGCACACGTCAAATCCCTTGGCCAGACGGCTGTGGCCATTACCGATCACGGCTGTATGTACGGGGTGATTGAGTTTTACCATGCCTGCAAAAAAGAGGGCATCCGTCCGATTATCGGATGTGAAGTCTATGTTGCGCCCCGTACCCGTTTTGATAAGGTGCACGGAATAGATACAAGCCCATTTCATTTAGTGCTTCTTTGTGAAAATATGACCGGTTATCAGAACTTGATCAAGTTGGTATCTGCAGGATACATTGACGGTTTTTATAACAAGCCCCGCATTGATTTTGATTTGCTCCGGATGCACAGTGAGGGGCTGATCTGTCTTTCTGCCTGCTTGGCGGGAGAAATTCCGCGCCGTCTTACAGCCGGGGATTATGCTGGAGCAAAGGAAGCGGCGCTGCGCTATGCTTCTGTTTTTCCTGCAGGCAATTATTTTTTGGAGATTCAAAATCATGAACTGAAAGAACAGCAGAAAATCCTTCCTATGCTCATCCGCCTGTCCAAAGAGACCGGCATCCCGCTGGTTCTGACGAATGATGCGCATTATTTAAAAAAAGAGGATGCCAGGATTCAGAACGTATTGGTTTGTATTCAGACTAACCATGTGGTTGGGGAAGAAAATAGCATGGCTTTTGAGACAGAGGAATTCTATGTCAAAAGCGGAGAAGAAATGGCGCGGTGCCTGGAAGCCTTTCCGGAAGCGATTGCAATGGGGGCTTTGGAAAACACGGTGCGTATTGCCGAGCGCTGCCAGGTGGATTTTTCATTTGGACAGGCTAAGCTGCCGGCCTTTCATACGCCGGATGGCAGTGAAAACAGTGTTTATTTTCGCCGGCTCTGCCAGGAGGGATTACGCCGGATTTATGGGAAAAATCCATCCCAGGAGTTGCAGGAGCGCCTTGCTTATGAAATAGATGTCATTGTCCGGATGGGATATGTGGACTATTATCTGATCGTACAGGATTATATTCAGTTTGCCAAAGACAGGGGAATTCCGGTAGGTCCCGGAAGAGGATCCGGTGCTGCCAGTCTGGCCGCCTATTGTATCGGCATTACCGGCATTGATCCCATTCGGTATAATCTGGTTTTTGAACGTTTTTTGAATCCGGAACGTGTCAGCATGCCGGATTTTGATGTTGATTTTTGTTATGAGCGCCGGCAGGAAGTTCTGGATTATGTTGTCGAAAAATATGGTTCGGATCATGTCGTGCAGATTGTCACTTTTGGAACCATGGCTGCACGCGCGGCTATCCGGGACGTTGGTCGTGCTTTGGGAATTTCATATCAGACGGTTGATCAGGTTGCCAAGATGGTGCCGTATGAACTGAATATTACGATTGCAGCAGCTCTGCAGGCTTCGGCCAAATTGAGAGAGCAGTATATGGCATCCCCACAAATCAAGGAACTGATTGATACTGCTGCCAAGCTGGAAGGGATGCCGCGCCATACTTCAATTCACGCGGCCGGTGTTGTGATTACAGCGGATCCTGCAGTAGAATATGTTCCTCTTGCTAAAAGTGATGATGCGATTATTACGCAGTATGAATGGCATACGCTGGAAGAACTGGGCCTGGTTAAAATGGATTTTTTGGGACTGCGTAACCTGACCATCATCCGGGAGGCGGAAAAAAACATCCAGAAAACCGACCCATCTTTTCAGATCAAAGAGATTCCAATGGATGCGCCTGATGTCTATGCAATGTTGGGACAAGGAGCTACGGCGGGTGTTTTCCAAATGGAAAGCGGGGGTATCAAACAGCTTCTGATGCAATTAAAACCGGAAGGTTTTGAGGATATTATTGCTGTTATTTCTCTTTACCGTCCCGGTCCGATGGAGTCGATCCCAACCTATGTGCGGAATCGGCATAATCCCGCTCTGGTGACGTTTAAACATCCTTTGTTGCAGCCGATTTTGGATGTGACATATGGGGTCATTGTATATCAGGAACAGGTTATGCAGATCTGTACCCAATTGGCTGGGTATTCTTATGGCCGTGCGGACCTGGTGCGCCGTGCTATGGCCAAGAAAAAAGCGGATGTCATGGAAAAAGAACGCCAAAATTTTATTTATGGGAAAAAAAATCCCGATGGTTCTGTAGAATGTCCTGGGGCGGTTGCCAATGGCGTACCGCCGGATGTGGCCGAAGATATTTTTGATGAAATGGCTGGATTTGCTTCCTATGCTTTTAACAAAGCGCATGCAGCCGCTTATGCTTTGATTGTATATCAGACGGCTTTTCTAAAATGCCGGTATCCCAGGGAATATATGGCTGCCTTGCTGACCAGCGTCCTTTATAACAACGATAAGGTGATTGAATATATTGGAGAATGCAAAAAATTGGGAATCCGTATTCTGCCTCCCGATATTAATGAGAGTGATGCTGGTTTTACTGTCAGTGGAAAAGATATCCGTTTTGGTCTTGTCGCTGTAAAAGGCGTTGGAAAAGGGCTGATTGATGGGGTGATCCGGGAACGTCAGCAAAAGCCCTTTACTTCGCTATATGATTTTTGTGAGCGAATGAGTGGGAAAGATTTGAATAAGCGTACGCTGGAAGGGCTGATTCAGTGCGGCGCGTTTGACAGTTTTCCAAACAATCGGCGGGAAATGCTGCATGTTTACGCCGAAATGCTGGATTTTATCGAGAATAAAAAGCGTACCAATGTCAGCGGACAGATCAATCTGTTCGGTGGATCATTAGATATGGGTCAGACAGAAGAATTTCATATACAGCCTTTAGCAGAATTTCCATTAGAAGAAATGATCCGAATGGAGAAGGAGACAGTTGGTCTTTATATTTCCGCGCATCCATTGGATGCGTATAAGGACTTGCTGGAGCAATATAAATTTGTTCCAATCGAACAGATTGTATCCCGTGAAAACGCATCTTCTGCCTATCATGAAAATGACCGGGTGACGGTTATGGGGGTGGTGATCTCCAAAAAAGTGCTGACCACCCGCGCCAGTACGCAAATGGCCTTTATAACACTGGAAGATCTGACTGGTACAGTTGAAATCGTTGTTTTTCCAAATGTATATGCCAATAGTCAGTCGTATCTGCAGGAGGGGAAGATTCTGGTGATTGATGGGACGGTTTCTGTTAAGGAAAACGAGCCGGAAAGCCTGGTATGCAGCCGGCTGTATACGCCGGAATCTTACGCTGCATTTCGTAAGGCTGCGGCAGAAAAGAAAAAAGAGGAATCGGAAGCGGCAGTTTCCGATAGGCCCACGGATACAACAAGGCTGTTTCTCCGCTGTTCTTCGGAACAACAGCCGCTTCTGGATCAGATTGCTGCTGTCTTGAAAAAATATCCCGGTTCCTGCCCGGTCGTTTTATATTTTGAACGGGAACAGCAGTATAAAAAATTACCCCAGCAGTTTTCCGTATTGCCGTCTGCCTTGCTGACTGAAGAATTGGCGGCGCTTGTAGGTCCTGCCAATGTCGTATTACGCTGACCAATCTGTAGACTTTCGGCGAAATTTGAAAATTTTACAGACTTGGTATTGACATAGAATTAACGATTATAGTAAAATAAATCATTGGAAAGAAAATAGGGAATATGAAATCTGATATGGGAGGCCTTGGTTATGGAAGTTAAAAAAATTGGCGTACTGACCAGCGGCGGCGATGCACCCGGTATGAATGCAGCTGTACGTGCGGTTGTTCGCAGTGCATTGGAAAAAGGAATAGAAGTAGTAGGTATCATGAGAGGCTATACCGGCTTGCTGAATCATGAAGTGATTCCAATGGACATAGGCAGCGTGTCTGATATCATTCAGCGTGGGGGAACCATCCTTCGTACAGCGCGCTGCGAAGAGTTCCGCTATCAGGAAGGCGTTGCAAAAGGAAAAGACGCCTGTGAAAAAATAGGGATTAACGGACTGGTTGTTATTGGCGGCGACGGGTCTTTCCGTGGTGCGGCGGATCTGTCGGCTATGGGAATTCCTTGCGTTGGTGTTCCTGGTACGATTGATAACGATATTTCCTGCACTGAGTACACCATCGGTTATGATACGGCTATGAATACTGCCATGCAGATGTCCGATTTTCTGCGGGATACCGCACAGTCCCATGAACGCTGTATGGTGATCGAGGTTATGGGACGCCATGCAGGCCATATTGCGCTGAACGCTGGCATTGCCTGTGGGGCAACCTATATTGTTGTACCGGAAGTCGAGTTTGATAAAGAAGCAATGATGAAAAAAATTCAGAAGTCTTATGCGGCTGGAAAGCGTCAGTTCCTGATTTTTGTTGCAGAAGGCGTTGGCGGCGTGGCAGAACTTGCAAAAGAGATCGAAGAAACTACCGGCATTGAGTCCAGATCCATGGTCCTTGGTCACGTACAGCGCGGAGGTTCTCCAACGGTTCGAGATCGTGTAGCCGGAACTCAGCTGGGACATTATGCGGTAGAATTGCTGGCAAAGGGGATCGGTAACCGGGTCGTTGGCTTCCAAAACGGACAGTTGGTCAATTTTGATATTCAGGAAGCACTGAAGATGAAAAAAAGCCTGGACATGGATTTGTACAGAATTGCAAACGATGTTGCTTTTTAACCATGTATTTTATAAAAATTTTGGATCCATTGATCAAGTGATAAAAGACAGGAGACACAAAATATGTCTCCTGTCTTTTGCTGCATATTTTTCAGGAAAACAGTGCTTCTTAAAAGCTGCTTTGGCATTTTTATACTGGAAATGTTGTATTTCGTACATAATTATGGTACAATGACAAAAGATACTTAATAAAAATGGCCATCCGGAAAGAAGGAACAGATTATGACAGCTTATCCGCTGAATCGCACAAAAATCAGCGATTCGATATATTTCAGCAGTGTGGTTGATGCCAGATATAAGACCAACCGTATTTCCATCAACCTGTTTATCCCACTTCAGAAAGAAACTGTATCTGCAAACGCGCTGATTCCTTTTGTTCTGCGCAAAGGATGTGCAGATTATCCCGACTTTACCCAGCTGAATCAAAAACTTTACTCTCTATATGGTTCTTACCTGGATACTGATGTCCGCAAGTCAGGGGACAACCAGGTAATTGGGCTTTCCATCACTGGAATTGATAACGCGTATACCTTAGAGGGAGAAAATATTATTAAAGAAATGACGGACATCCTATTCGCCATTCTTTTGCGTCCCTGCCTGCCGGACGGGCTCTTTTCAGAAAAAGAGCTCAATCTGGAACGCCAAATGTTGATTGATCTGATTGAAAGTGAAATTAATGAGAAGCGCAGTTATGCAATTCGGCGTGCATTGGAAACCATGTGCGCAGGAGATCCTTATGGGATTGATAAATACGGCACCGTGGAGCAGGTTAAATCTATTTCTCAAAAAGAGTTGACAGAAGCTTACAGGTCTTTGATCCGGTCTGCCTCCATTGAAATTTTGTTTGTTGGTTGCGGAAATCCGGAAATTGCGCTGCAGGAAACCAAAAAAGCTTTTGCTGATATGCCTCATTTACCTGCCGCCGGGATTACCAGTCAGGCTTTTTCAGGACATGGACCGGTGAAAGAAAAAACAGAAAAACTACAGGTATCCCAGTCCAAACTGGTCATGGGCTTCAGTACAGGTGTCCATGCGGCGGATCCGGATATCAACGCTATGCGCCTGATGACCGCATTATACGGCGGGACACCGTTGTCCAGACTATTCCAGCACGTGCGGGAAAAACTGAGTTTGTGTTATTACTGCGCCGCACGGTTTGACCGCGCCAAAGGAATTCTGTTAGTAGACTCCGGTGTGGAAAAACAGAATATTCAGAAAGCAAAAGAAGAAATTCTTCGGCAGTTGGCAGTCATTCAGGATGGGGCGTTTACAGACCAGGAATTTGAACAGGCGGTGCTCAGCATGGTAGATAATCTGAAGTCCGTCAATGATTCTCTCGGCGGAACGGAAGCCTGGTACTTGCAGCAGATCTGTTATGGTACAAAGGTGACGCCGGAAGAAGAAGCGCAGAATCTGCGCCAGATTACCCGTGATGATGTGATTGCTGCAGCACAGAAAGTGCGTTTGGATACCATATATGTTCTGACGGGAGAGGAGGAATAAGCCATGTCCCAGAAAGAAATTTTTAAAAGCGAAAGGATTCGCGAAGAATATATCCGGGTTCAGCATCCCTCAGGATTGACCATCCTGCTTTATCCTATGAAGGGGTACAGCAGCGTATATGCTATTTTCGGAACTCATTATGGTTCGACAAACCGCACTTTTAAAACGGCCGCTGATCCTGAATTCGTGACAGTACCGGACGGGATTGCTCACTATCTGGAGCATAAAATGTTTGAAAGCAAAGAGGGGGATGCATTTGCGCTTTTTGCCAAAACCGGTGCATCTGCCAATGCCTTTACTTCTTTTGACCGTACCTGTTACCTGTTCTCCTGCGCAGATCATTTTCAGGAGTCTCTGGAGATTTTGCTTTCTTTTGTACGTGACCCTTATTTTACTGATGAAAATGTGCAGAAGGAGCAGGGGATTATTGGGCAGGAAATTCGGATGTATGATGATAATGCCAATTGGCGGGTGTTTTTCAATCTCCTCGGTGCTTTATATCAGAACCACCCAGTGAAAATCGATATTGCTGGCACTGTAGAAAGTATTGCAAAAATTGATAAGGATTTGTTATATCGCTGTTACCGTACTTTCTACAGCCTGCAGAATATGGTGTTGGCGATTGCCGGAAATTTTGATCCGGATGAAGCGCTGGCGATTGCCGATCAATTGCTGACACCGGATACAGATCCGCAAATTCAACGCAGCGACTATAATGAACCTGCAGAAATTGCAAAACCGGAAGTGGTACAGCAAATGGAGGTTTCTATGCCACTGTTTGCCATTGGTTATAAAATGGAGCCCTGTAGTGGCATCCAGGAAGTACAGGCCGGAATTGAAACAGAAATCGTCAATCTTCTTCTTTGTGGAAGCGGCAGTCCACTCTACCGCCGTTTATACGATCAGGGATTGATCAGTCCTTCTTTCGGCAGTGATACGATGTCGGGGTTTGGTTATTTTTGTTCTGTTTTTGAGGGAGAATCCCGCAATCCCCGCGCAGTATATACGGCGCTCAATCAGGAATTGGAACGGTTGAAGCAGGAAGGAATACCAAAAGAAGATTTTGAAAACGTAAAAAAAGCTTTATATGGTGATTATGTCTGTAGCTTCAACAGTGTCGAACGTGTAGCAAATGGCCTGGTGCAGGCACATTTTTCAGGGGTGGACATTTATGATACGGTAGAAGTTGCTGCCCGCGTTACACTGGAAGATGTTACAAGACGTTTGATGCAATTTGATCAGAATCGCTGTGCGATCTCTATTGTAGAACCCAAAGCATAATAGAAAGGAGAAATCTTGCAATGCATACCTTGGAATTTCCAAAGCTTGGACTTTCTTTTGAGCTGAACAGCGTTGCTTTTACATTGTTTGGTATAGAAATTAAATGGTACGGTGTCTTAATTACTCTGGGAATTATTCTGGCATTTCTTTATGCGCTGAAACGCACCCGTTCTTTTGGTATTGATCCGGATCGGATGTTTGACGTGTCGTTGGCCGGACTCGTCGGAGGGGTTATCGGCGCCCGGTTGTTTTATGTGATTTTTGAATGGGATTTGTATAAAGACGACCTGCTGTCTATTTTCAATACGCGTAAAGGAGGGCTTGCCATTTACGGCGGCATCATCGGCGCGTTATTGGTCGGCGCTTTGTTTTGTAAAATCCGCAAGGTCAAACTCCTTCCGATGTTTGACCTTGCAGCTCTTGGGTTGCTGATTGGGCAATGTATTGGACGGTGGGGCAATTTCTTTAATATTGAGGCGTTTGGCTCCAATACGGATCTGCCATGGGGGATGTACAGCGAACAGACGGCCAGCTATTTAAGTGCACATCAAAACGAGTTATTGCTGTCTCTCGGCGTGACAGTAGACCCAACAGCTCCCGTCCATCCCTGTTTTCTTTATGAGTCTCTCTGGTGTTTAATTGGATTTATATTGCTGCATTTTCTGTCTAAAAAACGCCGATATGACGGCCAGATCTTCCTGATGTACATAGCTTGGTACGGATTTGGAAGATTTTTTATCGAAGGTTTGCGCACGGACTCGCTCCTGATCGGACGTTTGCGTGTTTCACAGGTGCTGGCCGCCGTTTTTGTCATTGCGTCTGTCATCACGATGTTGATCATTCGTTCGAAAATTAAACGCAGCGGAGATCCGGACTATCTGCCTTTATATGTGAATACGGAAGAGAGCAAGGCGCTGCTGTTAGAAGCGGATCAGCGCCGGCAGGAAGAAAAAGAGCGGCATCACCGCCGGAAGAAACAGGCGGAAGAGCAGGAGAATGCGGACGCTTCTGCCGAAAATCCACCGGAAACATCGGCAAGTACAGAATGTGTATCGGAGGACGTCGTGGACAATGGACAGGAAAATACAGACGATACAGAACAACAGGGGGAGGAAACAAAAGATGGCACAGATCATTGACGGAAAACTGATTTCTGCAAAAGTGAAGGATCAGGTTAAAGAGCAGGTTGAAAAATTAAATAAACAGGGAGTCAGCGTTGGGTTGGCGGTGGTTCTGGTAGGAAATAACCCAGCTTCTCGTGTTTATGTCAATTCTAAAAAAAAGGCCTGCGCTGCAGTAGGTATTTATTCTGAAGAGCATACGCTGCCGGAAGAGACAACAGAAGAAGAACTGTTGTCTCTGGTGCAGAAACTGAATGCGGATAAAAAAATTAACGGTATTCTGGTTCAGCTTCCGCTGCCGCGGCATATTGATGAAAACAAGATTATCAATGCTATTTCTCCTGAAAAAGATGTCGATGCATTCCATCCGCAAAACGTCGGCCGGATTATGATCGGAGAATTTGATTTTCTGCCTTGTACGCCGGCGGGAATTATGGAATTGATTGCTTCCACCGGTGTGGAAATTACCGGAAAACGCTGTGTTGTGATTGGAAGAAGCAATATTGTCGGCAAGCCGATGGCTATGCTCCTTCTGCATAAAAACGGCACGGTCACGATCTGCCACTCTAAAACGCAGAATTTGGCAGAAATCTGCCGGGAAGCGGACATCCTGGTAGCGGCAGTTGGGGTTCCGAAATTGGTCAAAAAAGATATGGTCAAACCGGGCGCTGTGGTGATTGACGTCGGCATGAACCGGTTGGATGACGGTTCTCTCTGTGGAGACGTTGATTTTGCAGATGTACAGGAAACAGCCGGCTATATTACACCTGTGCCGGGCGGCGTTGGTCCAATGACGATTGCGATGCTGATGCAGAATACTGTGACCGCCGCTGTTCTGCAGAAAAACGCAGTGGTTATTACAGATTAGGTCCTGCCGGATACAGACGCCGCTATGAAGCGACATAACGATTGTCTGTATATCTACATAAAACCATACAGAGCCGGAATTTTTTCAGGTAACAGAATATTCCGAAAAAAACGGATAAAAATACTTGAAAAAATAAGAAATACATGCTATAATAGCACTTGTATGTGCACAAATGCAGATACAATCAAATACACACATGTAAAAGTACAGGCACGGTGCTCTGGTCAGCAGAGTCGCTATGTACAGAATTTTACACGGTGGAAAATGAAACCAAAAACAGGAGGAAATGAATTATGGCAGTTGTATCTATGAAACAGCTTCTGGAAGCTGGCGTACATTTTGGACATCAAACGAGAAGATGGAACCCGAAAATGGCTCCTTATATCTTCACAGAAAGAAACGGTATCTATATTATCGATCTGCAGAAAACCGTGAAGAAATTAGAAGAAGCTTATATGTTTACCCGTGACATTGTTGCACAGGGTGGAGAAGTGCTCTTTGTTGGTACCAAAAAACAGGCCGGAGATTCTGTGAAAGAAGAAGCGGAACGCTGCAATATGCATTATGTAAACGCTCGTTGGCTGGGCGGCATGATGACCAACTTTAAGACCATCCGTCATAGAATTGACAGACTGGCGCAGCTGCGCAAAATGGAAGAAGATGGTACTTTTGCGCTTCTGCCTAAAAAAGAAGTCAGCAAATTGAATATTGAGATTGAAAAACTTGAGAAATTTATGGGCGGTATCAAAAACATGACAAAGTTGCCGAGCGTGCTTTTTGTTGTGGATCCGCGCAAAGAAAAGATCGCAGTTTCTGAAGCACGGAAATTGGGTATTCCGGTTGTTGCTATTGTAGATACCAACTGTGATCCGGATGAAGTAGACTATGTTATTCCGGGCAATGACGATGCAATCCGCGCAGTTAAACTGATTGCCGGTGTCATTGCAAATGCGGTTCTGGAAGCAAGACAGGGCCAGCAGGATGCTCCGGCTACCGAGGAAGAAGTTGCAGAAACAGAAGAAGTTTTGGTTGCTGAAGAAGTAGCAGAATAATTCGGAACCGGAAATATTTTTGAGGAGGAAATAATATGGCATTTACAGCTCAGGATGTAAAAGATCTGCGTGAAAGAACCGGTTGCGGTATGATGGACTGCAAAAAGGCTCTGACTGAAGCAGATGGAAATATGGATAAGGCAATTGAACTTCTTCGCGAAAAAGGGCTGGCTGCTGCAGCAAAAAAAGCAGGCCGGATTGCTGCGGAAGGTTTGGTTGTTTCTGTTGTGGATGAGGCCAAAAAAGCCGGTGTTGTTCTTGAAGTAAACGCAGAAACCGACTTTGTTGCCAAGAACCAGGAATTTGTCAACTTTGTCAATGAAGTGGCTTCGGTGATTCTGGCGCAGAATCCTGCTGATCTTGATGCGCTGAACACTTTGAAACTTGCGAATGGCATGACTGTGGAAGAAGGCCTTCGGGATAAAATCCTTACGATTGGCGAAAACATGAAGATTCGCCGGTTTGTACGCTTGGAGGGCGATCTGGTTTCCTATGTTCATGGCGGTGGCAGAATCGGTGTCATGGTCAAATTCGATACAGATCTTGCAGATAAAGAAGAGTTTAAAGTATATGCAAAAGATGTTGCAATGCAGATTGCTGCTGCTGCACCGACTTATTTGAATAGAGATGCGGTTCCGGCAGAAACTCTGGAAAAAGAGAAAGAGATTTTGACGGTTCAGGCAATGAACGAAGGAAAACCTGCTAATATTGCTGAAAAAATGGTTGCTGGAAGAATCAACAAATATTATAAAGAAGTTTGTCTGGTAGATCAGCCTTTTGTTAAAGATGCGGATATTTCTGTCAGCCAATATACCGAGAATACAGCAAAAGCACTTGGCGGCAAAATCAGTATTGTAGAGTTTGTACGGTTTGAAAAAGGCGAAGGTCTGGAAAAACGGGAAGATAATTTTGCTGATGAAGTTGCCAATATGATTAAATAAGGGCATCGTTTCATAGAAAAGAATCAATGAAAAAGAGCCTGGGTTTGGTAACTGCTCATAAACGGTATCCACAAGGGTAGCTGCCATACAGGGAGAAATAGAAAACGGGGGAAAGGTGTTTGCTTTTCTCCCGTTTTCTCATACTTTGTGAAACGGTAAAACAATATTTTGATACTTCCGAAGGTGTGTTTTCTGTTTCTGCTTCTGTAAAACCGCGTAGTCAAAGTTTCTTCAAGCTCTACTGCGGGGCAACTATTCCGCAGACGGAAAAAGTATGGAATAGAGAAGATACCTCCGAATAAAATGAAGGAGCCGATGATCTGTATTTGTTTACAAGATCATCGGCTCTGCATCTTTGCGGTTAGCTTTTTGATGAAGATATTTTCAGTTATTTTATGCTGATAAGCATTTTCTGTTTATCTTTTGGATAATATAATGGGTAATTGATTCAGACTATTCTATCGTGGGTTTTGTTCCCAAAACAGGGAGTAGCAAGCCATTCATCTTGTTCTTTACTCAATATCTCACGAAAACAGAAGCATTTCTCGCATCATCAACGCAAAATGTAAAGTGTACTTGATATTAAAACAAAATTTTGTCATCATCGCTGTTTTTACATTTCCCTGTGATACTTATTCAGATAAAAAATAAAAAATCCAACCACGAACAAATACGCAACGACGAGAAGAAGAATCGCCATGATATCTACATTCATAAGGGCAAAAGCGACCATTAACGCACCAAAAACATAAAGCATAATATCGTATGCTTTGGCTTTTGCCTGATGCGAAATCGCGATATTACGTTCATCATTTTTATCTATCTCTATTTGTTTCTGAAGTTGTGGATTCTTCTTTGTTACACGATGGTTTACTATATCGCCCAGACCGTGCCCAAACGCGCCGCATCCTAAGCCCAGGCAGATATAAGGTAATACGAGCATGATTCCCTGTGGATTGGAAAATGACTTCAATAAAATCAGCCCAGCAGCCAGTAATAACACGCCGGCCCCAACGATCAGATAGTTAAAATGATTCCTTTTCATCATACATTCTCCTCATAAATAAAAATTTCCTCGATACTCATTCCAAAATACCGCGCAATCTTAAAAGCCAAAAGGATAGAAGGATTATATCTGCCATTTTCTAAAGAACCTATTGTTTGCCTGGATACTTCTAAAGCGGCAGCTAAATCTTCTTGTTTGATTCCTCTGCTTTTCCTTAATTCTTCTAATCGGTTTTTCAAATTATCCCCCCCATTCTTTGGAAAGTTTACTTTCCGTTTTTATTATAACGCCTTTTTGTTTTAATGTCAAGTATACTTTACATTTTGCGTTGATAATGCGACAAATGCTTCTGTTTCCGTGGAATATTGAGTAAAGAACAAAAAGTTTTCGCATTCCTTTTGTGCAAAAGGGGTGTGCCAACTGTATTCGTAAGTTAAAGGAGCTTGGTGTTATTGAAGCGTATGTATGAGGACAACGCCATTGAAAGAGAGAAATCATGTCTTTTCTTTTGCAACCTGTCAACAAGTACACGATTTCTTATAAATTCCGTCATATGATTTTCCTGGTTCAGATTGACTTTATCATGGAAATCATGTACAATAATAAAAAGGACGGCGACTGGAATAATGCTTGCCATTTTCCGGCGCTGTTTCAAGAACCTTGAAGATACAGGAGGCTTCTAATGGATACGGATACACCAAAATATAAACGTATACTTCTGAAGCTCAGCGGGGAAGCGCTTGCAGGAGATAAAAAGTTTGGCTTGGATTATACGGTTATGAACGCAATCTCACAGAGTATCAAAAAATGTGTCGATTTAGGCGTGGAAATTGCGATCGTTGTAGGTGGAGGAAATTTTTGGAGAGGTCGGTCCAGCGGAGCGATGGATCGTACCCGTGCAGATCATATCGGCATGCTTGGCACGACGATGAACGCACTGGCGGTAGCGGACAGTCTGGAAGATATCGGTGTTGTCGTCAGGGTACAGACTGCGATTGCGATGCAGGCTGTAGCTGAACCCTATGTACGTAACCGTGCCGTTCGTCATCTCGAAAAGGGCAGAGTCGTTATTTTTGGATGTGGCACCGGTAATCCTTTTTTCTCTACGGATACTGCTGCTTCTCTTCGTGCTGCGGAAATCGGTGCTAATATTATTTTGAAGGCGACGATGGTAGACGGCGTTTATGACAAAGATCCCCATGTGTATACAGACGCTGTAAAATATGATACCCTTACATTCTCTGAGGTTTTATCTAAGGGGCTTAAAGTTATGGATTCGACAGCGGCGTCTCTCTGTATGGATAATCAACTACCGCTTTTGGTTTTTAACCTGAATAATCCGGACAATATTGTAGCAGCGGTTCAGGGAGAAAAGATTGGCACACTGGTGACAGCAGAATAAATATTTTATGAATTTTATTTTTGGCAGATATAGAAAGGATGGACCTCATTATGAAAGAAACGTTAAAAACAACACAGGACAAAATGCAAAAAAGTATTGAAGCTCTTGAACACGAATATGCCGCAATCCGGGCTGGACGCGCAAATCCAGCGGTATTGGATAAAATATTGGTTTCTTATTATGGAACTCCTACACCGATTAACCAAATGGCAGCAGTTTCTGTTTTTGAAGCACGTACTTTGCTGATTCAGCCTTGGGACGCATCTTCCTTAAAAGATATTGAAAAGGCCATTCAGACATCTGATCTTGGCATTAATCCTAGTAATGATGGAAAGGTGATCCGGATCGTTTTCCCGCCGCTTACGGAGGAACGCCGCCGGGATATTGTTAAGCAGATTCATAAGCTGGCAGAGGATTGCAAGGTTGCTGTCCGTAATATTCGCCGTGATGCGATGGATAAATTAAAAGCGATGAAAAAAGGTTCTCAAATCACAGAGGATGATCTGAAAAACTGTGAGAAAGATGTACAGGATTATACCGATAAGTTCTGTAAATTAGTGGATGAAATATCTAAGGACAAAGAAAAAGAAATCATGGAAATCTAAATCTACTTGATATTTTAACTGGCCGATACAGTAGGGATTATGGGTTGTCTGTTGTTTACTGTATCGGTAGCATCTGATGATTCAAGAGGGAAAGGGCAGGATCCCATATGGAAGAACAGGTTCTCCCACGGCACGTTGGGATTATTATGGATGGAAATGGCCGTTGGGCAAAAAACAGAGGGCTTTCCCGAAAAATGGGACATTCTGCAGGCGCCCAGACTTTTCGTAAAATAGTCCGTCATTGTCAGAAACGCGGTATTCCGTATTTGACGGTGTATGCATTTTCGACAGAAAATTGGAAACGCCCCCAGGAAGAAGTGCAGGCGTTGCTGAAGCTGTTTGATCAATATCTGGATGAGGTCAAACAATATGCGGATGAAAATGTGCGCCTGATTTTTATTGGCGACCGGTCGGTATTTACGCCCTCCATTCAGGGCAAAATGAATACAGCAGAAGAAAAAAGCCAGAAAAATACCGGAATGACATTGAATGTCGCATTTAATTACGGTGGCCGTGCAGAGTTGGTTCAGGCTATGCAACGAATCGCCAAAGCCGTACAAAATGGCGCCCTTTCCCCAGATCGTATTACTGAGAAAACCATTGATGATTTTCTTTATACACATGGACAACCGGATGTAGATCTGATTATTCGTCCCAGCGGTGAATATCGATTATCTAATTTTTTAATCTGGCAGTCTGCCTATGCAGAATATGTCTTTATGGATCATATCTTATGGCCAGACTTTTCGGCGCAAGACTTCGATGCTGCATTAGATGAGTTTTCCAAACGAAACCGTCGCTTTGGAGCAATTTAAAGCGGCGGTAAATTTGATCATATTCCGGAGGTTCCCTTATGAGACAGCGATGTATGTCAGCAATGATAGGAATACCTTTGCTGATTTTGGTTTTATGTTTTTATAAAACGATTGTTTTTAATCTGATCGTTGGTTGTACCGCTATGATTGCTGTATATGAGGTATTGCGTGCTTTACAGTGTCACAAAAACTATCTATTGACTTCCGTAGGGTTATTGGCGGCTCTATATTTTGCTTTTTTATCTTTTTCTCCTGTTTTAGAAAATGTTCCGGTTTTTTTGGCCGTCTATATTTTTATTTTATTTTGTATTCTGCTGTCGTCCCATATGACGGTTCATTTTCAGCAGATAACGGTTGTTTTTACCGCTTCCATTCTGTTTCCTTTAGGACTTTGTTCACTGATCTACCTGCGTGATCTGCATGGAGAATTCGGATTGTTTTATCTGATACTGGTATTTGTTTTATCCTGGATCTGTGATGCAGGAGCCTATTTTGTGGGACGTAAATTTGGAAAACATAAAATGGCGCCTCAAATCAGTCCTCATAAAACGATAGAGGGTGCTATAGGGGGCGTTGTTACAAATCTTGTATTTACTCTGATATTTGGGGGGATTTGGGAATTGGTCTACACGAGGATAGGAATACCAGCAGAAATCTCGTATCTGAATTTAACCTTGGTGGCCGTCTTGGGCTCATTGATCTCTATGTTTGGGGATCTCAGTGCTTCTGTGATTAAGCGGCATTGTCAGATTAAAGATTTTGGAAATTTAATTCCTGGACATGGCGGCATTATGGATCGCTTTGACAGTGTGATTTTTGTCGCCCCGTTTCTGTATCTGATTTCTCAGGTTCTGCCGGTGATTGCAGCGTAAGATTTATCAGCCCCATTCGCAAAAATGAATGGGGTTTTCTTGCTTTCAAATATGAAAATTTGATTGATTTCAAAGAAAGAAGTAAAAAACATTATGTTACACAAAACCATTAGCCTTTTAGGTTCTACTGGCTCGATCGGCACACAGGCGCTGGCGGTGGTCCGGGAACATGGATTCCGTATAGCAGCACTGGCGGCGCATTCTAATATACATCTTCTGGAAAATCAAGCCCGCGAATACTGTCCGGATCTTGTGTGTATATATAATAAAGAGCTATATACTCAACTCAAGGACGCTTTAAAAGACACCTCCGTCCGTGTAACATCTGGTATGGAAGGGCTGTTGGAGGCCGCCACTTGGCCAACAGCGGACATGGTGCTGAATGCGGTTGTAGGTATGGTTGGATTGCAACCAACTCTTGCAGCGATTCAAGCCGGAAAGAGTTTAGCATTGGCCAACAAAGAAACTTTAGTGACTGGCGGACAGCTTGTGATAGAAGCAGCACAGCGCCATCATGTGGCTATTTTACCGGTAGACAGCGAACATTCTGCGATTTTCCAGTGTTTACAGGGAAACCGGCCGGAACAGGTAAAAAAGCTGATCCTGACAGCTTCGGGTGGTCCTTTTTTTGGAAAAAAGCGAGAGGATCTGCAAAAAGTGACGGTGGCAGATGCATTAAACCATCCCAATTGGAACATGGGGGCTAAGATTACCATTGATTCCGCTACCCTGATGAATAAAGGACTGGAAATGATAGAAGCGGCATGGCTTTTCCACAAAACAATAGATGACATCGAAGTCCTTGTGCATCGGGAAAGTGTCATCCACTCTGCAGTGGAATATGTGGATCATTCGGTGATCGCTCAGTTGGGGGTTCCCGATATGAAAATACCGATTCAGTATGCGCTCACCTATCCGGAACGGTATCCCTGTCCGGTGCAATCGCTGAATTTGCTGGATTATGGTCAGCTAACATTTGCAGCGCCGGATCCGGAAACATTTGTCTGTTTAAAAGCTTGTCGTGAGGCGATGCACCGCGGCGGCCTGTATCCTACATTGGTTAATGGAGCCAATGAACAGGCTGTCGATCTTTTTCTGCATCAGAAGATCTCTTTTCTGGAGATCGGAGACTTGGTTTACGGTGCGCTCCATCTTTCCGTGCCGGAAGGGGATTTTTCAATCACTGATGTACTGGATGCAGACAGACGGGCACGCGCGTATGTTTTGGAGCAGGTTTGCTAAAGCTTGAGAACTCTCTGGATCTTTTTTAAGGAGTGTTGTTATATCTATGTCTATTATTTTGACAATTCTGCTTTTTGGAGTTATTGTTTTTCTGCATGAACTGGGACATTTCACCGTTGCAAAACTCAGTGGGGTGAAAGTGAATGAATTTGCAATTGGGATGGGACCAAAACTGTGGCAGATTCACCGTGGAGAGACGGCTTACAGTCTACGTCTGCTGCCGATCGGCGGTTATGTCTCGATGGAGGGAGAGGATGAATCCTCGGATGACTCTCGTGCGTTCGATAATCGTCCGGCATTGCAAAAAATAGCTGTTTTGGCAGCGGGAGCATTTATGAATCTGCTGCTGGGTTTTGTGTTGTTAATCATCACACTGTCTATGAATGGGGAGTTAATCACCACCACCGTTGGCGGATTGAAGGATATTCCAACACAGTCTTCAGAAAATCTGCAGGTTGGTGATCAGATTATCCGTGTGGATGGTATGCGGGTTTATACACGGACTGATATTGCCTGGGCATTTCAGCGGGCTGAGGATCATATTTTTGAAATGGAAGTCGTTCGGGATGGAAATGTGCAGGTTTTACCGGCTGTCGATTTATCAGTGAAGGAGTCCACTGACGGGTCCGATGCTGTGCATCCCACCATACAGCTCTTATCTGAAAAAGTTTCTGTCGGTTCGGTCTTAAAACATGCTTTTTTTGAAACTGGCTCTGTGATCAAAATGGTTTGGGGTTCCTTGATCGATCTAGTGACCGGTAAGGTCGGACTGAATCAGTTATCAGGACCTGTTGGCGTTGCTGGTGCGGTTGGAGAAGCCGCAGAAACAAGTATGGCCAGTTTTCTAATGTTGGCTGCGTTTATTACCATCAATGTTGGAATCTTTAATCTGTTGCCTATTCCGGCACTTGATGGAGGACGTCTGTTGTTTTTGCTGATTGGATTAATCATACGGCGCCCGATCAAAAAAGAAATTGAGGGGTATGTCAATTTTGTAGGATTTTCCCTCTTAATGCTGTTAATGCTTGTGGTAACGGCAAAAGACATCTTTAACCTGTTCTAAAAGAAAAAGAAAGAGGTTGATCTGTCATGAATCGCAGAAAAGTACATCCGGTTCGCGTAAAAGATTTGATTTTAGGCGGGGAGCGGATTTATATTCAATCTATGCTCAACTGCCGCGCAGATGATATAGAAGGTAATGTGCGGCAGGCAGTTGAGTTGGAACAGGCAGGTTGTGAAATCATTCGTTTTTCGATACCAGATATGGCTGCAGTTCGGCTGATTGAAGCAATCAAAAAGGAGACTACTGTACCGTTGGTAGCGGATATTCATTTCGACTACCGTTTAGCGCTTGCCGCGGCCGAAGCCGGTATTGATAAAATCCGGATCAATCCTGGAAATATCGGAGATCGGGAACGAATCCGCCAGGTAGTAGATACCTGTCGAAAAAAGCAGATCCCGATTCGGATCGGAGTCAATGCCGGTTCATTGGAAAAGGAAATTCTTGCAAAACATGGCGCGCCAACCCCGCAGGCGTTAGTAGACAGTGCAATCTATCATATTCGGTTATTAGAACAGTATGACTTTTCTGATATCGTGGTCTCTATTAAGTCTTCTAATGTTACAACGACGGTACAGGCGTATCGTATGCTGGCGGAAGAATGTGTTTATCCTTTTCATCTGGGCGTGACAGAAACCGGCACAGAATATATGGGAACGATCAAATCTGCCATTGGGATTGGCAGCCTGTTGCTTGATGGGATTGGGGATACGATCCGTGTTTCGCTGACTGCGCCCCCGGTACATGAGGTAAAAGCCGGACGGGAGATTTTACGGGCATTGGGACTTCGGAAAGGCATTCAGTTCATCTCCTGTCCGACCTGCGGACGGACCAAAATTGATCTGATCGGGTTGGCTCACCAGGTAGAGGAGGCGTTGGAAAAGGTTGATAAATCGATTACGGTTGCGGTAATGGGATGTGCAGTGAATGGCCCTGGTGAAGCACGGGAGGCAGATATTGGGATTGCTGGAGGGGATGGCTGTGCATTGCTTTTTAAAAAGGGACAGGCGATTGGTAAAGTGCCGGAAGATCAGATTGTCACCGCTCTTTTACATGAGATTGAGCAAATGTAGAAATCAATACCAGCCTGTTGATTGACAGGATGAAACGATTCTATATAGGGAAGTTAAAAGGGGAATGATAAATGGCAAGTGAATTTTTACAGGTATTCCAGGCGTATATCGGCGATAGTGTCGTTCCGGAAAGCATTCAGAAAGGGAACGTGCTGTCTCTGGATATTTATAAAGGAACGCAGGCAATGGATATGACGGTTATTTTTCCTGCCCTGGTACCTTTTCAGGATCTGCAGCATTGTGAAAAATTGATCTGTGAAAAAATGCGGTTGAAACGGGTATCCATCTTCCCCAAATATACGCCGGATCTCTTCAATTGTACCTACTTCCCGGAATTGGTAGCGCGTTTAAAGACAATGGTCAGTATGGTGAATGGATACCTGGATGATGCAGACGTATCCTATGAAAATCAGATTTTACATATTACATTAAAACATGGCGGTGCAGACATTATCCAGCAGGCGGGTGTAGATAAGAAACTGATGCAGCTGGTCATGGAGCAATTTAGTTTCGGCATCCAGGTGCAATTTGAAGGATTAACGCGGATTATGCCGGATGTTTACGCGCAGACCATGAGTTCTTTGCCACTGTCGTCAGCACCGCCGAGAATGTCTAAAAGGGAAGTGCCTGTGGCAGATAACCCGTCTACGAGCAAAAGAGCTTCTTCCAATCAACCAGTGGATGGAGCGAAAGAACCCGTGCGGATTAATCTTGTGGACATGCCTTTTTTGGTCGATGGAGCAGTTCAGTTAAAAGGAAAGAAGATTACCATTCCGCCTACACCGCTCATTCAGATTCGAGAGGAACGGGAAAAAATTTCTATCTGGGGCGAAATTTTCAGTACAGATTCCCGTGATTACAATCAGGGGCAGAACTGTATCCTGAGTTTCTATATCACTGATTTTACCAATTCAATCTCCTTTAAAATATTCTGTAAAAAAACGGAGCTGGAAAAATATAGTGATCTCAAAAAAGGAGCCTCTGTCTTTTTGAGCGGTGATATTTATTATGACAAATATGATAAGGATTTGTCCTTTAAGCCCAATGATATCATGCTGGTCAAAAAGCTGGAACGGCAGGATACAGCAAAAGAAAAACG
This sequence comes from Candidatus Falkowella caecavicola, assembly GCA_904420125.1. GTDB lineage: Bacteria > Bacillota > Clostridia > Oscillospirales > Ruminococcaceae > Falkowella > Falkowella caecavicola. The sequence goes on along the minus strand of CAJFUK010000075.1, from coordinate 62,830 downwards.
TGTGGAACTGCATATGCATACCAATATGTCCAGTATGGATGCATTAACACCGACGGATAAATTGATTCAAACAGCGTTTCGTTGGGGACATAAAGCGATTGCGATTACCGATCATGGTGTTGTACAGGCATTTCCGGATGCAATGAATGCTGTCGATAAAATCCGTAAAAACGGAGGAGAATTCAAAGTAATCTATGGAATTGAAGATTATTTTATCAACGACTGCATTCTTGCTGTATACGGTTCTTCGGAAGAACCGTTAAACGGGGACTTTATTGTATTTGATGTGGAGACAACCGGACTCAACGCAAATACAGAACGCCTGACAGAAATTGGTGCAGTTAAAGTCCATAACAACGAGATTGTGGATACGTTTAACACCTTTGTCAATCCGGAAAAAGAAATCCCGTATAATATTACCGAGTTGACTGGTATTACGAACGAGATGGTTAAAGATGCGCCTTTAGAGGGGGAAGCGGTTAAGCAGTTTCTTGATTTTGCACAAGGACATGTTTTAGTAGCACATAATGCGAATTTTGATATGGGCTTTATTAAAGCAGCAGCAACCCGCAACAAACTTCATGCAGACAATACATATATTGATACGGTGCCGATCTGTCGTGCGGTTTTTCCAAATATAAAGAATCATAAACTGGACACGGTTGCCAAACATTTAAAACTGGAGGATTTTAACCACCATCGTGCCTGCGATGACGCGCGTACGCTGGGGTTAATTACGATTGCCATTTTTAAGATTTTTTTAGAAAAGGGGCAGGTCGCACATATTGGTGAAATTAATACGCAGCTCGGTGGGAAAGATGATTACAAAAAACTGCGCTCATATCATCAGATTCTGCTCGTACGTAATCATGTAGGCTTGAAAAATCTGTATCGGCTGATTTCCTATTCTCATCTTAAATATTATCATAAAAAACCGTTGATCCCTAAGAGCGAGTTAATGAAATACAGGGAGGGCCTTTTGGTCGGTAGTGCCTGTGAGGCTGGCGAGCTTTATACAGCTGTTGCGGACGGTCGTCCCTGGGGGGAATTATGTAAAATTGCGGAATTTTATGATTACCTGGAAATCCAGCCGATTCAAAATAATGAATTTATGCTTCGTACCGGCAAGGTGGACAGTGAAGAACGTTTGCGGGAATATAACCGTACGATTGTCAATTTAGGAGAACGCCTGAAAAAACCAGTGGTTGCGACCTGTGACGTTCATTTTATGAATCCACAGGATGCGATTTACCGTACAATTCTAATGGCTGGTTTGAAGTTTAAAGATGCCGAGCAGCAGCCGCCTCTCTACCTGCGGACAACGGACGAAATGCTGAAAGAATTTGCCTATTTAGGTGAAGAGAAGGCATATGAAGTGGTCGTTACCAATCCCAATAAAATTGCGAATATGATTGACGGCGATCTGCGTCCAATTCCTAAAGGAAATTATCCGCCCCATCTGGAAGGCGCGGATGAAGAGCTGCAGGAAATCACTTGGGGGCGTGCTCGTTCGATCTATGGAGAAAATTTACCCGAAATTGTTGAAAAGCGGCTTGATCGGGAGTTAACCTCTATTATTAAGCATGGTTTTGCCGTCCTGTATATGATTGCGCAAAAATTGATTTATAAATCGGAGCAAAATGGATATTTGGTTGGATCCCGTGGATCGGTAGGGTCTTCTTTTGTTGCAACGATGGCGGGGATTTCAGAAGTTAATCCATTGGCGCCGCATTATGTTTGCCCGCATTGTAAACACAGCGAGTTTATTCTGGATGGCTCTGTCGGTTCCGGATTTGATTTACCGCCTAAGGATTGTCCAGAATGCGGTACTTTTATGAACCGGGATGGACATGATATCCCGTTTGAGACCTTCTTGGGATTTGATGGCGATAAGGCGCCGGATATTGACCTGAACTTCAGTGGTGAATATCAAACAAGCGCACATCGTTATACAGAAGACCTTTTTGGCAAAGATCATGTATTTAAAGCAGGAACCATTGCGACTGTGGCAGATAAAACCGCCTATGGTTTTGTGCTGAAATATCTGGAAGAAAATCAACGGACTGTCAGTGAAGCGGAAAAGAAGCGTTTAGCAGAAGGGTGTACCGGCGTCAAGCGAACGACAGGGCAGCACCCGGGAGGGATGGTTGTTGTGCCGTCTGATTATGACGTATATGATTTTACGCCTGTCCAGCATCCTGCGGATTCTGAGGAAAGCGGGATTATTACGACGCATTTTGACTTCCATTCTTTGCATGATACGATCTTAAAGCTCGATCTGCTCGGGCACGATGTGCCGACGCTCTACAAGCATCTGGAAGATTTAACGGGAATCAAAATTGCCCAGGTCCCGATGAGTGATGAAAAGGTCGTCAGTCTCTATACTTCCACAGAAGCTTTGGGCGTCAAATCAGATGATATTTATAGCGAAACCGGTACATTGGGGATCCCGGAAATGGGAACAAATTTTGTGCGAAAGATGCTGATGGACGCAAAGCCGAAATCGTTCTCTGACCTTTTGCAGGTATCCGGTTTGTCACATGGTACAGGCGTATGGTTGGATAATGCACAAAAATTGATTGAAGAAGGAACTTGCACAATCAGTGAAGTGATTGGTACCCGTGACAGCATTATGACCTATCTCATTCATAAAGGGCTGGATCATAAGATGGCCTTTAAAATCATGGAGATCACACGTAAAGGAAATGCGCCGAAATTGTTGACTGAGGAGCACTTCAGCGCTATGCGTGCCTGCGGGGTACCGCAATGGTATATTGACAGCTGTATGAAAATTCAATACATGTTTCCGAAGGCACATGCGGCTGCTTATGTTACTGCTGCAATTCGCCTGTGTTGGTATAAGGTATATCATCCGTTAGAATTTTATGCAGCTTATTTTACCGTGCGGGGTGAGGATTTTGATGCTGCCACGGCCATCCGTGGTAGGGCAGCGGTCCGTGCAAAAATTGAAGCGCTAAAGGCAAGCGGGGAAGAGCCGGATGATACTCTTCTGATTACCAATGAAATGCTTTGTCGGGGATATTCTTTTCTTCCGGTTGATTTATATTTGTCCCATGCGACCAAATATCAGTTAGAAGATGGGAACATTCGTCTTCCATTTACTTCGCTGAAAGGTTTGGGAGAAGCGGCCGCCAACAGCCTGCAAATAGCGGGGAAAGGGGAATCTTATATTTCTGTAGATGATCTGGCGGCGCGTTCTGGTGTTTCAAAAGCAGTGATTGAAATCTTAGAGCAGGCGGGTGCCTTGGAAGGATTACCCAAAACCAGCCAGATCACACTTTTTGGATAATTGCCTTAGATAAGGTTTGACAGCATTGGAAAATTAGTATATAATGAATGTGTCAAAATATGCAGAATAAGACCTGAATTCCTGAATCGGAAAGGACTTGTAAGTGGTGAAATTAAAGAAAGTCAATATTGTTATTTTGTTTTGTCTGGTTTTAATCATTATGAATATTTTTCTCCTTGTTGCTGTTAATGGCGCAAACAAAGAACTCAAGCAAACCAGAGATAGTTTGGATGCTTTACAAAAATCGATCAATGTTACAGCACAGGACGTAGATATTCTTAAGCAGGAATTGGAACAGATGTTGTCTGAGCCTGTAACACCGCCTGCAGAGCCGGAAAATTCAGATAGTTCTGCGGAGTAAGTTTGCCTAAAATCTAGGTATTGTTATGTTATAATAACCGTATCACACTGATACGGTTATTATTGTTTCCGACTTCATCTTGAGAGTGTGTAAGGGGAAGCGTCATAAAAACAAATCTCTTACTTCGCTAAATGCAAATTTAACGAAGTACAGGGCAGAAGGAAAAGGGGTAAGCATGGCGATTCAGTATAATTATAATTTTGATATAATGATATCATCAGTATCAATAGCGTCTGACTGACAATAAGAATATCTAATCTTGTGCAGTAACTCTTAGATAATTGCCGTGTGAAAAGTGTGAGGCGTGTGAAGATTGATTATTTTGGATAAAGGATGTTTGTTTGTATGGCTGAATTAAACTTTTCTGATTTTCCTGTATTGGTACATGATTATCTGTTTTATCTTGAAACGATTAAAGGCCGTTCACTTCGTACTGTCGCTGGATATGCTGTGGACTTACGGACATTTTTACGCTTTATGAAATTATACAAACAAAAAATACCGGTCACTGATGAAAATATGCAGCACTTATCGATTCAAGATATTGATCTGTCGTTCATTCAGAATATTACGCTGTCTGATATTTATGAGTTTTTACATTATGTCTCTTCAGACCGCTCGAACAACCCGAAAACCCGTGCGCGTAAAGTCAGTAGTATCCGTGGGTTTTATAAATATTTAACGGTTACCAAAGGCGTATTGGAGCAAAATCCTGTCAAAAATTTGGAAATGCCGGCAACAAAAAAAAGTTTACCGAAATACTTAACGCTTGAACAGAGTTTTGAGCTGCTGCAGCATGTCCATACGAAGCAACCGCTTCGGGATTTTTGCATACTGACTCTTTTTTTAAATTGCGGGATGCGTTTGTCAGAATTGGTTGGTATAAACTGTCGGGATTTCAATTTACAAGAGCGTTCCCTTCGTTTACTGGGTAAAGGAAATAAAGAACGGATCATTTATTTGAACGATGCCTGTGTAGAAGCCATCCGCAACTATATGGAAAAAGAACGGAGTCAGTTAAAAGTAATTGCTGAGCCCTCTGCCCTTTTCTTGTCCTCTCGCACAGGAAAAAGGTTGGGTGCTCGCCAAGTAGAATTAATCGTTCAGGGAGTTTTAAAAGAAGCCGGTTTAGACAATATGGGTTTTTCCCCGCATAAACTTCGGCATACTGCCGCTACTTTAATGTACCAACACGGAAATGTGGATATCCGGATTCTTAAAGAAATTCTGGGGCATGCCAATATTGGGACGACTGAAATTTATACCCATATTACCAGCCAGAATATGCAGGAAGCGATGAATAAAAATCCATTGGCTGGGATCAACCAAAAGAAGCCAAAGAAATAGGAAATCATTTAGAATTGAAAAAATCGCGGCCCTATGTTATTATAAGTATACGCTCTTCAATACAAATAATAAAAAGAGGGGTGATGGCTTTGAAGAAAGCAAATGGTCTTTCTTACATAGCATTGGCTGTATCGGTTTTTTCTTTATTTGTTTATTTTACCAGACCTGTAGGTACAGCAAATTTCTTACCGGCAACAATGTTTATCATATATTTAGTCCTTTTAACATCTTTAATTATCTCCAAATTGACAGAAAAAAAGTAAAAAGAAGCGCGGGGTAGCAGCCGCGCTTCTTTTTACTTTTTATTTTTTTATTTTTTCGCCAGGGCCGTTTTTTCCTGTTTTTGACTACAGACAATTCCCCTGCTCGCATCCAAAACCACTGTAACGCCATTCTTTAACAAACTGGTGGCATTGGCGGCACCAACGATCACAGGGATTTCTAAGGTCATGCCGACGATCGCTGCGTGTGTGTCCATACCGTCAAGCTCTGTAATGATTCCAGCTGCATCCTTCATGATCTGCAACAGTTTATTTCCCGTTTGTGGGATTACCAAAATATCTCCAGGTTCAAAATTTTTCAGCGCCTCATCTTCTGTTTTACATACACATAAATTTGCGCAGACAGAACCTGAGGTGACACCTGTACCGGAAGCCAGAATATTACCGACAATATGCACTTTTAAAAGATTGGTAGTGCCTGAGACACCGAGAGGCACACCGGCTGTAATGACAACCAGATCACCATTTTGTACCAGTCCCTCTTCCTCTGCACGATCGACTGCATGCTGAAACAATTCGTCTGTATTCGTTTTTTCTTCAACCATGATTGGAATAACGCCCCAGGACAAAGCCATTTGCCGGTAAACCTGCGGCGCGCAAGTACCGCTGATAATCGGACATACTGGACGGAACTTACTGATCATTCGCGCTGTTTTACCCGACTCAGTTACTGTAATAATGGCTTTTGCCTGTAATGTATGCGCGGTGGTTACCGTTGCCTGAGAAATTGCATGGGTTACATTGGCATGTTCGTCATATTCATACCGTTTAAAACGGCTCTTATAGTCAATATCGCATTCGGTATATTCTGCTATTTCCGCCATGGTTTTTACCGCCTGTACGGGATACATGCCAGCAGCCGTCTCACCGGAAAGCATAATCGCGCTGGTACCATCATAAATTGCATTGGCAACATCGGTTGTTTCTGCACGGGTGGGACGAGGATTTTTAATCATACTATCCAGCATTTGGGTGGCCGTGATTGCTATTTTACCTGCACGGTATGCTTTTTTAATCAGCTGTTTTTGGATCGCAGGCAGTTTTTTGAGATCAATCTCTACCCCCATATCCCCTCGTGCAACCATAATTCCATCTGCTGCATGCAGAATTTCGTCGATATTTTCAACACCATCTGAGTTTTCTATTTTGGCAATAATTTTAATGTGATCTCCTCCATGCTCATGCAGCAGATGACGTACTTCCATCACATCATCAGCACAGCGCACAAAAGAAGCAGCAATAAAATCATATCCTGTCTGGATACCAAAAATAATATCCTGACGGTCTGCTTCACTCATATAGGGCATCGTCAATCGGGTGTCCGGCAGATTGACTCCTTTATGATTGGATATAGGGCCGCCATTCACGATTTCGCAGACAATATCCGTATCCGTCACACTGATTACAGTCAGTTCCACCAGTCCATCGTCAATGAGAATGCGGCTTCCTACATGAACATCCTGTGGTAAACGTTTGTAAGAAATCGAGACAATTGTCTCATCTCCTTCAACTTCTCGTGTGGTCAATGTAAACATTTTACCGGCTTCCAGCATTACTTTACCTTTGGCAAAATTTTTCAGACGCACTTCGGGGCCTTTTGTGTCTAACATAGCCGCAATCGGCATTTTCAATTCATCCCGTGCCCGGCAGAGCATTTGAAACATATTTTTATGATACTCATGGGTTCCATGGGAAAAATTAAATCGTGCAACATTCATTCCGGAAATAATTAACTCCCGAAGTGTGTTTTCGTTATCTGTAGAAGGGCCCAGCGTGCAGACAATTTTCGTTCTGCGCATAAATATTCTCCTTTTATTTTAAAATCATCAAGTCTTTAGAAGACCGGGTTAAATTTTTACAGCCATTTTCCGTGACTACGACCATATCTTCAATGCGAATGCCAAACTTGTTCTCCAGATAGACCCCCGGTTCAATGGTCACGACCATATTGGGTTGCAGAACAATATCTCCGCGCGGAGATAAGGAGGGTGCTTCATGGATGTCCAGTCCGACTCCGTGTCCAAGACCATGTCCAAAACAGCCGCTATAACCCTGCGCTTCAATAAAAGAACGCGAAATACGATCCACTTCCATACCGGTGATCCCCGCTCGGACAGCTGCGATTCCAAGACGGTTTGCCTCCAGGACAGTATCATATACCCGCTGCATTTCTTCTGTCGCATACCCCACCGCTACGGTACGTGTCATATCACTGTGATATCCATCCAGTAGTGCGCCAAAATCCATTGTCACAAAGTCTCCGTTTTCTACCAGCTTATTTCCAGGTGTTCCATGCGGCAAAGAAGAATTTTTTCCGGATACAGCAATCGTGCTGAAAGAAATGTCTTCTGCACCCGCCCGCCGCATAGAAAAGTCTAAATTTAATGCAATATCACGTTCTGACACGCCTGGTTTAATAAATTGTAGAATTTCATCAAAAGCCTGTTCTGCTATTCGCTGGGCTGCAACAATTTTATCAATTTCCCACTCCGCTTTAATGATACGCATGCCCGCAATCACATCGCTGAATTCCCGGCTGTCGACAAACTGTTGTTTTGGAAATGCCTTGCAAAAGCTATGATAGTCATTGAGTGTAATATAGTCAGCTTCCACTCCTACGGTTTGTACAGCGTGTCTGGAAAAAATTTCAGCAAGTTGACTGTTTTGGTTTTCCAACAAGATCACGTCGCAAACGCTGCGATCCACATCCTGTTTGGCTTTCTCAATATAACGAAAGTCAATTAAAAAATAGCTCTTTGTATGCGTGAGTACTAAAATCCCAGCAGAAGAACAGAATCCCGTCAAATACCGTCGATTCATTGGAGATGTTACAATTCCGCAGTCCAGAGATGCAGGAAGTTTTTCCATCAGTGCAGCAATATAATTGGCCATCATATACCCCCCCTTATTAAAGTAGTTACAGGTTCACTATATTAAATTTACGATGGCATCCAGAGCCAACATATAACTGTATTTTCCAAATCCGGAGATCTGTCCGACACAAACAGGTGCAATCACAGAGGTCTTCCGAAAATCTTCACGATTATATATATTAGAACAATGCACCTCAATACAAGGAATTTTAATACTGGCAATCGCATCTCGGATTGCATAGCTGTAATGCGTATAAGCACCGGCATTGATAACGATTCCATCGACTTTCTGACGGCATTCCTGCATTTTATCAATCAGCGCGCCTTCACAATTCGATTGAAATATCTCACATTCAATTCCTAATTGCTCCGCATGGGCTAAAATCTGCTGGTTGATACTGTCAAAGGTTTCTTTCCCATAAATACCTGTTTCACGCTCACCGAGCATATTCAGATTCGGACCATGTATCAATAATATTTTTTTCTTCATGCCGTTTCCGCACCTTTCCTGTATCCTTGCAAAACTGATCCATAAAAAGACCAACTTTCACCAAATATCATTATATATAAATAATGCGCAAATTGCAAGAGTCCTAATATAAATATATCCAAAATAAAACGAAATTTTTAGAAATCATAAAAAAGTCAACCAGCATTTTCATCTGCTGGTTGACTTAAAAAATTATCTGTTTAAATAAGACCGATACATCTGCATCATTGCTGCCGCATCCTCCGCTTGTGTACCGGCAGATTCACAGATGATCGTAGGCGTCAATGCCTTTTGCGCAATCAGTTCTGCCAATGGATCAAAATCAGGTCCAAACACCGTATCAGCAAACGTTAAATGCCTTTTTTCGCCCCCTGCGGTATATTCGATCTTGCTGAAATGCGCATGAAAATTTTTCAGCCGGTCTGCGCCTAACGCATTTTCCGTGGCATCTAATATTGCCCGATAATCTTCTTTAGTCCGAATTGCGCCTAATGTACGGGCATTTAAATGTCCAAAATCAATGCAGGGAATCAATCTGTCATCCAGTTTACACAGCGTTAAAACTTCTTCTAATGTCCCTAATTGATTGATTTTTCCCATAGTCTCCGGGCAAATTGTCACATGATCTGCTAAAGCTTCTTCCTCCAGTTTCTGTAACGCACGGCGAAGCGTGTCGGCGGCAAGAGCCAGCGCGTCCGCCCGACTCAGTTTTCCGCACGAACCGGTATGAACAATGATTCGTTTGGCACCCATCAAATGCGCTAAACGGGCGCTTTGCCAGATATAAGTAACGCTTTTATCCCGCTTTTCCTGTTCTATACTGGATAGTGAAATATAATAAGGTGCATGTAAGGAAAGGACAATTCCCGATTGCGCCATGACATTTCCAAAATTTTCAGCGGTCTGATCAGAAACTTTTAACCCATGTCCACATTGATATTCATATGCTTCCAGGCCAAACTCCTTCAGATATTCCGGCATGGATAATTGATTTTTATACCCACGTTCTATATAACTGTCGCTGGTGCCAGCTGGGCCAAAAACAGCATGTACCATAAACTAACGGCCCCCATTTCTTGTTTGGTGTTTTCGATACCGGCGTATCAAAGGCGCTTCTAATTTTCGCTTGAATAGTGCCAACATTCCGGTCTCCATTTCAAATGGTTCCACCAGTATCGTCATCATTCCGGCCAGGTGTCCGCCTACAATATCAGTAAACAATTGATCTCCAATAACAGCAATTTTTTTACGCGGTACTCCAAAAGTTTTACGTGCAGAACAAAAAATAAAGGGCAGTGGTTTTAAACTCATATAACGGTATTCCAGCCCCAGGTTTTGTGCCAGCGGATGGATTCTTTGCTGTGTGTTGTTCGATGCAATCAACATGGATATATTCGCTGCTTTCATCGTCTGAATCCAATCCGGTACCCCATTGTATGGAATCGCACTTCCATGAACAGACAGTGTATTATCTGCGTCCAGAATCATGGCCTGTATCCCTCTGTCTTGCAGGTCAGACGGTTGAATATCCATAATGCTGTGCACCATTAAATCTGGCTTAAAAATTGACATATGATTTCCCCTATCTTTTCCGGAACAATTTGTGATCATAATGAAAAAGCGGGAAAAACACTCAATGAATGCTTTTACCCGCTTTAGTCCATAATCCCGAAAGCTTATTTAAACTTACGTTTACGTGCAGCTTCAGATTTTTTCTTGCGCTTTACGGAAGGTTTTTCATAATGCTCTCTTTTGCGAACCTCAGCCAGAACACCAGCTTTTGCACAGGAACGTTTAAATCTTCTTAAAGCACTATCTAAAGACTCATTGTCTTTTACTTTTACTTCTGCCATTTCTTTCCCTCCCTTTGCCCCAAAGGCAGAGGTTACTTATCAGTTTCCACTGATAGTATATACTATAACACACAAGTACATAAGATTATTATACAGTATGGCCATACCAAAAGTCAAGACTTTTGTAAATATTGTCATATTGCATAAATTATATAAAAATATTTTGACTTATATAGATGCGTGCTTATACCAATTAGAACATTTACTTGACAACAATATTGACCAGTTTACCTTTGACATAAATCTCTTTAACAACGGTCTTGCCAGAAATCGCTTCCGCTACCTTCACATTCGCTTTAGCCTGTGCCAGGGCATCTGCATTTTCAATGTCAGCAGGTACCATCAACTTGGTTTTCATTTTGCCATTGATCTGAACAGCAATCTCAATGGTATCTTCTTTGCACTTGTTTGGATCATATACAGGCCAGCTCTGTTCGGAAATTTGACCGCCATACTGCTGAACAGAAAAAATTTCTTCTGTCATATGCGGCGCAAACGGATTTAAAAGGATAAGCAACGTCTTATATTCATCCCGTGTAATCGATTTACTGTCTGCAATATCATTTAAAAGAGCCATCATTGCAGCAATCGCGGTATTGAATTTAAGGTTTTCGATATCTTCCGTGACTTTGCGGATCGTTTTATGAATTTTGCTTTCCATCTCCGGACGATATCCCGGTGCATCTGTTAGAATATCTTGCAGGCTCCAAATCCGTTCCAAGAAACGTTTACAGCCTTTGATACTTGCAGAACTCCAGGGTGCCGCTTTTTCAAAGTCTCCAATAAACATTTCATATAACCGGAGAGTATCCGCTCCATAGTCCCGGATAATATCGTCCGGATTGACTACATTTCCGCGGGATTTACTCATCTTCTCCCCATTTTCGCCAAGAATCATTCCATGGCTGGTTCGTTTTTGATATGGTTCTTTGGTATTCACAACACCGATATCATACAGGAATTTGTGCCAGAAACGGGAGTAGAGTAAATGCAGAGTGGTATGCTCCATGCCGCCGTTATACCAGTCAACCGGCATCCAGTAGTTCAAAGCTTCTTTGGAGGCCAGCGCATTGGGGTTATGCGGATCGCAATAACGCAGGAAATACCAGGAAGAACCTGCCCATTGCGGCATAGTATCGGTTTCGCGTTTTGCAGGACCTCCGCAATGCGGACAGCTGGTATGCACAAATTCCTCCATTGTAGACAAGGGGGATTCTCCATCATCGGTTGGTTCATAGGAGTCTACTTCCGGAAGCTGCAACGGCAACTGTTCTTCAGGAATCGGTACCCAACCGCACTTTTCACAGTAAACCAGGGGAATCGGTTCTCCCCAGTATCGCTGCCGGGAAAATACCCAGTCGCGGAGCTTGAAATTGACTTTCGATGTTCCCTTTTTGTTTTCTTTCAGCCAGGCAATCATCTTCTTTTTGGCATCCTCTACAGACAATCCATTCAGCATGCCGGAGTTAATCATTGTGCCGGTCTCACAGTCTGTAAACGCCTCTTGTTCAATATTTCCGCCTGCAACAACCTCAATAATCGGCAGGTCAAATTTCTTTGCAAAATCATAGTCACGGGTATCGTGCGCCGGAACTGCCATAATAGCACCCGTCCCATAGCTCATCAGAACATAATCTGAAACAAAAATCGGAATTTCCCGATTATTGACCGGGTTGATACCACGTACGCCTTCCAACTGCACACCAGTCTTATCCTTTACGACCTCTGTCCGTTCAAAATCCGATTTTTTAGCGGCTTCCTGCTGATAAGCGCGAATGGCATCCATATTGGTAATTTGATCTGCCCATTGTTCCAGGAACGGATGTTCTGGAGAAATAACCATATAGGTTGCACCAAACAGCGTGTCCGGCCGCGTGGTATAAATCTTCAGAGTATCTCCAGCCGTTGTGGCAAATTCTACTTCCGCACCCTCTGAACGTCCAATCCAGTTCTTTTGAGAGGTTTTGACCCGATCAATGTAATCCACATCTGCCAGATCATCAATCAAACGCTGTGCATATTCAGTAATCTTCAGCATCCACTGGGATTTTACTTTCCTGATGACTTCTCCTCCGCAACGCTCACACACGCCGTTGACAACCTCTTCATTTGCCAAAACGACCTTGCAGGAGGTACACCAGTTGACAGCCATCTCCTTTTTATAAGCAAGGCCCTTTTTAAACAGCTGTAAAAAAATCCACTGCGTCCATTTATAGTACTTCGGATCTGTGGTGTTGATCTCCCGTGTCCAGTCGAAAGATAATCCTAAGGCTTTTAACTGTTTTTTAAAGTTAAGGATGTTATTTTCTGTTACAATCTTGGGATGGATTTTATTTTTAATGGCAAAGTTTTCGGTTGGCAGACCAAATGCGTCCCACCCCATCGGGTACAACACATTATAACCTTCCATCCGCCGCTTACGCGCAACAATATCCAGCGCTGTATAGGAACGCGGATGCCCAACATGCAAACCTTGCCCAGATGGGTATGGGAATTCCACCAGTGCAAAATATTTCGGCAAGGTATAGTCGTCTTTTGCTGCAAACGTGTTATTCTTCTCCCAAATATCCTGCCACTTTTTTTCTACTTCGGAAAAATTGTATTTCAACTTTTCTCACTCCTATATTATTTCCGTCTATTGCAAAAGCTCGTCCAGCGGGATTTCCACGCCGTCCGACCATAAACGTTCCAAAGAATAGGTGGTGCGGGTGTCCTTATAAAACACATGCACGACCACATCCAGATAGTCAAGCACTGTCCATGTTGCAGATTGATATCCTTCGGTATGCGCCGGACTCAATCCCATTTCCCCGATCTTAAAATCGACCTCATCCGCCAGCGCCTTAACCTGTGTTGAACTGTTACCGGTTGCAATAATAAAGTAATCTGCAATAATTGAAATATCCTTAATTTTGATGACACGGATATCTTCCGCTTTTTTTGTATCCAGAATTTTAACAATTTGTTTAGTAAGCTCTAATGAAGTCATCTCCATGCCCCTTTATCTATTTTTTATTTTACCGGAAAGTTCCCAATAGGCGGCTAATGTATCCGGGTGCAGCGGCGTGCCTTTTTGTAAAAGCATCCCCAACGTATAGGACAAAGCATGCAGCAGAGCCATATCCAGATCTGCCAGCACCAACACTCGATAACGGCCGACATCTGGATAATGACGGTCCTGACTGGTTAAATCGGCCATAAATACAATTTTTTCTAAAATTGACATACCAGAACGCCCGGTCGTATGATAACGGATTGCGCACAGAACGTCCGGATCCCGAATTCCCAGTTCTTTCTCTGCGAAAACAGCACCGGCGATTGCATGCCAGAGTTGCGGAGCTTTTTTCTCAACATTGTTTAAGATTATACCATTTTGTTCGATGAAATGCAACTGCTTTTTTGGGTCTTCGTTTTTCATGATATCGTGCAGAAGCCCGGCTGTTTCCGCCTTATGCGGATCCGCTCCATATTGTTTGGCCAAAAGAACGCTTTGTGCCGCGACCTGTAAAGTATGTTGATACCGATCCGGCTTGAGATGTGCCTGCAACAGAGGCAGCAGTTCTTCCCGTGTCGGGAGCGTTTCAGGCTCGACAACAGTGTCCCGGTATAGCTGATGAGAGCGGATATATTCCTGAACGCCAGCGGGGACAAGATCGGATATATCTTCTCCACCGCCGACTCGTTGGCGCACTTGTGTCGAAGAAATCTCCAGAACCGGAATGTCGAGTAATATCACATGTCCTCCACAGCGATTTAGAAAATCTGCTTTTTCCCGAAGCTTTGGAAGTTCTTGCGGCGTACGGGGAGCGGCTAAAAGATGCGCTTTTTGCAGGATGTCTTTCCAACGATACCAATGATCAAAACTCAGCAGCATATCGCCGCCCATAATAAAATAAAAAGTCGCATCGGTATATATCTGTTCAAGAGCCTCAAGCGTATGCACAGTATAACTTTTTCCCGAAAGGTGGAATTCATAATCACTGACTTCAAAATGCGGCAGATCTCCAAAAGCGATTTGACACATGGCAAGCCGATCTGCATTAGACGCTAAGTCATTACAAGTTTTATGCGGCGGATGGTTAGTCGGCATAACCAAAACCATATCAAACTGAAATTTTTGCTGGTAGGCCTGCGCCAAATGGATATGCCCATTATGCACTGGGTTAAAAGTACCGCCGAAAATGACAATTCGTTTTCCCATTATAGCTGAATCACTGGCTCCTTCGGGTTTGGCTTATAAAGTACAAAACGCGAACCGATGACCTGTACGACATCAGCTCCAGTCGCTTCCGAAAGAGCTACAGCAGCTTCGCGAGCAGAAAGCAGGGAATTTTCCAAAACGCGCAATTTAATCAGCTCCCGCTTCTGTAAAGCTTCCGCTGTACTTTGTATCACTTCCGGTGTCACCCCGCTTTTTCCCACCTGGAACAGCGTGTCGATATCATTGGCCATTCCACGTAATTTTGCTCTCTGTTTACTTGTAATCAAAGATATTCTCCCCTTATCTATGCTCATGTTTCTGTATATATTCTTCCAGCATCCGCAGCGCCTGTCCACGATGACTGATCCGATCCTTTTCCTCGCCGGACAGCTCGCCGAAGCTTCTGCCCTGCCAATAAAAAATCGGGTCATATCCAAATCCCTCACTGCCGCTTGGATGAAAACCAATCTTTCCTTCACACTCTCCACGAAACAAATGCGCTTCTCCGTCTGCGCTGATATAACAAAGCGTACAGACAAAACGGGCAGTACGCTCTGCTTCCGGTACTTCTTTCATTTGTTCCAGTAAAAGCATGTAATTGGCAGTATCATCCGCGTTTCCTTCTGTTAAGCTGCCCGTGCAGAAGTTTGCATATCGGGCAGAATAAATACCAGGCGCTCCGTTCAGCACATCTACAGCTAAACCGCTGTCATCTGCCAGTGTCGGTAGTCCTGTTCGATCATAGATTGCCCTTGCTTTTAGGCAGGCGTTTTCCTCAAAAGTCTGGCCGGTTTCCTCGATATCCAAGTCTATACCGGCCTCTTGCTGGGAAATCACAGTGAAGCCGTAGGGGTTCAAAATACGCTGGAACTCCCGAAGCTTTCCCTGATTTTGTGTTGCTGCAATGATTTTCATCTATCGTTTCGCCTCCGCCTATTCAAAAAGTGCTTCGACAAACTTTCGCGCATCAAACGGTTGCAAGTCATCAATTCCTTCTCCGACACCAATATACTTCACCGGTAGTCCCAGAGCGTCTTTAATCGCAATCACGACGCCGCCCTTAGCTGTTCCGTCCAATTTGGTTAAAATAATCCCGGTCAGTCCGGTTGCTTCCATAAACTGTTTGGCCTGATTCACGCCGTTTTGTCCAGTTGTCGCATCCAATACCAACAAAACTTCCTTATCTGCATCAGGTGCCTCCCGTTGGATGACCCGGAAAATCTTATTTAACTCATCCATCAGATTTTTTTTGTTATGCAGCCTGCCTGCTGTATCACAGATCACCAGATCTGCCTCACGGGATTTAGCAGCAGAAATTGCGTCAAACACTACCGCAGCAGGATCTGCTCCCTCTGCATGTTTGACAATCTGTACACCCGCCCGCTGCGCCCAGATTTCCAACTGTTCGGTAGCAGCTGCACGAAAGGTATCAGCCGCAGCCAGAATAACTTTTTTTCCCTCCGCTTTAAAATTGGCAGCCAATTTACCAATCGTTGTTGTTTTTCCAACGCCGTTTACCCCAATAATCAGAAGAATAGCGGGTTTTGTATGCAGACATAGTTCTTCTCCGCCGGACAAAATTTCGATCATAATTTCCTTAAGCGCGTCCCGTACCTGGGAGGCGTCTGTGATCCCATTCTCTTTGATCCGCGTCCGAAGCATATCACAGATTTTTTCCGCCGTACTGACACCAACATCTGCCATAATCAAAGTTTCTTCCAGCTCTTCAAACAGTTCTTCATCAATTTTGGTAAAGTTATGGAAAATCTGTTCGACCTGTTTCATCATGGAATTTTTTGTTTTTTCCAGCCCTTTTTTTATTTTATCAAAAAAACCCATCAATTTTCTTCCTTTCTATCCCAGACAATTATTCCGCTATTCTGTGTGAAGACCTAATCGTTGTTCTGCCTCGTTTACCTTCAGTTCTAGCAGTTTGGAAACGCCTTCCTCCTGCATAGTGACGCCATACAGAACATCCGCTTCTTCCATCGTACCACGACGATGTGTAATAGCAATAAACTGTGTTTTTTCACTGAGGGTACGCAGATATCTGGCATATTTGACGACGTTAACATCATCCAGCGCCGCTTCAATTTCGTCCAAGATACAAAATGGGGCTGGGCGCACCTTCAAAATAGCAAAATAAATCGCAATCGCCACAAATGCCTGCTCACCGCCAGAAAGAGACATCAGATTCCTGATAATTTTTCCCGGCGGTTCGACCGAAATCTCAATGCCGGATTCCAGAACATGTTCCGGATCCGATAAATACAGGGACGCCCGTCCTCCGCCAAACAGTTCGGTAAAAATTTGGCCAAAATGACGGTTAATTTTTTCAAAATTTTCACTGAAAAGCCTCTGCATATTCCCTGTCAGATCTTGAATTAAGCGAGTGATTTCCTGTTTGGATTTTTCTGCATCCGCAATCTGGCCGTTCAGGAACCGATAACGTTCCGAAACCTCTTTGTACTCTTCAATGGCGTCCACATTGATGTTGCCGAGTTCTTTAATTTTTGCTTTTAAAAGACCCAGCTCTCGTTTAGCTGCCGATTCGTCTGTAGCCGGCGATGCAAAAGACTGCGCTTCACTGCGGGTCATTTGATAGTCTTCCCACATGCGGGAGATAATCGCATCATACTCTGATTGAACAACAGTTCGTCTTTCTTCCAGCCGTACCAGTTCTCCAACATGTTTCTCCCGCTGAGCCGATAACTCTTTTTCCTTTTGTCTCATCTGGGTCGTTGCAGCTTCCAATTCCTGCCGTTTTGTTCGAAGCGATTCTATACGGTGGCGCAAAGCTGTAGCCTGATCCCCCTGCTGAAGCATTTCCTGTTCGAGATGGCTGATTTTTAAACGAATCTCTGTGATATCCTGCTGTAATTTTTCTTTGTGTTCCTGAATGGACTTCACGGTATTTTGAGAATCGTCCCGCCGGCGTCCCATTTCTTCAATCTGTGCGGAAAGATTCTGCAAATCCTTTTCTTTACCGATCAAATCCATCTGATAAGCCTGTAAACGGTCTGAAAGTTCTTTCCGTTGTTCAGCAAGCGTATCCTGCGATTGACGGATCGCCTCATACGCTATATTTTTCTGGGCCAGCAATTCCTCTGTTTGATGCAGTTTTTCTTGTACCTCTTCTGCATTCCGGAGACTCTGGCTGACCCGTTCAGACGCATTTTTTTGCTCTTGCTCCAACGCAAGCAACGCCTTTTCGGCATCCTGTCTAGTCTGCTCCAGACGTTTCCTTTCACTTTCAAAACGAATTTTATCCTCGCTGCAAGTGAGGATCTCGCTGTCTACAGCTCGAATTTCAGCCTGCAGTTTGGCCTCCTGGGCAGCAATCTCCGCCACGGTATCCAACGCTTGCTGCTGCTTTGTTTCCAGAATTTTTATCTGATCCTGCAGTGCAGCAATCTCTCCGCGCCGGCTGAGTACGCCGGCATTTCGATTTTGAGAACCGCCGGTCAAAGAGCCGCCGGCATGAATGACCTGTCCATCCAATGTGACAACTTTAAAACGGTATCCAAACTTTCGCGCAATCGAGACAGCTGTATCCAAATCTTCACAGACAGCTGTACGCCCCAACAGAGAGGCAATAACACCTTGGTATCTTGGGTCAAAAGAAACCAAACGGCTGGCTAAAGCGATAAATCCTTCCGATTCTTCCAGTCCTGCCTGCACCAGTTCCTTGCCATCTATGGAAGTTAGGGGCAAAAAGGTTGCCCTACCGGCGTTTCGTTCCTTTAACAGTCGAATTGCCGCCTTCGCATGCTGCTCATTTTCAGTGACAAGATTCTGCATACCGGCACCTAATGCGGTTTCAATTGCCACAGAATAGGCAGGTTCTACGGTCAGAATCTGGGCCACTGTTCCCAATATTCCATGCAGGATTCCCTGTTTAGCAGCTGCTGAAACTGTTTTTACGCTTTGCGAAAAACCCTCCATGTTGTTTTCCAGATCCTGTAGAATACGAGCGTGCTGCTTTTTCTCCTTCATTTCGGTGTCAAGCTGGTTACAGGCTGCTTGCGCTGTCTGTAATTTTTGATGGCGGCTTTCCAGTTTCAGCTGATACCCCTTCCGGGTATTTTGTAAAGAAAGACGGGTTTCTTCTGCCAACGACTCTGCTTCCTTCAATTCGGCCAATTCTTTTCCTGCCTGTTCAAAAGCTGTCTGCCGTTCTGCGCGGTTCTGTTCAAAAACCGCTTGCCGGTTTTTGAGTTCTTCCATATGATTTTGTGCAGAAGCAATGAGCATCTGATACTGGGACCGGTGGAGTGTCAACTCATTTAATTCTGCGGTCAGTTGATCCGCCTGCCGGCGTGTATCATCTCCCTGTCCCCGTAATTGCAGCAGCTCTGCCTCTTCTTTGGCAATCTGTTCACGTATCTGCTGGATGTCAGCCGCTATAGCCTGTTCCTGTTCCCGCTTTGCAACAATATCTGCTTCCATTTCCTGGTGGGAACGCTGATATGTAGACAGTTCCTCCTCAGCACGTCCGATATTTTCTTCATGGTGTTCAATATCATTCTGATAGACTGCAATTTGAGAACGTCCTTCCGCCGTTTGCTGATCCAGCTGTTCTCTTTCTCGTGTGAAAGTATCGGTTTCTATATCACAGTTCTGCATCTGCTGGTACGTCTGTCGAATTTCTTCTTCTACAGCGTCAATTTCCTCCTGGATCTGTTCCTTTACCTGGGTAGATACGATGATTTTATCTTCCTGACTGCGCAGCATCTGGCGCAGCCGGTCTAAAGAACAAAGCCAGAGAGAGAGTTCTGTCCGCTTTTTATCCGCAGAAAGTTGCAGAAATTTTTCTGCTTTTTCTGACTGGATTCGTAATGGCTCGACACGTCCTTCCAATTCAGACAGGATATCCCGCAGACGCACCAAATTTTCCTCCGCCATCTGTAACCGGCGTTCTGATTCCTGTTTTCGATAACGAAGCTTGCTGATACCGGCCGCTTCTTCAAAGATTTCCCGGCGTTCGGTTGATTTGGCCGAAATAATTTCGGCGATTTTGCCCTGTCCGACCAGAGAATATCCATCTTTGCCCAATCCTGTATCCATAAACAGTTCATTAATATCTTTCAGACGCACGGGTGCTTTGTTGATTAAATATTCACTTTCTCCCGAACGATAGTATTTTCTGGTGACAGTGACTTCATCGCTGTCTACCCCAAGACTCCGATCCGTATTATCAAAAGTCAGGGAAACCTGCGCAACGCCTTGACTTTTTCTGCTTTTCGTGCCAATAAAAATAACATCTTCCATTTTTGCGCCACGGAGTGTCTTAGTAGATTGTTCTCCCATCACCCAGCGTACAGCGTCACTGATATTGCTTTTACCACTGCCATTCGGCCCAACGATTGCGGTCAGTCCTTGACTATATTCGAGTCTGGTTTTATCCGGGAAGGATTTAAACCCTTGTATTTCTAAGGCCTTTAAAAGCATTCTACACTTCCCTCTCTATCGGCTGAATCAAAACTTCATAAGGAATCAAATCAGGATCAGGCATCACCTTGACTGTATAGCCGGCTTCCTGTAATGCAGTGATATTGCTGCGGGATTGTCCGATCATTTTGGAGATCTCCCGCGGATGGACTAATAAAAGACAATGACGCAGCGACTGCGCCTGCAAAGCTGCCAGCGCTTTTTGATAATAGATCCGGCTTTCGCAAAGTTCACGGAAAGCTGGATGATATAAACCGCCGATACAGTTTTGAATCAGTTCCGGGCTGTCATGCAGCCCCAACCGGATCACACGGATTCCCGCTTTTGTAAACTGTATCAGTAAATCTGTACAGACTGCAACCGCGTCTTTTAATGTCATCGGGACATACTTTCCCGTCAGGTATAACTCGGCCAAATGGGTACCTTGAAGAATCACCGTGGGATAGATCCGCATGGTATCAGGTTCACATGCAATCAGCCGTTCTGCCGTTTGATATAGCCTTTCTTTACTGTCTCCATAGAGGCCTACCATCATTTGAAGACCTAAAGAAAACCCACATCTCCGGATCAGATCGGAGGCCCGCTCCACATCGGCAGCCGTATGTCCTCTCCGATTTTTTTGGAGCACTGTATCATCCATACTCTGGGCGCCCAGTTCAATAGCGGTAACGCCATAATGTTTAAGGATAGACAGTATTTCCCTATCAATTGCGTCCGGACGGGTGGAAATACGAATTCCGCTGAACCGGCCGTTGCCCAGATACGCGGAGGCTGCCTGCAGAAGATCCGTCATGTATCCTCGGTCGATCGCTGTAAAACTGCCGCCGAAAAAGGCGATTTCTATTTGCTTTTGATCAGATGGGACATCCTCCAGCACCTGTGTGCAGATCTGATGTACATCGTTCGGCGTCGGCGGGGTCTGAGTACCAGAAATCAGATGCTGATTACAGAAACTGCATTGGTTTGGACAACCCATATGTGGAACAAAAATAGCAATATTTCCGTGCTTCATATCTCATAGCCCATCAGTTCCAACGCCTGCTGTGCAGCATTCTGTTCGGCCTGTTTTTTGCTTTTTCCCACGCCGGTACCAATAGGATTGGAATTCAGATGCACTTCGACCTCAAATGTTTTATCGTGATCGGGACCAGATTCCATGGTTAGAACGTAACTGATTTTTTCTTCCCGGTTTTGTTGGATAATCTCCTGTAACGCGGTCTTATAGTCTGTCGACCCACGATTCACACCAGCGGCTAATTGATCCGGAATAAAACGCATGACAAACCGTTCGGCCTCTTCAAAACCTGCATCCAGATAAATCGCCCCAACCAGAGCTTCAAACGCATTTTCCAATATGGAATCCCGGTCCCGTCCGCCTGAATGTTCTTCTCCTTTTCCCAGATATAAATATTCTCCCAGATGGAACTGGCGTGCAAAAGAAGAAAGAGAATACGTACAGACCAGCGACGCGCGGATTTTTGTCAGCTCGCCTTCCGAACGATTCGGATATTTACGAAAAAGATAATTGGAAACCACTAAAGACAGTACAGAGTCTCCCAGAAATTCCAGCCGTTCATTATTCAGGCCGCTGTGGTGGGAATCGTTGACGCAGGAAGAATGCGTGAGCGCTTCTTTCAAATATTTTTTTTGCTGAAAATGGTATCCAATATTTTGTTCTAAGGTTTCCATAATCTTCTCCTTACTGATGCCTGTTTGTGCTTATTATGCTTATTATACTTATTCAGCGGGATGCTCCAGATTGATTTTATCCAGTCCTGCACGGATGTCCGCAATGACTTCCTGCTGTACAAAATTTCTCGCCTGACGGATCGCATTCATAAACGCTTTGGGATTGGAACTGCCGTGCGCTTTGATGACCGGCTGTGCAATTCCCATCAGCGGTGCACCGCCATATTCTGTATAATCCATTTTTTTCTTGAATTTTTTTAGTGGTTTCAGCACTAATACCGCTGCCAGTTTTCCTGCAATCCCGGAATAGAAAATCCCTTTCAGATGCTCAATTAAATATTTTCCCATACCTTCTTCCAGTTTCAGAATCACATTACCGGTAAATCCGTCAGCAATGGCCACATCACAGCCGCCGGTCGGAATTTCTCGTGCCTCAATATTTCCGATGAAATTCACCGGTGTATTTTGCAGCAAAGGGTAGGCTTCCAGTTGTAATTCACCGCCTTTATTTTCCTCAGTACCGATATTAACCAGACCGACCCTCGGATTGGCAACCCCCATAATTTTGCTCATATAGGAAGAACCCATAATGGCAAATTGCTGAAACATTTCCGGACGGCATGTCACATTGGCTCCTGCATCCATCAGCATAAAACAACTGTCTCCTGCAGGCATAATTGGCGCCAGCGCCGCCCTTTTAATACCGGGAATCCTCTTAACAATCAGGCTGGAGCCGACAACCAGAGCTCCCGTGCTTCCGCCGCTGACAAATGCATCACCCCGTCCTTCTTTGAGTGCTTTTAAACCAACCGCCATACTGGAATCCGGTTTTTCTTTAAACACGCGGGAGTAATCGTCTTCTACTTTGACCACCTCCGCTGCTTGCATCAACTCAATCCGTTCCAAAGAAATCTGATGTTCGGTAGCCAGCTTTTGCAATGCTGCCGTATCTCCGGTAATTAAAAGATCCACATCCGGATATTCCGAGATAGCCATCGCACATCCCTGCAGCACTGCAAGCGGGGCATGATCTCCACCGTATCCGTCTACAATTACTCTTACATTTGCCATATTATGTTCCCGCCTTTCTGTTCAGCGTCTTTAAACTTCCTGTGGTCATATAACCTGCCAGTCCTATGTATGTCCATTTAACCGACTCTATTCCGAAACCGCCTGCAGTAACTGGCGCAGTGCTGTTATACCGCGTTGTGCCAGTAGTCCATAGCGTTCTTTTTTATCCCGTACCGGCTGTGCTAACGGAGGTAAAATTCCCATATTGCTTCCCATTGGTTGAAAATCTGTTACAGCTGGATTGCTGATATACCGACTAAGTGCACCCAGCATAGTTTCTGGCGGCAACGCAAGAATTTCCCTGCCCTTTAAAATCCGGCTCAAATTATACCCTGCCCAGATTCCGGAAGCCGCAGACTCAATGTACCCTTCGACTCCGGTTATCTGGCCGGCAAAAAAGATTCTGGGTTCTTTTTTTAACTGAAATGCCGAATTTAACAAGCGGGGACTGTCCAGAAAAGTATTGCGGTGCATCACGCCGTATCGAATAAATTCTGCCTGCTCAAGTCCTGGAATCATGGAAAAAACCCGTTTTTGTTCTCCAAATTTCAGATTGGTTTGAAAGCCAACCAGATTATATAAACTGCCCTCTATATTTTCTTTCCGCAACTGCAATACAGCCCATGGCCGCTTTCCTGTCCGCGGATCCCGCAGCCCTACCGGCTTCAGCGGACCAAACCGAAGGGTATCTGGCCCGCGCCGGGCCATCACCTCAACCGGCATACACCCTTCATATACTTTAAAATCACGCTGATCAAACGTGCTGAGCGGGGCACGCTCTGCTTCTGTCAAGGCCTCATAAAAGGCCTGGTATTCCTCCTGATTCATGGGACAGTTCAGATAGTCATCCTCTCCGCGTCCGTAACGTGCGGCAAAAAATACCTTGTCCATGTCGATACTTTCTGCCGTTATAATGGGAGCAGCCGCATCAAAAAAACTCAGATATTTTTCGCCGCAGAGTGCCTGCACAGAAGATGCAAGTGCGTCAGAGGTCAGCGGACCAGTGGCGATCATCGTATATCCATCCGGTATTTCTGTCACCTCTCCGGAAATCACCCGGATATTGGGATGATGACAGATCTTTTCAGTCACTAGATCCGAAAATTTTTCGCGGTCTACCGCTAAAGCGCCGCCCGCACCCACCGCGGATTTCTCAGCGCACATCATGGTGACAGATCCCATCATCCGCATTTCTTCTTTCAGCATACCGGCAGCGGACTCCAAACGGGAAGCTTTCAAGGAATTGGAACAAACCAGTTCGGCAAAGCCTGCATAATGGTGTGCAGGCGTATAACGTTCCGGCTTCATTTCATATAAAAAAACCTGTATTCCATTTTCCGCAAGTGTCCAGGCCGCCTCACAGCCTGCTAACCCTGCGCCAATGACTTTGGCAGATATCATTCTTCTTTAAGCCCCTTCTCGTAACCGCATCCTTCTTTGGAACAATAGATTTTTCCGGCACGCCCCTTCTTTTTCAGGAGCGCACTGCCGCATGTAGGACAGGTTTTTCCGGTCGGCTCATCCCAGGTCATAAAACTACAATTGGGATTATTTTCACATCCAAAATAGATTTTGCCCTTTGCAGATTTCTTTTCCAGCACCCGGCCGCCACAAAGCGGACAAAGTGCTGATGTTTCCTTTACAATTTTTTTCGTGTTTTTACATTCCGGGTATCCGCTGCACGCCAAAAACTTTCCATACCGGCCGTGTTTGATGACCATGGGGCGGCCACATTTATCACATACTTCGTTGGTTTCTTCATCCGGAATCCGCACACGCTGTCCTTCCATTTCCTTTTCGGCTTTGGTCAGAAGCTGATCAAAACCGTCGTAAAAGTCGGAAACGGTTTGTTTCCATGGAATCTGCCCGTCTTCGACCTTATCCAGGTTTTCCTCCATACCGGCCGTAAACTCAACATCCACAATTTCCGGGAAATGCTCTTCCATCAGTTCTGTCGTTACTTCGCCCAATATAGTCGGGTGCAGCTGTTTTCCCTCGCGCTCTACATAATTGCGCTGCATAATCGTGGAAATCGTTGGTGCATACGTACTGGGCCTGCCGATCCCCTTTTCTTCCAGCGCTTTAATTAAAGTTGCCTCGGTATAACGGACGGGCGGCTGCGTGAAATGTTGGTTTCCCTCTAATTTTTGCACTCGCAGCAGATCATTTTCATGTAGTTCCGGTAAAGAAACTTCCTTTTCTTCTTCCTCGTCCTTCCCTTCCTCATACAGCACTGTAAAGCCCATAAACTTTACGGTAGATCCGGAGGATTTAAAAAGATAATCTCCAGCCTGAATATTGACAGAGACAGTATCCAAAACCTGATTTGCCATTTGACTTGCAATAAAACGCTCCCAAATCAGCTTATATAATTTATATTGGTCATTTGTCAGGCTATCCTTCACTTTTTCCGGTATCAGTTCAGGAAGCGAGGGGCGGATCGCTTCATGCGCGTCCTGTGCGCTGGACTTTGTTTTATATACCCGCGGAGACGGCGGACAATATTCTTTACCGTATCGCTGTTCAATATAAGCGGTTGCCGCCTGCTGTGCTTCAGCAGAGATCCGCAATGAATCGGTACGCATATAGGTAATTAAACCTACGGCCCCCATGCCGGCAATATCCACACCTTCGTAAAGCTCCTGTGCGGCTTTCATGGTACGATATGCCTGAAAGCCAAGCTTTCTGGAAGCTTCCTGCTGCAAAGTCGATGTAGTGAATGGCGGTGCCGGAGATTTTTGCCGCACACCTTTTTTTACAGCTGATACAATAAAGTTCTGCTGTTTTAATTCGGCCAGGATGCTATCTGCCGCTTCTTTATTTTTAATTTCAATTTTCTGTCCCGCTTTACTGTGGAGTCTGGATGGAAACGCTTTTTTCGAGTTCTCCGCCAACAGACTCGCATCAATCGTCCAATATTCTTCCTGCACAAAACGGCGGATTTCCTGTTCACGATCTGCGATCAATCGAACAGCCACGGACTGCACACGTCCGGCCGAAAGTCCCGGCCTGACCTTTTTCCATAAGAATGGGCTCAGCTTATAGCCTACCAGACGATCTAAAACCCGGCGCGCCTGCTGGGCGTTTACCAAATCGATATCAATTTTTCTGGGTGCCTTCATACCGGTTTTAACACCCGTCTTGGTAATTTCATTAAAGGTGACCCGATTGTTTTCATTTAAATCCAGATTTAACAGGTAAGCCAGATGCCAGGAAATGGCTTCTCCTTCCCGATCCGGGTCAGTTGCCAAATAAACTTTATCGCTTTTTTTCGCTTCTTTAATCAGCGATTTAATCAGATCACCTTTTCCCTTAATATTGATATATTGCGGAGTAAAACCATTTTCAATATCCACTCCCATTTTGGACTTTGGAAGATCTCGAACATGTCCCATCGTGGCCACAACTTCATAGTTTTTCCCCAGATATTTTTTGATTGTTTTCGCTTTTGTCGGAGACTCTACAATCACTAAGTTAGACATTTTATCACCCATATTATCAAAATCTTTTTTATTGTTTTTATATGATCGCGTACCGGCTCCCCGGAAGGGAAACGATACATCCAGAAATTTCAAGCTCTGTTAAGATCGCCTGCAATGTTGGAAAAGGAATTCCCTTCTCCTCTGCTTGTGGCAACAGTTCACTAATATGTTTGGGATTCTTGGATAACATTTGATAAACAGCCGCTGTGGTTTCATCCATAGCAGGTAATGATTGTGCCACCTGCGTATGTAACCTTGGATTTGATTGTTTGGCATGTTCTATAGCAGGAGACACCTCTGCCTGCAAATTTTTTACAGCATGAATACTGTGGACAGAAGGGGCAACCTTCATTTGTTGCATGTCCATTTTGATTTTTTCAAAATCCAGTTTATGTGGATACTGCTCTGAATATACGTTTAAAACGTCCGCTGCAGTATGCACAGGAATTGCACCATCGTTCAACAGCCGATGTGCGCCATTGAACCGGGCGTCAAAAATATCATGTGTGGGAACACAGAAAATATCCCGTCCTTGTTGCAGTCCATGCTCTGCCGTCAGCAAGGCACCGCTTCGAACCGGTGCTTCTGTCACCAGAACCCCTAAGGATAAACCGGATAAAATGCGATTGCGAACGGGAAAAATTTCTTTAGACGGACGAGTTCCCGGAGGAAGTTCCGTAATCAGCCCACCCTTTTCCAGCATTTTTTGTTTAATCGCTGCCGATGCCGCGGGATAGTTTACATCCAATCCGCAAGCTAATACACCGATTGTACGTCCACCGGCTTTCAGTGCGCCGATATGAGCATAACTGTCACACCCTGCAGCACAGCCGCTGACAATGACGGCGCCCGCCCGTGCCAAAAGATAAGAAAGATTGCCTGCGGCGCGGATTCCGTATTGGCTGGGGTATCGCGTACCAACCACGGTAATCGCAACTTCGCTGTCCAATCCGTCCACATGCCCTTTCGTATACAATACAACAGGCGGCGCATAAATGTTTTTCAACCGCTCCGGATATTCGGAATCATCATAGCATAAAATTCTACCGCCAATTTTTAAACATTGCTCTATGATGGCTTCACATGCAGAAAGCGATGTTTTTTGAAGAGCATCCCAATCAGCCAATGTTAAAAAGGGCAACGCTTTGCGGTACGCTTTCTGATCCTGATAAAATTGTGGCAGATCATCTACTGTTTCCAAGATTTTGGAAGGTTTTACGCTTCCATAGGGAAAACTTTCTGCCAACCAGATATAATATTTTACACCCCTCACACCCCGACACGCCTTTCCCTCTGTGCTGTGCGCTGTAAAACAGCTCTATTGTTTAAAGGCTTTCCGGGACATTTCCCACATCAGGATCGCAGCAGCAATACCAGCATTAAGCGACTCGGTCCGTCCCTGCATAGGAATTGTCAATTTTTGTTTACAGGCAGCAATTTCTTCTGCGGCCATACCATGGCTTTCATTACCAATGCAGAGAATATTACACCCAGAGAAATTCTGATGGGTTACAGACCTCGCATGAGGATCCGGTACGGATGCATAAGTAAACGCACCCAATTCCCCCAGTTGACGAAGCAGGCCCACTATATCTTCTGTCTGTATAAACGGCAGACGGAAGAGTGATCCCATGGTCGAACGGATGGTTTTAGGTCCATATGGATCACAGCAGTCCTTTGACAGAATTGCTCCATCCATTCCCAACGCTTCCGCGGTGCGTAAAATGGTTCCCAGATTTCCAGGATCACTGACACTGCAAAGCGCAATAAAAAAATGTCCCCTCATTATTGTATCAATTGTCAGATATTTGTCAAGTTTTTCCGCGATACAGAATATCCCCTGCGGTGTTTTTGTGTCAGAAAGTTTTTCCTGTACTGCCTGTGTCAATTGATATACGGAGACTCCCGATGCCTCCAGGCGATAACAGATAGCCGCATATTTATTCAATTTTTCAGGAGACAGAAATACTTTTCGGAGTTTAACATGATTCTCGACAGCTTCCAGAAAAATCTTCTCTCCTTCAAATGTAAAAAGATTTTGCTGATCTCTGGCGCTTTTTCTTTGGGAAAGCCGGATATATTCCTGTACCTTTTCGTTTTTTGGGCTTGAAAGCTCTTCCATTTTTACTAATTCCTTATTCTAGATATTAAAAAGATACCCCCTGCCCATTCTATGACAGAACAGGCAAGGGATTTACTTTTCTTTATAACGCAGCTTTTGCTTTCTCGCAAAGAGCAGTAAATGCCGCTGCATCGCTGACTGCAATCTCAGACAACATCTTACGGTTTAAAGAAATGTCTGCTTTTTTCAGACCATTGATGAATGTAGAATAGTTCATGCCGTTCATTTTGCATGCTGCCGAAATTCTGGTGATCCAAAGCTTTCTAAAATCCCGTTTTTTCTGTCTGCGACCGATATATGCATATTGGCCGGATTTCATTACGGCTTCTTTCGCTGTGCGGAATAATTTACTCTTACCGCCGAAATAGCCTTTAGCCAGCTTTAATACTTTTTTTCTTCTCTTACGGGTCATCATTGCTCCCTTTACACGAGCCATATTTTCTTACCTCCAATAAATTTCTAAAAAACCTTGATCATTCCTATAGCTTATTTGTAAGGAATCAATTTCTTAATCGTTGCTACGTTGGTCACGTCCGCATAAGCACCCTGTCTGAGATTTCTTTTTCTCTTCGTAGATTTCTTATTCAGAATATGGCTTTTAAACGCATGTGCACGTTTTACCTTACCGTTTTTCGTGAGTTTAAAGCGCTTTTTTGCGCCGCTATGGGTTTTTAGCTTTGGCATAATAGTTCCTCCTGTAAATTACATTTCCTCTTTTATCTCTGCAGGCGAGCGCAAAATATTATTTTGCGGGCTTTGCCGAAATAATCATAGACATGCTCCGACCTTCCAGTTTCGGGGCCTTATCCACTACACCAACTTCACTGCAAGCTTCCTTAAACTGTTCCAACAATTCAGTTCCCAATTCAGTATGCGTCATTTCGCGACCACGAAAACGAACAGAAACTTTGACTTTATCACCGGATTTCAAAAAGCGTACGGCATTATTCACCTTCGTCGTAAAGTCGTGTGTTTCAATATTCAGAGACATCCGAACCTCTTTAATATCCACAACCTTTTGATTTTTCTTCGCTTCTTTTTCTTTTTTCGTCTGTTCAAAGCGATATTTTCCGTAATTCATAATACGGCATACCGGCGGCGTTGCCTGTGGGGCAATCATGACCAAGTCCAGTTCCTTGTCCAATGCAATCCGCAGAGCTTCCTTTGTGTCTAAGACTCCTAGCTGCGTTCCATCGACATCAATGACACGGATCTCCTTTTCGCGAATTTCTTCATTGATGAGCAGTTCTTTATTGCTGATAACCAAACACCTCCGAACAATTTCCTTTCTAAAATAAACAAAGCGTGAACTCAATACAAGCCCACGCCAATACAAACCTTCTGTAACGAAAGTCTAACCGTATTGACCATGTGAAGGCTGTACGCTCACAGGTGAGGGAATATTCCCTACTTTGTTTTAAACGGATTACTTAATTACTCTATCATAGTCTTCATCATTTGTCAAGGAATATTTCAAATTTTTGCAAATTAAAAAATTTAAAGTTCCTTACGCCAATTTTCATGTGTCAGACGTTTATGTAAATGGGCCAGGACTTTTTTCTGTGCAGAATAATTGGGACAAATCCTGTATACTTCTTTCCAAAATAAAGCGGAATGATTGAATTCATGCAGATGACATAGTTCATGGACCACGACAGCGTCCACAGCATCAGGCGGCGCCATAATCAGTTTCCAACTGAAATTTAAATTTCCCTGATGACTGCATGACCCCCAACGTGTTTCTGCTGTGTGAATGCGTATTTTCTGCGGATGAAAATCAAATTGTTCCGCATACCAGAGCACGCGGCTGCGAATATACTGGTCAGCCATCTGCCGGTATAAAGTGATCAATGCCGACTTATCCGATTCTGGTCCTTTTCCGGGGATCCAAAAAGCATCTCCATCAAACCCGGCTTTCTCCCCTTCTTGCAGCCGTACCGGATATTCTCGTCCAAGATAGAGCAGTGTCATACCAGGCAGAACAGTAAAAGAAGCGCGGGCTTTTGCCGCGTTCAGAATTTCCTCCTGCTTTTGGTAAATCCAGTCTGTTTTTTCTGTAATCCATGCCTGGATATTCTTTTCCGGCAGATAGAAAGGCGCATGTACTTCTATCCGGCCATCCTGGCATATTTTTAAAGAGAGTGTCTTTCTATGGGAACGTTTTAATTCATACGTAACCGGCTGATTCATTTTCTTTCATCCTTATATTTGTATTATAAAAGAGCAGTTTAATTATAAAAAATTTGAAATTTTTTATGATCCTGTCCGTGGCTTCAAAAATATTTAAAAATATTTACAGAAAGAACACACTTTTTTATCATTAAAAACGTATAATGATTCTAGCGGGATATCATCGTCTGTAGGAAAATATTTATTTTGCTTTTTTATATAAAATCCTGTATACTAATCATATATCATTTGTTGGGTATTGAAGCATTTCTATTGTTTGTCCTGCATATCTTGTTTTATGATTGAGGTTGGAGGTTATTAAATTTGGCAGAAGTCTTTTTTTTGAAACAAGCCGAAAAAAAACAGGCGCTGTTTGACGAGTTCAATCGCTGTATCGTAGACTTAATTGATTCCGATGCCGTCCAAAAACTGGAACATTATCGCCAACATCGAAAAACAACACGTCTTAAACATAGTGTCAATGTTGCATACTATACCTATCGTGTTACCAAAAAACTACATATGGATTATCGCTCGGCCACCCGCGGCGCATTACTCCATGATTTGTTTTTTTATAATCGAGACGAAGCAAACCCATTATCGGATATGCAGGGACGTCGCCATTGTTACATTCATCCTCGAATTGCATTGGAAAACGCACAAAAAATATGCACATTAAACTCCATTGAAAAAGATGTAATTGTCAAGCATATGTGGCTGGCTACCTTGGCCTGCCCCCGGTATAAAGAATCTTTTGTTGTCACATTTGTGGATAAATTTTGTGCTGCCCTGGAGCCGTTAGGCATTTTTAAAAAATTTGCTATCATATAGATCATAGAATCCCTCCTGTTAGATACTGGAGGGATTTTTGTTGCTTCAATCAAAGGATTATATATGGAGACGCTCAATGAGAGGGTACAAAATCCGCTTAAACCCACGCTTGCGATTACGGAAGAAAATTGGATCACAATTTTCTTCATACCGCCAAACATTTCAACCGTTAAAGGGATCATTGCTATGATTGCGGCAATCAGAAAAAGAAATTGGACCATATCAAACCTTTTCACAACACTCTCCCCTTACGGGACAGACAGCTGTCCTAAGATCCGACCGATACTACCGGATATCTGAAGATCAGCTCGATCATCATAGGGTGTACTAGAACGATTGATCAGCACAAGCTTGTGACCCTGATAATCGTTTAAGAGTCCTGCCGCCGGATAGACGGCCAGCGAAGTACCGCCTACAATCAGCATGTCAGCTTCTTGAATCGAATGGATTGCTTGTCTAAGCGTGGCTGCATCCAGGCTCTCCTCATAAAGAACGACATCAGGTTTGATTATCCCTTTTTTATGACAGCTGCAACGCGGAATACCCGTTGTTTGTTTGATATAGGCAGCTGGATATTCTCTGCCACATTCCATACAAAAGTTGCGATGAATCGAACCATGAAGCTCCAGGACCTGTTTGCTGCCCGCCATTTGATGTAAGCCGTCAATATTCTGCGTGATAACTGCTGTCAATTTTCCCGTTTGTTCCAGTTCAGCGAGTTTGTAATGAGCTGCATTGGGCCTGGCTGAAAGACAAAGCATTTTCTCACGATAAAAATCGAAAAAATCTTCGGGTTTTTGCATAAAAAAATGATGGCTTAAAATCACTTCGGGAGGATAGCGATATCGGGAACGATACAAGCCGTCTTCGCTCCGAAAGTCCTGTATACCGCTTTCCGTTGAAACCCCTGCCCCTCCGAAAAACACAATTCTGGTGCTTTCCTCAATCCATTGTTGCAGTTTTTGTATATCCTGTTCTGTGTACATTTTCTTTCCTCTTTTCGGGAACAGTGGCAATTGGGCTAACCTTTACGTCCAGTTGCTGCAATTGCCTCGCTTTTACAACCGGTTACTGCCTGCAAATCCTGAGGAGATAACTCGATCTGCTGTCCGATGCGGCCGGCACTGACCATAATGGTCGAAAAATTAAAAGCAGATTCATCCAATACGGTAGGATAAGATTTTTTCATTCCCACCGGAGAGCATCCTCCACGAATGTATCCTGTCACTTTTTGGAGGTCCGCTGCATGAATCATTTCTACTGACTTTTCCTCGACGGAACGTGCAGCCGCTTTCAGGTCTAATTCGCAGGAAACCGGCAAAACAAAAACATAATAGTTTTTACTGTTTCCCTGGGTCACTAAAGTTTTAAAGACCTGAGCTGTCGGTTGGTGCAGTTTCTCTGCAACTGCTATTCCATCAATCTGTCCATCGCGATGATCATATTCATGTACACGATATGTGATGCCGGATACATCTAAAATCCGCATCGCATTTGTTTTTCCTGCACCCAAACAAATCCCTCTTTATCTTCCTGTTTTTTTTCAGTATAGCGCAAACCATATCTTTTTTCAAGGAGTTTCTGCGGATTCTTCCGGCATGATTCCCACTTTTTTCATGTAGTCTTCGGTCGATAAGCCGCTGGGCCGGTTATACCGGTTGAGGCAATAGAGACATTCCGGATCTCTGGTAATATAGTTATCTTTTTCGTAGCAGGACAAGGATGCCAGAAATCCCATCTGGCGCACCGGTTCGATGGATTCGGGGCTGATCTGTCCGTATGGGTAGGTAAATGTTGTCGGTGTAATGCCGCAATACTCCTGCAAACAGCCCTGCAGCTTCATCAAATCAGAAGTCAGGACCGAAACATATTCATGCTCGTTCTCTCCCCAATTTTTCTGTGCGCCCTTTCTGCCATTCTGCCCGTGAAGATTATAAGAGTGATTCTGAATTTCCACATACCCGGAATCCGATAATTCCTTAATTTCATCCCAGGATAAATGCCCATAATTGGGATTGGGATCCTTTACCTTGCTGAATGATTCTGTATAAGTTCCTACTACAGAAATTACTGCCTGCATATTATATTTTTGCAGAAGTGGATATACATAGGTCAGATTATTATAATAGCCGTCATCAAATGTCAACATGACAGGTTTTTCAGGCAAAGCTTCTCCAAAATACACATAACGAATCAGGTTTTCCATGACGATTGTGGTATATCCATTTTCCTGTAAATACTTCATGTCTTCCTCCAACACATCCGGAGAAACGACATATTTACCCGCACGTGCCGGATCCTTCAAAATGCTGTGATACATTAAAATTGGCAGAAAAACCTCTTCCTCCTGTAATGCCGTTTCTGTTTCCAAAGCATCGATTTTTTGGATTCCGCCCAAGATGGCCAAAGAAATCATCACGGTCAGTAGTACGACGGTCAAAAGCTGTTTTTTATTCATGGTGATTATAAACATAGGAAAACCCCTTTCCTCTCAGTCAAGCTATTTTTATATGTATGCTGTATCCGACAGTTTATAACCATCTATTCAAAAATCGACCACAGGCAAAAAAGCGTCCAGTACGGACGCTTTTTTGCCTGTGGTTGGTTTCAGTATATCAATTGTTTTCACCGTACTGGAAGATACGGCAAAAACACGGAGATTTTAGAATCATGATTTATGCCGGATCTCCAAGCACAATAGACAGTTCCTGGTATTTTCCCTGCCGGAAAATCATAAGAGTTGCTGTATCATTTGGCTTGCATTTATTTTTTTCACTGACAAGGGATTCAAAACTGGTCACTTGATTGCCGTTAAAAGCAACAATAATGTCTTCGACCTGTATACCGGCAGCCTCTGCGGGAGAACCGGCATCGACACCAACGACCAATACGCCTGCCGGATATCCCATACTCTGCAATATATTGGAAGTATAGCGGGTGCTGGCGCTGATTCCCAAGTATGGAGCCGGAGCACCTTCATTTTCAATAATGCGGTCACAGATTTCTACCACTTCATTGACTGGAATCGCAAATCCCATACCCTCAAAATCTTCATCAGCCAATTTGGCACTATTGACACCGATTAACTGTCCGGCAGCATTGACCAGCGCACCACCCGAGTTACCGGGATTGATCGCCGCATCTGTCTGAATCAAATTGGTCATACCAACGCTCTCAATCTGAATTTTTCGATCCAGACCGCTGATGATGCCGAAGCTGGCCGAATTCATGAAATTAAGTCCACCCGGATTTCCAATGGCAATCGCCCATTCTCCCTGTTCCAGAGCATCTGAATCTCCGATTTCGATCGGAGAAAGTCCGGTTGCCTCAATTTTGATCACTGCAAGATCCGCTGAACTGTCATATCCAACAACCTGTGCCAGATACGGTTCTTCCATCTGACTGTTTAAATAAACTTCGATCCGCGCATCGCTTTTAACAGCACCATTCTCCACTGCATCTTCAATTACATGGAAGTTGGTGATGATATAACCATCTTCTTTGTAAATAATGCCAGATCCTTCGCCGGAAGCCTGTTGGGCATCAGGCATACCAAATATATTGCTATAGACCTGAGAATAGGTAGCACGAATCCCGACTACGGATTCATTGACTTTTTTGACAACTTCTTTTACGGAAAAATACTGCCCGTCACTGCTGAGCAC
Organism: Candidatus Falkowella caecavicola; assembly: GCA_904420125.1. GTDB lineage: Bacteria > Bacillota > Clostridia > Oscillospirales > Ruminococcaceae > Falkowella > Falkowella caecavicola. The sequence goes on along the minus strand of CAJFUK010000075.1, from coordinate 27,634 downwards.
AGCATTCATACTCTGTCCACTCGGCAGATCCTGCATCTGTTCAATGACTTGCATCGCTTCATCTAAACTTTGCTGCACCTGGCTGTCTGAAGGCTCTGACAGCAAGCTGACAGAAACACCGGATACAGTACCACCGATCAGCGCACCGACTAAAGCAACGCTCATCATTTTCAATGCACCGCCTTTTTTCTTAGGAGGCTGCGGTTGATCCGGCGTTGCCTGATACACAGCTTCTGTCTGCGGCGTATAGGATACAGAATTCGTATTATTTTCAGTTCCTCCTGAATTGGTCCAATTATAATTATGATCCATCATATTAAACCATCCTTTCGGTATGTATAGTTATTATTTTGATAGTATCTCTTGACTATGGTTGTATTGTATCCCCTATTTGTGATGAAAATATGTTGAATCACAAAAAAATTTTACGAAAATTCTGTCAATCTATCCAATCATATCTTAATCCCATTTTAAACGAGGCAAGTTACTGATCAGTACCTTGAAAACCGCAAGACAACAAAACGGTATGATCAATTATCATACCGTTTTGTTTTGATTATAAAACTGCAATTACTTCAACTTCTACCAGTACATTTTTAGGCAGCTGTTTGACGGCCACGCAGGATCTGGCGGGTTTTTCCGTAAAATATTTTCCATAAATTTCATTAAAAGCCGCAAAATCTTCCATATTGCTTAAAAAACATGTTGTTTTGACAGCATTTTCAAAAGAGATTCCAGCTTCTTTTAGCAAAGCGCCCAGATTTTGCATCACCTGTTCGGTCTGTCCCTCTATCGTGTCTGCCTCTACCAAGCCGGTTGCCGGATTAATCGCAATCTGGCCGGAAGTAAACAGCATCCCGTTGGCAATCACCGCCTGAGAATACGGACCGATCGCGTCCGGTGCATTTTTAGTATAAATTTTTTGCAACATAAAAAATCTCCTTTCTATTCCTCATCTATCGTGTTAAATTAAACGATAGCCTGCCTCTGTCAGTGCCTGTTTGATCTGTTCTACATGCTCATGATTTCTCGTTTCCATTGAAATGCGAAGGAAGCAGGAATTAATATCCATATTCAAATCGGCACGATCATGATTAATGGAAACCACATTACCGCCATGATTGGCAATAATTTTAGAAACCCCGCGTAGCTGTCCAGGTTTGTCAATCAATTCAATGGTCAAATCGGCATACCTGCCAGCTTTTTGCAAACCACGGGTAATAACACGAGACAAGATCGTTACATCAATATTGCCCCCGGATATCAGACAGACTACTTTTTTTCCTTTAATCGGGATTTTATTAAAAAGAACCGCCGCTACAGAAACTGCTCCTGCGCCTTCTGCGATGAGTTTCTGTTGTTCAATCAGGGTTAAGATCGCCGTGGCAATCTCATCATCTGTTACAGTAACAATCTCATCTACATATGTATTACACAACTCAAAGGTATGATTCCCCGGCTTTTTTACAGCAATTCCATCAGCAATCGTTTTAACAAAGGCCAATTCTTCAATTTCATGATGTGCCAGCGCCTGCTGCATGGAAGGCGCGCCGCTTGCCTGTACGCCGTAAACCTTACAATTGGGATTCAGAGACTTAATGGCAAAGGCAACACCACTGATCAAGCCTCCACCACCGACCGGTACAACCACAGCGTCCAAGTCGGGAAGCTGGTCCAAGATTTCCAGCCCGATGGTTCCCTGCCCTGCGATCACGGCCTCATCATCGAATGGATGGATAAAAGTACGACCGGTCTCTTCTTGCAAAGACAACGCTTTTTGGTAAGCATCATCATAGGCCCCTTCTACCAAACATACTTCTGCTCCATAACTTTTGGTCGCTTCCACTTTTGAAATCGGCGCTCCGTCCGGAATGCAGATTAAAGAACTGATTTCATTTTTCGCTGCCGCCAGTGCCACGCCCTGTGCATGATTTCCTGCAGAACACGCAATAACGCCTTTCGCTTTTTCTTCCTCAGTCAGCTGGGAAATTTTATAATACGCGCCCCGCACTTTAAAAGATCCGGTTACCTGTAAATTTTCTGTTTTCAGATAAATCTGACTGTCCGGATTAATATGAGGCGCATAGATCAGGTCCGTGGGCCGGATAACACTTTTCAGCACATAAGATGCATGGTAAATTTTATCAAGCGTCAGCATGATAACAGTCTCCTTTAAAATCATATTTTGCCATTCGATACAGGATATAAAAAAGCCCTCGCCCCTATTGGATTAAGGACGAAGGCTTGCTAGCTTCCGCGGTACCACCTTAATTTACCATGCGTCTGGCACAGTCACTCTGTATACATCTGGCAATGTATTCTCTGGTAACGGGGAGAAGCCGTACACGCCTACTGCCGCTTTGCGGTTTCAGCAGTCTGCTCAAGGGGGATGGAATTCGGATTTTTCTGCTGTCTTGCAGCGGCCGGCAGCTCTCTGAAAGAAAAATGGTCCGGTTCGGTCCCTGTCATTGCATTTTTATCTCTGTTATTATTTATACTGCTTTTTTTTTGAAAAGTCAAGGAAAAAATGACGAAAAACAGAGGATTTTCAGTAAAATTTTTATTGGAAGGGACGCAGCCGTCCTTTATATGATTTGCCGATCTCTGCAACGAAAACAGATCACTGCCCAGACACCTAAAGAAAGAGCAGACAGCAGACAGCCTGCTAAGAAACCGCTGGGGATATATTGCAATGTCACCTGATGCTGACCCGCAGATAAGGGAATGCTGGTCAAAGCACCGAGCGCTGTTTCAGCCGGTATGCGCTTGCCGTCTACGGTAATCCGCCAGCCCTGGTCATATGGAATGGTGAATAGCAGCATTCCGTCCTGATCAGCACGGATGGAACCGGAAAGCCGTGTATTGGTATACACAGAAGGAGAAAAGCTGTTTTTAGAAAGCTGTTGATATGCTTCTTCCAATGTTTCGATGTCCAATGCGTAAAACGGCCGTTCCAACAGCGAGGCCGCTTTTTCACTGATTTCCAGCGTTACCGTTTCACCAGGAGAAAAAGTTCCCAGATAGATCATTTGTTCCGTCATTCCATAAGGATCCGCTGCATAATCCTCGCCGTTTATTTTGAGCCCTTTATGATTCAATATAACCTCTCTGGCTTGACCGTAAACTGGAAAATATGTGGTTGCCTCAAATTGATAGACACCTTCTGCCACTTTTTGCACTTCCGGCTGTCTATAAAGAAGTTTCAATTTCTTGCCGGTTAACAGCCGAACCAGCTCCTGTTGATTATGTGCAAAATACGCCTTATCCAGCGTTAAATCTTCCGGCAATTCAGGCACCATGAATCCCAGTGGCAGTGCGTATGGGTTTTGATAAACTGTATATCCGTTTTTCTCTTCTATTGGTTGATACCCAGGGACAGGTTCTTCTGAAAAAAGGTAGCGAATTCCAAAGACCATGTCTGTAACCGGTGTAGAACCCTGATAAGCAACCATTGTTTTATTATGGGTGCTGGAAGCGATGCCAAGTTTTCTGGCCAACTCTGTTACATTTGTCTGATGTGTGGAACTAAAATGCAGGATGCCAGGATACCCCAGCAGCATCGGATCATTTTTGGTCAGGCGAAACTGTTTTTCCATTCGATAAAAAGTATTGCTTCCATCTGCTGCATACTGGTCCACGGCAGGCCCTACCCGCTCAATAAAATCAGAATATTCTGCCCGCTCATCATATGGCAGCCGACCTAAACTGAGTAATGCATTGCCAGTTAATTCGGTACAGACTAAAAAGGTGAGAATATAAATAATCACATGCTGGCGGCTGTAAAAGTACAATGTCAGGATCAGCAGATATACAGAGGCAAACAACAAGGTGATTCCCACTTGTCCTTGACTGATAAAACGTTTTTCTCCGGCCAGCACACCGGCAATCACCCAAAGGGATAAAACGCCAAATAGCGGCAACGGTTCTACTGCTTCCATATGAACCAATGCCCGGTAGGCAAGGCAAAGTACAAGAAAACTTAGAATAAAAGAGTAACGGTATGGAAACCAAATGGGCTCCTGCATGCCATGCCAGATACGGTTGATTGTATCTGCAGACATGGATATAATCAGAACAGCCAGCAAACCGGCAGAAAAAAGTTTTTCTCTCCTCAAAATCCGGCGGTTAAAAAAATAGAAGAGAAGTAGTATAGCAGCCAATACGCCGCAGTAAATATTCGGTAATCCATATTGCATATCGGTATAATCAAAAGCGCCGATATACAATTTAGAAAAGAGATCCCATGGCATAAATTTCAATCCATGTGCGGCTGTGCCCGGTTCACTGGCCTTAGAAATTAAAAGATCAGCAAAAGTGGGAAGCAGTAAAAATGCGCTGATCCCTCCAGATAGTGCTGAATGACCGATAAATGCAGTCATTTGCTTTCGCAGACCATTCTGCTGCTTACCATTTAACAAAACGCGGTATATGAAATACAAAATACAGAAAATGCAGATCATATACCCGATATAATAATTGGAAATCAAAGTCAAGGCAAGCACCGCGCTGTACAGGCAGCCACGTTCTCCGCGTATAATTTTTTCCAGTCCCCAAATAACGATTGGCAGAAAGATAACACCGTCCAGCCACATAAGATTTTGCTGATATACAATGTTATAGCTGCATAAAGCATACATCCAGGAAAACAGCAAGGTATGAATTGGCCGGCTGCAAAATGTCCTGCGCAGAAAATAAGCAAATGAAACAGAAGAAAGCCCCAGTTTTAATAAGGTTAAACAGAGAATACCTTCGGTCAATGAATCAGGAGGAAAGAGAAGAAGCAATACATTCAATGGGCTGGCCAGATAATAGGCAAAAAGGCCTAACATATTTCCTCCCAGTGATTTTTGAAAAGAATACAGAAAGTTGCCGCCTTCTTCCAGGATGGTTCGTCTATATGCAGAAAAAAAAGCAGCATATTGACTGGACATATCTGATGTCAGCAAACTATGGCTTCCAAAAGGATAAATCCCCAGCCGTATATAGACTGCCAGCATTAATAATACCGGTACAGCGAAACAACCGATCCAAAAAAATATTTTTTTTCTTTTTTTCGCCATACAGTTTTTGCCCTCTTTCTTTCATATTCTTTTCTATCCTATCCGCTTACGCTGTATATATACCTCTTTCAAATTTTTAACTCAGGGCTTAGTTGCGTGAAAACACAGAAAAGAGGTACGGAAAATCCGTACCTCTTTTCTTATTGAGGAAAATGTTCAGCTTCGGTACTTACTTCAGGGAGTTCTCGTAAGCTTCGATCATTTTCTTAACCATCTGTCCGCCTACAGAACCAGCCTGACGGGAAGTCAGATCGCCGTTATAACCGTTTTTCAGGTTAACGCCAACTTCGTTGGCAGCTTCCATTTTAAATTTGTCCATTGCTTCTCTAGCCTGCGGAACCATTACTGTATTATTTTTACTAGACATAATGATTATTCTCCTTTTGTTCATGTTTTTTCAAAATCATGTTTGCGGTTTTGCGTTTGCAGTACTAGTATAGACATCTGCAAAGATTCTATAAGTGGAAATTTCAGCCGAAAAATCTTAGATCTGGGATTCAAACCGTATTTCCCGACGTGTCAAAACATCCGGCGGCAGAAGAATAAATAAAATGAATGCAAAACACAGCAGTGTATAAGGATCTGGCGCATCTGTAAAAGAAATTGGAATTTCCATGGGTTCACAATGATCGCCATATAGAGAGGGTATACTTCTTTGTAAGGCAACAACGGCTTCTTCCTGTGCTAAACTGGAAAAAGTAACCGTATCTTTTAACGACATGCCACAGGGAATTACAGGGATACCCAGACGAACCAGTTCAGCCAGCTGTTCTGATTGTTCAGAATGAAATACAGCCATAGCCTGTTTTGAAATTTTTCGTATTTTTTTTAAATTGGCTTTTTCCTGTACAATCAATAAACAGGGATCGGCATATATTTCACGCGCTGTCTCATAAGAAGAAAGGATCAGTTCTTCACCTCGCCCATAGGAAATCATTTTATCCTCTCCTGGGATCGTTACTTTAAAAAAAGCAGATAGATTTCGACGCAACAGATCTTTTCGCCCATTGTCCCAGCCATATAAAATGATTTTCAGCATGTGATTCCCCGCTTTCTTTCATAATAAAAGATGCTTGTTCATACTATGTACGAATTTTTGAAATTTATGAAGAATGTTTCTCTGCTTTTTCAAATTTTATTTTATGCTTTTTTGTTCATGGATAAATATTCGTCCATGACAAAAGGAGAGGCGCGAATATCTCGCGCCTCTCCTTTCCCTGAATATAAAATTATGCCAAATGTAATGCATCTTCCATTCCTGCTTTAATTAATGCCTTTTTTAATACCAAATAAAGCGGAACCGAAATCGCTACCGCAATAATCGCATTAATACCCGAGGCCGCTCCCTTGGCCGCAGTATCAATTAATGCAGTTTCCAATTCAACCTGCTTAAACCAAATCGCTGACAGAAAACTTTTTCCACAGTACAGAATAATATAAGCCACCTGTCCCGCAACACCCGCCAGTACATAACGAATAACCGTACTGTATGCAGTAGATTTTTCCGAAGATGTCACAGAACGATGTGCAATCAGCCCGCAAACATAGGCCATCACAAATTTAAAAATTAAAGTAAAGGGAGCAGAGGAAGCATAATTGGATAAAAGGTCGTAAATACAAGACCCTAATCCAGCTGCAACACCTCCCCATGGACCGCCAAGCAACAGGCCGGACAGCAGACAAAAAATATTTCCAAAATGAACCGCACCCGTTCCAACCGGTGTCGGAAACTGAATACGTAAGCCGGAAGCCACGCATACAAGCGCTGCCAATAAGCCAACAAAGGTGATGAGTTTTACAGTAACTTTTTTATTGTTTCGATCGCACATACATAATCCCCTTATCTTTCATTACAATATATGATACCCTTGCAGGGAATGCTTTTGTGTCAGCCAGGGCAAAGATTTCTCCAACATTACACCATAACGGGGATCTGTGCCATAACTAAAAGTGGTTTTAATGGCCAGCTCCAGAAAACGGGTAGCACGCTCCATTGCAATCGGCAGGCTGTCCCCCGACAGCAGAGAACCAACAATAATACTGGCAAAAATGTCACCGGTTCCCGGATAGGAAACCGGTACATAATCGCATTCTACATGCCAGAATGCATTGCGCGTACTGTCATATCCCAAATTGGACAGGACACCATTGACCATTTCCACCCCTGTAATCAGCACATATTTCGGTCCCAGATGGCTCAGGCGGAGCAGGAGTTTCTTGGCCTCTGAAACAGTCAACGGCACATCGGAATATTCTTCCTGCAGCAAAATCCTTGCTTCTGTCAAGTTGGGGGTAATCACATCTGCACGTTTCACCAGTTCCCGCATCTCCGCGCGTATCTCTGGAGTACAGGTGCGGTAAGTCTTTCCATGATCACCCATCACCGGATCAACCACCGCCAGTGCCTCAGGATAGCTTTTGAAAAACTGATCGCAATGCTCAAATTGGGCCTGCGAAAGCAAGAATCCACTATATACGCAGTCAAAATGGAGATTGATCTCCTGATAATGTTGTAGAGTCGGTGCAATATAGTCTGTCAGATCCCGATGGACCACCTCTCCAAGCCCCCCGGTATGCGTCGAAAGCACTGCTGTAGGTATCGCGCAGACCTGAATTCCCATAGCAGATAATGTGGGCAGAATCACAGATAAGGAACACCGGCCAAAGCCAGACAAATCATGAATGGCTGCCACAAGACATTCGTTTTGCGACATAAAATTTCCTCCGAAATGATTTTAAACGTTTAAAATATCCGTAAGTCGATTTACAATTTGATTATAGACGATTTTTTAAAATCTTTCAATTATCACAAAAAATTTTTATTTCCTTGGAAATTTATATAATAAACATAGAAATATCGAAAAATATAAGGAAAATTTTATATAATATGCTTGTTTAATATTCTTCGCTGGATCGACAGATTCACAAGATATATGATAATAAACAAAAAGATGCAGATATATATTGGCTTTATTATAAGATATGTAGAAAGATTTCTGTAAATTTCCACGGATTTTCTATGATGTTCCGTTGGTTTCCGGGCAAACTAAGCACAGGAAATCAGTCGTCTGTAGAGAAAGGCGATTTTGCTTCCTGATCTTGATGAAGAAAGAAGGGTATTTTATGAAAATGAGTAACATTGCCAAGGGTGCCGCGGTTGGTATGGCTGTTGGTGCTACAGCGATTATGATTACACAGGCAAAGAGTAACCGTGCCAGAATGATGCGCAAGAAGGCTGGAAAAGCCATGAAAGCGGTCGGCACAATGATTGATGATATTTCCTATATGATGAAATAAGAGGCTGATCTGTCAAAACAGCAGATCATTCAAGCAGAACAGGGCGATATATCTGATATGTTCATACCAGATATATCGCCCTGTTCTGCTTCTCTGTACAAATTTTTTAATCTTCTCCTTTATACTTTTTACGTGTTGCCAAACCGCCACGTATATGTCGTTCCCGTTTGTTTATATCTAAAATTTCCTTGACTTTTGTGAAAAGCTGAGGGTTGATCTTTTTCAGCCGTTCGGTCACATCTGTATGCACTGTGGATTTGCTGATTCCAAACTCTTTTGCTGTACTGCGCACGGTCGCCTTATGATCAATAATATATTGTGCCAGCAATACACTTCTGTCTTCCACATTCCCCATTATTACGCACCCTCTTTGCTGCAATCATTCTATTTCGATATATATGCAGACAGCCAAGGGGGTATGATTAATTTGTACCAATGGTTTGCATTTTTATAGGATCGGAAATTCCAAGACGAAAAAATCACGGCACCTTCCTGATGGAAAGTACCGTGATCCGTAAACATGTTGAAAACTTATTGGTTGTCCACTTTGTTCATGTGCTTGATCAGCTCAAGAACTTTGTTGGAATAACCCCATTCGTTGTCATACCAGGAAACGAGTTTCACAAAGTTTTCATTCAGCATGATACCAGCCTGTGCATCGAAGATAGAGGTTCTCGGATCGCTGTAGAAATCAGAAGAAACAACCAGATCCTCTGTATAACCGAGGATACCTTTCATTTCGCCTTCAGATGCTTCTTTGACTTTTGCGCAGATTTCTTCATATGTGGTGGATTTTTCCAGACGGCAGGTCAAATCAACAACAGAAACATCCAATGTCGGTACGCGGAAAGACATACCGGTCAATTTACCTTTCAGTTCCGGAATAACCAGTGCACAAGCTTTTGCGGCGCCGGTAGAAGAAGGAATGATATTACCAGCTGCTGCACGGCCGCCTCTCCAGTCTTTCTTGGAAGGCCCGTCCACTGTTTTCTGAGTAGCAGTGGTAGAATGAACGGTTGTCATCAAACCTTCTACAATGCCAAAATTGTCATTGACTACTTTAGCAAGCGGAGCCAGACAGTTTGTGGTGCAGGATGCGTTAGAAACAACTTTCATATCTTTTGTATATTTGTCCAGGTTAACACCGCATACAAAAGTCGGGGTCTCTTTATCTTTTGCCGGAGCAGAAATAACAACTTTTTTAGCGCCTGCTTTTAAATGTGCAGAAGCCTTTTCTGTTGTACAGAATACGCCGGTAGACTCTACAACATAATCTGCACCGCATGTACCCCACGGAATTTCTTCCGGACTCATGCAAGCATAGACATTGATTTTCTGACCGTTTACAACCAGCTTGTCACCTTCCACGCTTACTTCGCCCTTAAACTGGCCATGGATGGTGTCGTATTTAACCATGTATACCATGTAGTCCAGATCAATAAACGGATCATTAATGCCTACAACCTCAAAAATATCCGGCTGGCTCATTGCCGCACGGAAAACCAAACGGCCAATTCTGCCAAAACCATTAATACCAATTTTAATAGCCATGAAAGAATTCCTCCTATAAAATATTCTAGTGTATATTCTACCAAATAAATTTCCAATATACAAGAGCCTTGTTTAAATTTTAACGGTTTTTTTGTAAAATATTTTTTGGTTCCCGTATATTTGTCAGGGATTCCATATAACAAAATCTTGATTTTATAGAAAATTATAAATTTTTCAAAAAATTTTCTTTGTTGCTCTTTACTTCTGGCCTAAAAACTTTTATAATTATAGAAAAATTGTAGAGGTTCCTTTCCGGATTCTATGAAGAGAGGGTGATAAGAATGAATGAGTCAGAACTTGATAATAAAAAGGCAGAAATTCTGCGTCATATCTCTACGGCTGGGGCTGGATTTCGAAATCCGATTTCCCGTATTTTTGGCGTACTGCCATCTATTCGCAAGACCATTTCTGAATTTCTGCCAGAGGATGCCGTCTGTATGGAACGGCTTTCTGTGATTGAACAGAGCAGTTATGAACTGCTTCGCTCTCTTCGAAACTATATGGAATATACCCGGCTGAATGCTGATCTGGCAGAAAACCATGTTCAAAAAATTGAACTGAATGGGTTTATTCAGGAATTTTTCACCTCCGCCGCTGAGCTGCTGCAGGAGCAGGGATATACTTTATCCTGTCAAACGCAGCGGTCATTGATTCTGTGCGATACAGATCCCGAAAAGTTGAGTCTGATTTTACTGAATCTGCTTTCGAATGCCTGTATATATACGCTGGAGGATAAACATATTGAGATTTTGACAGCAGCACAGGATGATAACTATCAGATTTCTATCCGCGATCATGGATACGGAATGAATGAATTTTGTCTTGCCCATGTTTTTGACCCTTATTTCTCCTATGATCCGGTCTCCGGAGATTCTGCCGGAGCGGGAATCGGAATGACTGTTGTTAAACAGCTTTGCGAACAAATTGAGGGAACATGCACGATAGAAAGTACACCAGGTGCCGGAACAACGGTTACGCTTACATTTCCTGTTCGCAATATGCGGGATATTTCCCCTGCCCTGCCGTTGCAGACCTATCTGACCCCCTATCGCACAGGCAATATGTCTGATTTTATTGTTTTTCTGAAAAGTATCCGTGCTATCTGTAAATAAAAATAACAGCAGCTAAAATAGTTGCTGTTATTTTTATTTACAGGACAGCACCTTTGTGATAACTTGCAACAGGTATTTATGTTATTTGATAGCTTCTTATTCCCTGTCATTTACTTTTGTGAGGAGCGTTTGTGTGATGAATAACGATTATTTGGAATTAAAAAAATGGCTTGAAGATACGCGAGATGATCCTCTTGAAACAATGAGTGCTTTTTTTGATGCACGAGTCAACGATTATGAAGAACATATGTCTGCCTGGAAAAATCATTATAAATGGATGGCCGAGCTATTGCCGTCTTCCATAGAAAACCTGCTGGATATAGGATGCGGCACAGGACTGGAGCTGGATTATATTTTTCTCCGCTATCCATCTTTGCGGGTCACCGGAATTGACTTATCTGCGGAGATGCTTGCCAAGTTACGGCAAAAGCATGCTGGCAGACAGCTTACAATGATTCATGATGACTACTTTTTGCACGATTTCGGCGAAAATTGTTTTGATGCCGCAATATCCTTTGAAACGCTGCACCATTTTACAGCTGAAAAGAAGCAGGTATTGTTCCGCAAACTGCTTCAGTGCTTAAAACCTGGCGGCGTGTATCTGGAGTGTGATTATATTGCTACAACACAGGAAATAGAAAAACTGGTATTTGCTGAATGTAAACGCAGACGTATGCGTGACGGCATTGCAGATGATGTGTTCGTACATTTTGATACGCCCTTAACCCTCGAGCATGAAATCCAGGCCATCAAAGATGCAGGATTCTCCACAGTCGAACTGATTGGATTTTTGCCGGAGGACGATCATACACCGATGATACGTGCTGTCAAATAATGACCTTGTTTGAGGCCGACAAACAGCCTATCCGGCACAATACAAAAGTGCCGGATAGGAAGCCCCAGCTTAATAAGGATGTATAGTTGACTTGTGGCGGAAGGCATATCTTTGAATATGCCTTCCGTTTACTGTATCATTCCGATATAATTGAAGTAAACGTCAATATCTTGTGTGTAAAACTTTTTCTCGTTTGTTAGATATCATATTTGTTGTTTTATACATCTTTTAAAAGAATCACAATATAAAACAATAGCTTCTCTCTCCGTCTTTTGAAATATTTTGACATTGGAATCCGCACTTCTCAAAAAGCCTTCTGCTTGCAGTATTGCCTTCATAGATAGCCGCATGAAAGCTCCTGATACCCGCGCCAAACAGCACTTGACTGTTAGAAAGCATCTTTCTGACAACCGCCGTCCCGATTCCACGATGTTGTTTCAGCGGGTCAACAATGATACAAACAGCTACCGTAGCATTTATGATTTCCGCTGAAATCCACGCAACCATCCTCTCTTCTTCATAAACCGAATAAAGGTAGTATTCCGACAATGCACTGACCGTGTTCCAATACTCAGTCCAGTCATCAATATATATCCATTTTCTTACAGAAATAGTTGAATGCCATTTCTCAAGCAAAGGAAGCTCTGCCTTTATCGTCCTACGAAATTGTAACTCCATCTCCTATGTTCCTCTTTTCGGCTAAACATCTTTTCTCTAAACTATACCGCCACTGTTTCTCATTTGTCAAGTATTTCCTGTTCAACACTTTTTAAAGCTTCATAAAATAAAAAAATACTTGTTTATTATGTAATAGAAAAAGCAATTATTGCCTCTGTAAATTCCGATTCAAATAATGCCCGGCAATCACAGAAATGCGGTTATGCCCCAACTGGCGGCTGACGTACAGCATGACCTTTTTGTTCCTTTCCGGTCGTTCTTGCACCGATAACAGGAAGATACAAGCTGCCATTTTTTAACGCGTCTCCCGTCTGAATATTTGAGATAGCTTCCGTCCGATTTCCGCATCGGCCTTAATTCCCATATAGGCGGCAGGTTGCGAAAATCCCGGCCTTCTGTTTTCCGCAGCTTTTCCTGATAGGTATGATGCTTGGCGTTGATGTACTCTCTCCGATAACCGTGTACACCATGTGGGAAGGGACAGAAGCAAAGACAGGCTTTCCCGTGAGATTTCTCACGAATTTGAGGACGGCGGCTTCCTTCCCCGGCAGCACAATATCCCGCAACTCCCCGTGTCATTCGTCTCTCCCGCGTCCGGCGGGAGAGACGAACAGCCTTTTCGGGCTTGCTGTGCTGACTTCGAACCAATTACCGCCATATCGTCTGGACAGGTCGCTACTTCTTCAAACCGTTTGCCGCCATTATCCGTCCAGGACAGGCTGTTGCTTTCCACTCCTTTCATCATTCAAACCTCTGTCTTTCATATGACGGATGATGAAATCTCTTAAAACGCAAAAAAGCGGCGCCCCCTTCATAAGGGGACACCGCCCGCAGCACCTGCCCGACGAAAGGTTCGAAGTTTCGTCAGACGGCAAGGCTGGGAATCTTCCGAATCTTTCGGCCTGCTTCCGCTCTTTCTCCGTACCCCTGTTCTGTCTTTTCCTGCCTCGGTCTCTGTCGGTGTTTTTCCCGCCTCACTTTTAGTATGACAGATATTGAACATAAAAACGAGCAAACAGAAAAAATCCGTTTGCTCGTTTCTCTTTCCTTATGTCTGGTTTTCCTTCTGCTCTTAACATCCTTATTCGGCAGGAGAGAAACGGTAAAACTTTTTATACTTCTACTCTTTCTTTATCACGCATGAAAAAAGTCCACGGCGTCATCAATACCAGCATTGCAGGATTGACAGGAAGCTGATATAATAAATAAAGGAAAACTTTTCGTCCAAAAGGAGGGCCCCCAATGGAAGGTAAATACAGATTCTTTTCTTTCATGCTGGCGGTTACTTTATCCGTTATATGGGGATCTGCTGTCGTCCCAGTCCAGGCAGCCCAAGATACTCTCCAACAACAGGAGAACAAGGAGGTCACAGAGATGACTGTTTCTGCTAATATCCCACTGATCGATTATGTAGATTATGTCGATCCGTTTATCGGTACCGACGGTGGCTGGAGCAATACGACTGTTGGGCCACAACTGCCAAACGGTTCTGTCAATCCCGGACCGGATACACCGAATGGGAGTCATGATGGGTATGATTATCAAAGCGATATCATCGGTTTTTCGCAGCTTCATGTCAATGGGGCAGGTTATGGAAAATACGGGCAGTTCCTGATTTCACCGCAAATGGGACTGGATGTGACGCCGGAAGGACATACTTCTCCTAAAAGCAATGAAAAAGCCAAAGCATATGAATATGGTGTTACTTTAACCAAATATGATATTGATGTACGTTTTACACCAGAACATCATTCCACCATTTATGAATTTACATTTCCTCAGTCCTCCGAGCCAAATCAGGCTACGCTGCTGTTTGATATTGCACACAATGTCCCTCAGTATATCGCACAGATTGGGGGAACGGCCAAAAATCTTTCGGCAACGGTCAGCATAACGGATACAGGTACGGTTGTGTCGGGAAAAGGAACCTTTAGCGGCGGTTTTGGGGACGGCGAATATACGGTTCATTATTACTGTGAAATCAATCAGCCCGCGGTTGCATATGGTACCTTTTTGGATCAAAGGATCATGAACGGACAGGACTCTATTTTTATTGCCAGCGCAGATACGCCGGCGGGCGTCTATTTGCAGTTTGACAGCCGGACAGAAAATAAGGTAATGGCAAAAGTGGGGATTTCTTTTAAAAGCATTGAGCAGGCGGAAAAATGGCTGACTGAGGAAATTCCAGACTGGAACTATATCGCTGTTAAACAGCAGGCCATTAACCTCTGGAATGACCGCCTTTCTAAAATTCGGGTAAAATCTGAAGATAAAGAAGCGCTGACGATTTTTTATACCTGTCTTTTCCGTTCCCAATTAATGCCGCGGGATCGTACAAACGATTATGCCGTCTATAAAGACGCGCCGATGTGGGATGACCATTATGCGACTTGGGACACGTTTCGTACAGTGTATCCTTTGAATATTCTGATTTATCCGGAAATGGTCACGGAAACAATCCAGTCCTATCTGACCCGCTTTGCCGCAAACGGGATGGTACATGATACATTCGTAGCCGGACAGGAAACCTGGACCGAACAGGGCGGCAATAATATTGACAATATTATTGCCGAAGCATATGTAAAGGGTGTACAGGGGATCGACTGGGAACAGGCTTATGCACTCCTTAAATATAATGCGGAAAATGAACGACATGGATGGCAGGGCTGGGAAAAACCGAATGCACTGGATTCCAACATGGCCAGCTATCAAAATAATGGATATATTCCAGCAGGCATTATGTCCTGTTCTTATACGCTGGAGTATGCTTACAATGATTACTGTACGGCTCAGGTTGCCAAAGGCCTTGGAAAAACCGAGGATTATCAAAAATATTTAGAACGTTCACATCAGTGGACTCATTTATTTAATCCTGATCTGGAAAGTGATGGATTCAAGGGATTTATTGCACCCAGACAAACAGACGGACGCTTTGTTCCGATTGATCCGAAACAGCAATGGGGTTCCTGGAATCAGTATTTTTATGAAGGAAATTCATGGACATACTCTTTCTTTATGCCCCATGATATTGAAAAGCTGATTGCACTCTGCGGAGGAAAAGATCCATTTGAAGCGCGCCTGAAATATGGACTGGAACAGGATTTGATTGATTTTGGAAATGAACCCGCTTTCCTTTCCCCTTTTCTTTTTGCTTATACCGACCACCCGGAGCTTATTTCCGAATATACCCGCCGGCTGATGCAGCGTTATACCCTGTCCGCTTATCCTGGCAATGATGATGCCGGAACCATGAGTGCCTGGTATATTTTTGCTTCCCTTGGATTTTTCCCAAACGCTGGTCAGGATATCTACTATTTGTTGGCCCCTTCTTTTGAAGAATGTGCCGTTACACTGGCCAATGGAAAGGAGATCATTCTCCGGGTCAAAAATTTCTCTCCGGAAAACACCAGAATCGCCTCAATTTCTATTAACGGGCAGCCCTATGACAGCTATATCATACACCATGCACAAATTGCTGAAGGTGCGTTGATTGAATTTACAATGGCCTAAAAAGAAACAGTCAGCTGATGAGTGTACCAGCTGACTGTTTCTTTTTAACACGTCTTTTTACATCTATGACCCACAGAGCTTTTTACAAATATTTTCTGGTCCCATTCGTGTAAAACAATTGACGAAATTCTAAAAATACGATACTCTTATGAATAGGAAAAAGATCGTTTTTGTCTGACCAATCATTGTCGGTTTATGATTGGTCCTGTCAAAACGAGTCATGCTGATTAGAAAGGAAATGTTTATGCTGCATCTGATTACCGGACGTGCCGGCACAGGAAAATCATTTTATATCCGTCAGGAAATCCACAAGCGCGCTCAGCAAGGGCTACACAGTATCCTGCTGGTTCCGGAACAGTTCAGCTTTGAAACCGAAAAAAGTTTTTATACGGCAGATCAGGATGATCAACCGGATGAGCTGTATTATATACTGGGACCGAAATTGCTGCAATATGCTGATATTTTAAGTTTTAAAAGGCTGTCGCATGAAATTTTTAAACAATATGGCGGCCTGGCCGGCCGCTACGCTGACGATGTTTCCCGCAGTGTACTGATGAGCCTGGCGGTAGAAGAAATCCAGGACGCTCTGCAATTTTATCGGAAATCCATATCAGATTTTGGTTTTATCAGGCTGATGCTGGATGCCGTTTCTGAACTTAAAAACGCCGGGATCTCCCCAGAAGGCTTTGCAGAATCGATATCCCATGTTTCCAATATTCAAGAGGGATTTGAAAAAAAACTGGCGGATATTTCCCTGCTCTATACCACTTATAACGCCATGCTCGAACGTACATACCGAGATCCGTTGGATGATTTGATGCGTGCGCTTGAGAAAGTGCGCGGAACAGAATTTTTTCACGGAAAAGCTGTCTTTTTAGATGAGTTTAAAGGATTTACAGCTGCACAGTATCAAATGACCAGAGAAATACTGGAAAATGCAGATGAGGTATATATCAGCCTGTGTATGGAACCTGGGAATGATCGTTTGTTTGAAACGGTACGGGATACAGCTTCTGCCTGGAAACAGATGGCCAGAGAATTGAATATTCCCGTAGCAGCACCAGTGCACCTGACGCAGCCATATCGTTATCATTCTGCGGCTCTTGTGCACCTGGAACAACATGTACTGCGCAGCCGCCGTCCGTCTTGGGATCAGACCCAAAATACGGTTCGTACCATGGAATCTCCCGGTATTTATGAAGAAATTGACCGAGTGCTTTCAGAAATACGGCGGCTTGTCAGAGAAGACGGCTACCGCTATCGGGATATGGTCCTTTTAGCACGCAGAATCGAACCCTATCAGAATTTGCTGGAAGCGGCGTTTGTTCGGTACGATATTCCCTTTTTTATGGATTTGCGGGAAGGGATTGATACTCAGCCGCTCATCCGTTTTGTGATCCTTCTTCTGCAGGCTGCCGGCAGTCATTATGATTTGGACAGTATGCTTGGCATGCTCAAAAGCGGTGTTACCCGTTATACAATACAGGAAATAGCAGACTTTGAAAATTATCTATATATTTGGAATCTGTCCGGCAGCCAGCTGTCCATACCTTTTACGGCAAATCCCAATGGTTTTTCTTCCCGTTTTTCAGAACAGGAAAAGATTCGTCTGGCTGATCTGAATCGGCTGCGTGCCCCGTTATATACTGCGGTAGATTCTCTCCGTTCCTTGGGCGCTAAGGCACCAGCAGAAGCCATTCATGCACAAATTCGTTCGGCACTTTCTCTGTTGGGCGCGGAAGAGCGTCTACTACGGCTCAATCAGGAGGCAGATGGAACGGACCCAGAACAGGTACGTGCAATAAATGAAGAAAATCGTTTGTGGGATATATTGGAGGATATTTTACTGCAAATTCAGCAGGCGGCCGGGTCTGCTCCTCTAACCCTTACGCGTTTTCAATCTCTATTTCTGGTTGGGTTACAAAACTATGATATGGGAAAAATCCCGCATACGTTGGACGCTGTAACCGTTGGTTCTGCGGACCGGATGCGGACAGACAGCCCTAAAGTGGCCTTTATTCTCGGGGTGAATGAGGGCAGTTTTCCGGAAATTCCAACGGAACAGGGTATATTTACAGATGCACAGCGCCGCACATTGCAGGATATGGGAATTTCTCTTGCAGCGGACACGACACACCGTATTCTGGAAGAACGCTTTATTGCGTATCATAAGCTGTGCTGCTCTTCAGAACGACTCTATCTGTCGCGATATACAGCTGATCTTTCTGGTGCCCCCCTTCTGCCGTCCGAAGTATTCTCAAGTGTAGAAAACCTGTTTCCGGATGCGCCGCTTCCCTTCAAGGATTCTTTGGAACTCTGTCAAAATGAAGCCTCCGCTTTTTCAGCCCTGGCGCATAATTTTAAGGAAAATACCCCTCAGATAGCGGCTTTGCGCAGTTATTTTTCCGATAAGCCCGAACGGCGCCTGCAACTGGAACGTCTATCTGCTGCAATCAATAAGACGCCTTTTCAGATTTCCAGTCGTGACGTTGCTGTTCGTTTATTCGGACGGGATATGCGGCTGTCTCCAACCAGAGTGGAAAAGTTTTATCGCTGCCCGTTTTCCTATTTCTGCGAAACCGGGTTAAAAGCACGTGCACGAAAACGCGCAGAACTAAACCCGCTGGAAACCGGCTCTCTTCTACATCATGTACTGTATACGGTTACACGAGACTTTCAGGCATTTATGGATTTGAATGACAAAGAGATCAGACAAACTGTACAGAATGTTCTTGCCGCGTATCTGGAAGAGGTTATGTCTGGAGCGGATACAAAAGATCAGCGTTTTTTATACCTGTATAATCGCACCCGCACGACACTGGTTAAACTTCTTTCCCGCCTGCAATCCGAGTTTCAACATACAGAATTTATCCCTTCCGATTTTGAGCTGTCTATTCAATCCTATACAGAAAATAAAAATTCCCAGGTTTTTCCGCTTTCTGTAGAGACGAAGAATGGTTCTGTTCAGTTAAGCGGAACCATCGATCGGGTAGACCTTTTAGAAAAAAATGGTTACAAATATGTCCGTGTTGTAGATTATAAAAGCGGTCAGGGAAAAGATTTTCGTTTAAGTGATGTGTATTATGGTTTAAATCTGCAAATGCTCTTTTATTTGTTTGCGCTTTGGGAAACCGGCCGTGACCCGCATGCGGGTGTATATAAAAATGTACTTCCGGCTGGTATTCTGTATATGCCGGCAGTCGCACCAGAACCCTCATTGGGTAGAGATGCCTCGCCGGAGGATACGGAAAAAATATTGTTGGGAGAATATCGCGCCAATGGGCTGCTCTTACAGGACGACGCTGTATTGGACGCCATGGAGCAGGTTATATCCGGCCAAAAAGGAATCTTTATTCCGGTTGGCCGCAAAAAAGACGGTTCATTCAGCGTCTCCACGTTAGAGTCTTTGGTCTCTCTGGAAGAAATGGGACAATTAATGGCTTATGCAGAAAAACTGCTGGCACAGATGCACGACCGGCTTCTGGACGGAAAAATTTCGGCCGTTCCTGCTGAAAACAGTGGATTTTCTCCCTGCACATACTGCGATTACCGCGCTGTATGCGGCCACGAACCGACTGATGAAGTGTTGTCGGTTGCTAAACTGGACAGACAAACCCTGTTGCGGCAAATCAAAGAAGAAATGGAGGGATAGCTCGTGGAAGAATCAATTTCCTCTGGAAGACCAGAATCCGTACAGCTCACACAGGAAATACTGGATGATCTGCTTCTTCCGCGGCTAACACCGGAACAACAGAAAGCGGTTACTGCCCGCGGCGGTTCTTTGCTGCTTTCTGCATCAGCTGGAAGCGGAAAAACCTCTGTATTGACAGACCGGGTCATCTCCAAAATAACCGACCGTACACATCCGGTAGATGCGGACCGGATGCTGATCGTCACTTTTTCACGGGCTGCTGCAGAGGAAATGCGGCAGCGAATTGCACAAAAGATTCATCATCTTCTGTCCCTGTATCCGGATGACAGAATTCTGCTGCGGCAGCAGCTTCTGCTGCACAAGGCGCCGATCAGCACGATTGACTCTTTCTGCCATACGCTGGTGCGGGCACATTTTAACGAACTGGGAATTTCTCCGGATTTCCGTGTTGCTGAAGAAATGGAATTGACGGATCTGCAGGAAAAGGCTATGAACGATATTCTATCCCAATATTATGAAGAAGGAGATCCTGTCTTCCTTTCACTGGCCGACTATTTTTCACGCAGGGATGACAGCGCGCTGATCGCAGCCATCCAGCGGATCTATACGGCGATTCGTTCCTTTCCCTTTCCCTTTACCTGGCTGGAACAGAAACAGCAATTATACCGGCCGGAAAACGTAGAAAACAGCCCCTTTATTCAGCTGATTTTAGAAGAGGCCAAACAAGCTTTACAGGAAGCGCTCTCTTTGAATGACCTGGCACTGACCCTGGCTGCTGAAGATCCGGTGATGTATCAGGCATACGCAGATGCGCTGGTTTCAGACCGCAAACAGCTCGAAAATCTTTTAGAAAAAGCAGTGCGGCGGGACTGGGATCACCTGAATTTTGCCCTCCAGACACAGGAATTTATACGCCTGGGCGCACTGAAAAAATACCCGGATACCCAGCGCCAGGAAAGGGTCAAATCGCTGCGGGAAGATGTAAAAAACTTGATCGGCAAACTCCGGGATGAATATATTTCTTGTCCGCTGGATATTGTCGAAGAAGAGATTGCTGCTCAGGAACCATTCATCTCCTGCCTCTTTGAGCTGGTTAAGGCCTATAGTGGCAGGCTGGACGAGTATAAGCAGGAAAAAAATCTGCTGGACTTTGCCGATCTGGAACATTTGGCCATCAAGCTTCTGATCCATGAAACGGAAAACGGTTATCAGCGTACAGAATTATGCCAGGCGTTATCAGATAATTTTGATGAAATCCTGATTGATGAATTTCAGGATACGAATAAAACACAGGAATTGTTATTTCATGCTCTTTCACGTGATGAGACCAACCTTTTTATGGTTGGAGACGTCAAACAAAGCATTTACAGCTTCCGTCAGGCTATGCCGGAAATTTTTATTGAAAAACGGGCGCGTTTTTCTGATTTTGATACAGGCCTTTTTCCTGCGCGCTTATCGCTGGTGAAAAATTTTCGCAGCCGTTATCAGGTTACGGCTTCTGTCAACTTCTTCTTCAGGCAGTTGATGGGAGAAAGCTTTGGAGGAGTCAATTATGATTCTTCGGAAGAACTTGTTGCGCATGATAGTTATCCGCCCAATGAACGGGCAGATACAGAAATTCATCTAATTGAATCCGATGGGGATGCAGAAACAGACAGTACCACATTGGAAGCCCGGCATATCGGCCAGGAAATTCGGCGCATGCTGGAAGAAAGATTTCCCGTTAGTGACGGACAGGGCGGCATGCGTCCCTGTACTCCCGGAGATTTTGCAATTTTGCTCCGGACAACCAAGGGACAATCCGATCTTTATGTACGGGAACTGGCCAGACAGGGCATTGATGTTTGGTGCGACCGCACCACCAGCTATTTTGATTCCCGTGAAATCGTCATAATGCTCAATCTTTTGCGGGTGATTGATAATCCTTTGCTGGACATCCCGCTTTTGTCGGTCCTGATGTCTCCCATGTTTTTCTTTTCTGCAGAAGAAATTGCAGAAATCCGGTTGGTTAAACCGGATGTTCCGCTTTATATCTGCCTGTCCATACAAGCCAAAGAGAATACAAAATGTGCAGACTTTGTGACATTATTGGAAAAATTGCGAAGGGAAAGCATATGTCAGCCAGTTGCAAAACTGATCCGTATGATCTATGATGATACGCTGTTTGCCGCTATTGTCGGCGCAATGGAATCGGGTGCACGTAAACGTGCCAACCTGCGCCTCCTGTTGACTTATGCAGAAAAATATGAGGCTGCCGGTTATAAGGGATTGTCTGGGTTTATTCGCTTTGTTGACCGGGCGATGGAAGGTGGCGGTGATTTTGAATCTGCCAACAGCGTATCCGCATCTGGTCAATCTGTGCGGATTATGAGTATCCATCGCAGTAAAGGACTCGAATTTCCTATTTGTTTTATAGCTGGATGTTGTCGAAAATTTAACCTGCAGGATCTAAATGGAGAACTGCTGATTGAACCGGAACTTGGCGTTTCTCTGATGATTAAAAATCGCGAAACGATGCAGAAATATCGCTCTGTTCCCCTCTGTGCTTCGAGAATCCGCGCGCGGCAAACTGCATTAAGCGAATCGATGCGGGTGCTGTATGTGGCGATGACCCGTGCCCGCGAAAAACTGATTTTGACTATGTGTGGAGATCACTGGACAGATAAACTCTGCAAGTTGGCGCAAAGCCTGCCCGAAACAATCCCATTTCGTCCCTATACGGTCGGACAGGCATCCTCAACAGCAGATTGGATTCTTGCAGCTGCTCTGCGTAATCCGTCGGCCGCTCTGCTTCGTTCAATGGCCGGCATAACGGATGCGGTTTCTTTGGATGAAAAAAAGATGGGATGCCACGCCGTATGTTCCCTGCAGATCCAGTATATTCCGTGCGCCCATACGGCAGAGGAGGCGTCTGTGGCTTCTATATCTGCAATGCAGCCGGATCCGAAAGATCTGCAAAGGCTGCAAAAACAAATTGATTGGGTATATCCGTATACAGCGGCTACAAAAATACCTTCTAAATTTTCTGTTACGCAATTAGCACACAGATCTTCTGTGCCAGATCCGGCAGCTGGAAAAGTTCAAAGCAATCTGACATCGCGGCAAATTTCGGTATCCAATCGTTCAGCCGGCCTTTCTCCGGCTGAACGTGGAACGGCCCTGCACACTTTTATGCAGTTTGTCAATTTTCATGCTGCACTGAAAGATCTCCCCAAAGAATTGCAACGATTAACGGAGCAGGCATTTCTGACATCAGAAGAAGCGGCAAGTATTAATCTGAATCTGATACAGAATTTTCTGCATTCGGGTTTAATGCAGCGGATTTTTGCCGCTGAAAAAACAATACGGGAATTTAAATTCATGGATGAAATTCCCGCCTCTGCCCTGTTCCCGGACGGCCCGGAAAATGAATCGATTTTGATTCAGGGAATCGCCGACATGGTTTTGGTAGAGAAAAATGGTATTGTAATTATTGACTATAAAACAGACAGGGTTTCTTCCCCGGATATTCTGATACAACGGTACGCCGATCAGCTTGCTTACTATAAACATGCGCTATCCAAGGTTTTTGAGCAGCCTGTAACAGACTGTATCCTTTATTCACTGCACCTGTCTATAGAAGTTCCAGTACCATTAAAATAATCTGCTGAAATGGCCTGTGTATGATAAAGAATTTATCATACACAGGCCATTTATCATCATGTTCACTGTCAAACCAATCCGGCACGCCTACGGTCCAGATAGGCAGCGGCATTCAAAGCAGCAGTCTGCCCCTGTCCAGCCGCACGCATATACTGATGCGGTTTTCCTGTGCAGTCCCCTGCCGCAAACAGTCCCGGTAAACTGGTTTGCATATGCATATCTACTTTGATAAAGCCATCTTCCATTTCAATACCCGGCACCAGATAAGAAGGAGATACACTGTCCCGTAAAATAAATACCGCGTCTGTCGGGATAGAGTGGGACTTCATATGCAGATGGGTGACTCGATCGTCCCCCAAAATAGCCATCGGGCGATCCTCCAGCACGGTAATCCGGTGATCCAGTTTGTTATGGACCGGCTTCATGGGGATATAATAGATCTGTCCAGCTAGTTCCGCCACAAAATTCGCATCCTGTTCGGCCTCTTCATTATATCCAATCACACAAACTGTTTTTCCGCGATATAAAGGTGCATCGCATGTAGCGCAATAACCGACCCCCTTGCCCAGCAGCCGCTCCTCTCCCTCAAAGGGTTTGGCATTTTCAATTCCAGTGGCTACAATCACAGCTTCCGCTTCGTAATTATTTCGATGTCCAGCTAAAGCAAAATAGCTTCCCATGGAATAAACTGCATTAATTCGTTCTTCCTGTATCGATATTTCCATCCGCTCCAGATGTTCCAGAAAACGCTGCTGTAACTGTTTTCCAGTGATTTCGGGAAAACCCAGGTAATTTCCGATCCTGGGCGCTGCGGTTATTTTTTGACTCAGGGAAGCCGACCCAAAAAGAATGATCTTTTTGTTGCGGATTTTGGCATTGATTGCCGCCTCCAGCCCGGCCGGGCCGCTCCCGATAATTGCAATATCATAACGCTTCATCAGGCATCTTCCTTTCTGATGGTTCTGTTTAGGCGTATCAACTTGTTTTATTATACTGCACGATACCCTCTGCGTCAAGCAAGCTCATACGGTCTTTATTTTACTTTTTTATGAAAAATATAGACTTTTTATTTTATATGTTGTATAATGAAAAACATATTGTGTTTTATACACAAAAGATAATCAGTATATATAACGTTCCGTCCTTTTCGTTGTGTCCGGTTATATATCAGAAAATCAAGGAGGAAATATTTCATGTCGTTGGTTAAAAAAGTTATTGCTGGAATATTGGCAGTAACCACTTGTCTTACTTTTGCTGCGTGCGGTGGCAGTGATACAGATTGGATTATCAAAGAAGCAGACGGTACCACCATACCTGCCGGTATATATCTGACCTATCTTGTGCAGGCGTTGGGTGAGGCCTCATTAGAAGTAGAAGATCTGGAGACTCCGCCATATGAACAGACGATTGATGGAATAGATGGAAATCAATGGGTTAAAGACCGGGCATTGAGCTTGACCAAACAGTATATTGCAACCAATGAAAAATTTGATGAGCTGGGAATGACTCTGGATGAAACGACGCTGGAAGACATCAATTATTATATTGATAGTTTTTGGAACGGTCTGAGTGAAGAAGAGGCTTATATGTGGTATATGTATGGCCTTTTACAGGCTTATAACTGGGATGGCAGTGCCCTTGGTGAAATTCATGAAAAAAACGGCATTTCTTATGAATCTTATTCGGCAACCATGATCACCGGTGAAAAATCCGCAGCACTTTTTAATTATTATTATGATGAAGGCGGTATTGAAGAAGTATCGGAAGAAGAACTTCTGCAGGCTTTAACCGAAAATTACGCTGCGATCAAACCCATTGTCCTCTCCTTTACCGATTCCAACGGACAGGCTGTGAGTGATGAAGAAAAAGAAAATCTTAAAAATATGGCAGAGGATTATAAACAGCGTCTTGAAAACGGCGAAAACATTGATGATTTAATTGATGAATATTCCAATTATGTCTTGGAGCGGGACACAGAAGAATCTGAAACTTCTCAGGAAGAATCCAGCACGGAAAGTTCCGAGACCTCTTCAGATGAATCTAGTATAGATTCTGCAGAGACTTCTTCAGATGAATCTAGTACAGATCCTGCAGAAACCTCTTCGGACGAATCTAGTACAGATTCTACAGAAACCTCTTCGGAAACATCCGATACAGAAAATTCTGAAACATCAGAGCCTGAAGAGGATCCGGATCGGAATCTGGAGTTCTTTAACAGAGATGCTCTGATTGACAGCATCCGGGAACTCTTTTTTAACGCAGAATATGGAGAAGTCATTTACGGAGAAGAAGACTTTGGTTATATCGTAGCGATCCGATATGATATTACAGAATCAGAAGAAGCACTCACCAATTACCGTTCCAGCCTTCTGCATATTTTACGGGATGATGCCTTTGAAGAAATGCTGGTGAATTTGGCAGACAGCATGAACCTGACTGTAAACCAAAAGGCAATTGATTACTATGCCCCCTCTAAGATCAAAGCGCAATAAATGGATATTTTAGTCAATATCTTCAGCAAACTGATTCCGTTATTCTAACGGAGTCAGTTTTGTTTATTGAATACCAATCCCCTACTACCACGGATTTCTGAATATTTTTCCTTCTTTCAGATTGAAAAATCAGACCGGACGCGGTATAATATAAAATAACTCTGCATTTATATCAAACGGAAAGGATCGAAACACCATGATGAAAAGACTAGAAATTGCAAAACTGTATGCAGATGCAGACACTTATGGCACGCAGACAGTAACCGTTGCAGGTTGGATCCGGACGCTCAGGGATTCCAAATCCCTAGGGTTTATTGAACTCAATGATGGCAGCTGTTTTCGTAGTCTGCAGGTCGTATTTGAAGAATCCAACGTTTCCAATTTTAAAGAGATTGTCAAATATAATGTCGGTTCTGCGGTCATTGTTACCGGAAAAGTTATTTTGACGCCGCAATCCAAGCAACCCTTGGAAATTCATGCGCAAGAGATTTTTCTGGAAGGCGGGTCCAGTCCGGATTATCCGTTGCAGAAAAAACGGCATTCTATGGAATTTCTCCGTACGATTGCGCATTTAAGACCCCGGACCAATACTTTCAGCGCCGTTTTTCGCGTACGTTCTGCCGCTGCTTTTGCAATCCACAAGTTTTTTAATGAAAATGGTTTTATATATGCTCACACCCCTCTCTTAACTGCCAGTGATGCAGAAGGAGCCGGAGAAATGTTCCGTGTTACGACATTGGATGAAAAAAATCCGCCCATGACAGAAGACGGACGGATTGATTATTCCCAGGATTTTTTTGGAAGCAAAACCAGTTTGACCGTTTCCGGTCAGTTAGAGGCGGAAACCATGGCCATGGCTTTCAGTAAGGTGTATACCTTTGGTCCGACCTTCCGCGCAGAAAAATCCAATACAGCCCGTCATGCAGCGGAATTCTGGATGATCGAGCCTGAAATTGCATTTGCTGATCTGGGCGATGATATGGAACTGGCTAAAAACATGATTACCTACGTGATTCAGTATGTGCTGGATACTTGTCCTGATGATATGAAGTTCTTTAATGATTTTTATGATCATTCTCTGTTGGAACGCTTGCACGCCCTGGTTCACGCAGAATTTGGTCATGTAACCTATACAGAAGCAGTTCGTCTTTTGGAAGAACATAAGGAAGAATTTCAGTATCCGGTTTATTGGGGCTGCGATCTGCAAACAGAACATGAGCGGTATCTGACAGAAAAAATCTTTCAGAAACCTGTTTTCGTTACAGATTATCCAAAAGAGATCAAAGCATTCTATATGCGCTTGAATGATGACCAGAAAACAGTAGCCGCGATGGATCTTCTGGTTCCCGGTGTTGGAGAAATTATCGGCGGAAGCCAGCGTGAAGAACGGTTGGAGATTCTGTTAAAACGGATGGCAGAATGCGGATTGGATGAAAAAGATTACTGGTGGTATTTGGATCTCAGACGATATGGCGGTACCCATCATGCCGGTTTTGGTTTAGGTTTTGAACGCCTGATTATGTACATGACCGGTATTCCGAACATCCGTGACGTGATTCCCTTCCCGCGTACCACCGGATCTGCTGAATTTTAATAACAGCTGAAAAGCTCTGTTTAACTATTCCAACCCATTTATGTTCAGTGACTGTGCTCTGACCACATATTGGCTCATAGACAGCGAAAAAATGGCCCACCGGAGAGTTTTGTCCTCCGGTGGGCTTTTTTGTATGAAGAAAACCACTCGCTAGGCGAGTGGTAGAAAAGAAGCCTATTGGCGATAATGAAGAAAGAAAACCTCCTTTTGT
>CAJFUK010000074.1 GCA_904420125.1 Candidatus Falkowella caecavicola | reverse complement strand
AGTCTCCGGGAACACAAAAGGGAATTGGGGGATAATTTTAAGAAGACTTCCCAAATTTTGAGGCGGAACCTTTCTTTGTCTATATTCACCAATAGATTTCAATTTCCCTTGAAATCACTACCTTCCTTGAAAAGGGAGGAAGTGTGGTCCCTTTTCAAGATAAGTAGTGATAGTTGATAATCCGTCGGTTTCACCAAATGGCAGACCCTGACCTGAAAATAACATCTGAATTGAAGAGTGGTCATTGTATCATATACAACGACCATAGCAATAAAGTATTGTGGGATTAGAATAAATTTTTATATGGCAACTGATAGTTGCCATATAGTTGGTAGCCAAAAGAGAAAATTTCTAGTATGATTACAACGAAAAGGAGGTGCAGATTATGGCACTGGGAGAAAAAATCAAGGCTTGCCGGCAAGACGCAGGCATGTCGCAGGAGAAAGTAGCTGAATTAGTTGGTGTAAGCCGCCAAGCTGTTACAAAATGGGAAGCAAACCAGTCTGCCCCTAATACAGAAAACCTGTTCAAGCTGGCAGAGATTTTTGGTACAACGGTCGACTTATTGCTTGCTTCCCAGGAAGCTGGAACATCTCCGGCAGAACAGATTTACTATCTCTACAAAATGGAAGAAGAAAAGAAAGCTGAAAACCGCCGGATCAGACTGAGGTCGAACCTGCTCCTTACATTGGCTGTTATAGGTGGGTACATCGTAATCTATCTGGTAGGACGCATTTTCGGAACAACTGAATCACAGACGAGTGTAACGGGGTGGCTATTTGGAAATGACCCGCAGCAGTTAAGCTATTTATATGGCTGGTTGCTCCATCAACATATTTTCTGGGTCGCTATGGTAATATCCGCGATCCCCGCATTGTTTGGAAAAAAGTATTTTTCATTTACTACGCTATTCGGCTTTGCGATTGCTCTGCTGATTGGTGAACTGTGCGGCCATAATCCGGCGGGTATCGCATACGGACACGGCCACTATGGTTGGGCTATTTGGGGCTGTGTCTTTGCATTCTCTGTGGTTATGGGAATTATACTTGAAAAAATCACCAAAGAGAAATTTGATCTTAGGTCCCAAAAGATATGGATTTGGTTTGCGATTTTTGTTGTTGGCGTGCTCGCGATAGTTTTGGCTATTCGAACAAGTATGCCTACAAGTTTCAGCTAATTTAATAACAGTGGCAGGGGGAAATAAACCCTGCCACTGTTATATATCCGATAAAAATTTCCATCGAAATGACGGGAATTTTCAATTTTCCTTGATAGCACTACTTTCCTTGAAAAGAGAGGAAATGTGTCCGGTTTACTTCTAGCGCCTCCCTCTTCTGCATATACACAAAAATCTTTAAGTATTTTCATATGGATACATTCTAATCCTTTATCGTGGATTTTAACAGGATATTTTTACCTGGAACAACCTGCAGCAGCCGTCAGAAAGAGACCGCAGGTTTGTTAGATGGGATTTTAAGCGTCGGGCAGGCGGGAGATCGTTTTACCGGACAGAGCGAGGAAAGGGCGGCATATGGATCTGGATGCTCCTTCATTGAGGACAAATCCAATGTCAGATTTTGCGGACGAAGTACCTGCTTTGGGTTCAAATTCCGTGTTGGATTTCGTGGCAAAGCACCAGCTCTCAAGGGAATGTTCGCTTAAGTATATTGATCCATTTGTCGGGATAAAGGATTCGGAAAGGCCAGGAGCAGAGACTGCGTTATCCTTGCTTTTCTCTGCAGCATATGGTATGCTGAATACAATCAAACCGGGAAAATGGAGAAAAACTATAGAAAAATCAAAGGATGCGGCAGAGGATTTGCAGACGATTCTGTATATCACGGCGATCATGCGGCATCCTATCCAGGCAGGAATATGTGATGACAGAGGAAGGATTTTTCAATCAATGGAAAAATATTATTTGGTGGACTTTGAAAACGTAGGGGTTGCAGGGCTTGCCGGTATCGAAAAGTTGCCGGCCGAAAGCAAGGTGATCCTGTTTTTCAGTGACCGGAGCGCAAAAGTAACCAGCGGGGTTCTGCACAACATTCTGAATGCAGCAGCAGAAATAAAATCTGTTCTGCTGAAAACATCCGGCAGGAATGCACTGGATTTTCAGCTTGTGGCTTATCTGGGAATGTTGATTGGTCAGAATGCAGGCGGCCAATATTGTATTGTATCCAATGACAACGGGTATACGGCGGCGATCGGTCTGCTGAAAGAAAAGCATCCGGCGTTGGATATCCGGCAGGCAAAAAATCTGCTGCCGGGGGTTGTGGCCGCCAAAGCCAAAGATTCCCGCGGCAAAAACAGTATGCGGGTACGGCCTGAACCCCAGTCTAAATCTGGTTTGGCTTTGTACCAGACGGGATCCGAGGATCCGTTGAGGCAAGCTTGCACCCTGGCTGCGGAACGGCTGGGGATACACAGAGAGAATGATTTGGAAAAGATTATACAGGCTGTTCGCGTCAGCAAAAGCCGTATGATGCTGCATAATCATCTTGCCCAATTTTTTGACGGCGAGATGACAACAGCGCTGTATAACGAGCTTAAAAAACTACCTTATTTTTCGAAAATGCGATCTTCAATGTGACCGATGCTGTTCTTGAGAAATTGAAAAAACTGTAAATGTTTATTGACATAGTATGAAGAATATGGTATGCTAAAAGAGCAATATGACGGAAAAAGAGTGGGATGGTCGTATTTTCTGATGCGGAAAGAAAAAACGAACATACCGGTTTTTTTCTGTTAAAATACAGGTGCCTCAAACGGCCTGTTATGACAGGTCAAGGTGAGTGTGAAAAGGGAAGTCGGGTGAAAGTCCCGCGCAGTCCCGCTGCCGTATTGGAGGAGCTGACGCCGTTATGCCACTGGGGAAACCTGGGAAGGTGTGCCGAAGCGATGATTCCTGAGCCGGAAGACCTGCCTGTATTTTGCACCGCAAAACTCTACGGATGATAGAGAGGTGTGTCTGATGCCGGGCAGACGGGGATGGTCTGCCAGACAGCGGGTCAGTTAAAACTGAGAACACAACCTCTGTGCCAGTATGGACAGAGGTTTTTTGTTATGCTGTTTCTGACGCCGCAATGGTTTTCCACGCGTTTTGCAGGGCATACATACCTCCGAATGAAGGAGGAAAAAGAATGAAACAATCTATTGCAAAATCCCCCCTGTTCCGGGGCGCACTGGTGGTCAGCATGATGCTGGCGCTGGTGCCGCAGGTATTCGCCATGCACATTTCGGAAGGATATCTGTCCCCGGGCTGGTGTATCAGCTGGGGTGTGATCTGTATTCCGTTTGTTGTCGCAGGGCTGATCGCTATCCGCAGGCAGATCACCGAAGCGCCGAAGACAAAAATTCTTATGGCCATGGCGGGCGCGTTCGTCTTCGTTCTGTCCGCTCTCAAGATTCCCTCTGCGACGGGAAGCTGTTCCCATCCGACGGGAACGGGCCTGAGTGCGATTCTGTTCGGGCCGTTGGTCACGGTTGTGCTGGGCCTGATCGTTTTGCTGTTTCAGGCACTTCTTTTGGCGCACGGTGGTTTGACGACACTCGGTGCCAACACTTTTTCGATGGCGATTGCAGGACCCCTGGCCGCTTTTGGTATTTACAAACTATGTAAGAAGTTGGGTGTGCCCAAGGCTGTATCCGTATTTCTTGCGGCTTTTCTGGGGGATCTTATTACCTATGTTGTTACTGCGCTTCAGATGGGGATCGGATTCCCGGAAACAGCTGGCAGCCTGGGAGCGACACTGGTCGAATTTCTGAGCATTTTTGCGGTCACACAGATTCCGATTGCAATTTGTGAAGGGCTGTTGACTGTTGTAATCGTCAATGTGCTGGATAAGTATGCAAAGGAAAATCTGGCACAGTTGCGTGCATTTTAACAGAAGGGGGTCATCCTATGCAGAAATTATGGGTAAAAAACCTGATTTTAATAGTTCTGGTTGCGCTGATTGCCATTCTTCCTCTGATCTTTGTGCAGGGAGAATTCGGAGGCGCAGACGGTGCGGCGGCAGAAGTACTCGACAATAACGGGTATGAGCCCTGGGCGGATCCGCTGATTGAACCGAAAAGCGGTGAGATTGAATCCCTTCTTTTTGTCGCGCAGGCTGCGCTGGGTGCAGGGATTATCGGATTCTGTATTGGTCGGCTGACGGCCAAGAAACCCGAAACGGCTGAGGCTGGATCCTAAATGAATACCATGGACGTATATGCGAGCCGTTCGCCCCTGCGGCGAACGGCTCCCGGCTTTAAAATCCTCTGGGCGGTCATTCCGCTTTTGATCTGTATTGGATTTGGTTCATTTTCTGTCAGTTTTTTGACCATTGCTGTGATGATATACTGTACCGTGCTCCGGGGCGGGACGCCCTGGAAAACGTATCTGCATTTTCTCCGGATTCCTGCAGGCTTTATCTGCATTGGTGCGATTGTGATTTTGGTGGTGCGGCGGGAGAATATGGAAAGCCTTTTGATCGGTGTGCAGATCGGAACCGGATATTTTGGAATCAG
Source organism: Candidatus Falkowella caecavicola (assembly GCA_904420125.1). Taxonomy (GTDB): domain Bacteria; phylum Bacillota; class Clostridia; order Oscillospirales; family Ruminococcaceae; genus Falkowella; species Falkowella caecavicola. The sequence continues at coordinate 29,408 of CAJFUK010000074.1, read as the reverse complement.
CAGGATCTCTTTGCTGCAAAGCATGGCTTTGATCTGCAAGGCGATGGCGGGCGTGTGCTGTATGTATTTTTTAACGTTTACAACACCTATGAACGGCCTGCTTCACACATTCCGGCAGATCCATTGCCCTGTCGTCCTGATTGAACTGATGGAACTGATCTACCGTTTTATTTTTGTGCTGAGCGGAGAAGCGGGACGGATGCATACGGCACAGTCGGTACGGCTTGGCTATATTGGATTCCGGCGGGCGCTTCATTCAACCGGTGGGCTGGCTGCGCTTCTGTTACTGCGTGCCCTGCGCCGGGGAGACCGGGTTTATACAGCGTTGGAAGCCCGCTGTTACACCGGGATTCTGCCCTATCTACGGCAGGAATACACAAAGATCCGCGCGGGGGCAGTTTGGGGTCTGATTCTGTTTTGTTGTCTGCTGATTGGACTGGGTATTCTGGAAAAACAGGTTTTAGGGAACTTGTTTTCAATCTAGGACGGACGGGATACAGACATTTTCGGCTGATGGGATGATTCTGATCTGCTGTGATGGTAGACACCTATATCGGAAAGGTGTGAATTTTATGAATTTACTGGAAATTCGCCATGTGAACTATCAATATGAAACGGGCGGACAGGCGCTACAGGATCTTTCGCTGACCTTTGAAAAGGGAAAAACAACTGTTTTGCTGGGGGCAAACGGCGCTGGAAAGTCCACGCTGTTTTTAAATATTCTCGGCATCCTGCACCCGCAGAGCGGGGAGATTCGATTTGACGGGCAGCCATGCGGCACCTCCCGGAAGGAAATGACCGCTCTCCGTTCCCGGATCGGATTGGTTTTTCAGGACCCGGACGATCAGATTTTTTCTGCCGATGTACGTCAGGACATTGCGTTCGGGCCGCTGAATCTGGGACTATCCCAGGAAGAGACGCGCAAAAGAGTGGAACAAGCAGCCCGGCAAACCGGAGTGTATGAACTGCTGGACCGTCCGGTACAGGCGTTGAGCTTCGGACAGAAAAAGCGGGTGGCAATTGCCGGCGTTCTGGCCATGCGCCCGGAACTGATCATTCTGGACGAACCAACCGCGGGGCTGGATCCTGCCGGGGTCAGCGGTATTATGGAACTGCTTTCAGATATTAAGAAAGAAGCAGGAACCACGATTGCCATCGCCACACACGATATCGATCTGGTGCCGCTTTATTGCGATTACGCTTATGTATTAAGCCATGGGCAGGCAATCTGCGCGGGTACGCCGGAAGAAATTTTTGCGCAGCCTGCTTTGCTGCGTGCGCATGGACTGCGCCTGCCGCGAATTGCGCATCTGATGGAAATTCTGGAGGAAAAAGACCATATGGATGTCCGGCGGGTATCCACAATCGGCGGTGCGCGCCGGGAAATTAAGAGGTTGTTTTCATGAAGATGGAAGTGGTCAAAGACGGAAAGCTTCTGCGAAGAGGATATACAACCGGAAGCTGTGCGGCAGCCGCGACTAAAGCGGCTGCCCGGATGCTTCTGACCGGGCAGGCTGTGCAGACCGTAGCGCTGCAGGTACCGGCCGGCGTTACGCTGGAGCTGGAAATCGAGGACAGTGTTTTGCAGAAGGAAACCGCGTCCTGTGCGGTGCGGAAAGACGCTGGAGATGATCCGGATGTCACGGATGGTATCCTGATTTATGCAGAGGTAAGCCGTACCCGGCAGGGATTTTCGTTAGACGGCGGGGAAGGCGTCGGCCGGGTGACACGGGCCGGGCTTGCCTGTTCCGTAGGGGAGGCTGCCATCAACCCGGTGCCCAGGCAGATGATTCTGGGAGCGCTGGAAGCAGAAGCGTCTGCTGCAGGATATACCGGCGGCCTGCATGCAGAAATCCGGATTCCGGATGGAAAATCACTGGCGGAAAAGACCTTCAATCCCCGACTGGGGATTATAGGGGGGATTTCTGTACTGGGAACCAGCGGGATTGTGGAGCCCATGAGCGAGGCAGCACTCATAGAAACCATCCGTCTGGAAATTCATACGAAACGGGAGCAGGGAGAAGACACACTGCTTCTTTGTCCGGGAAATTACGGCCGGGATTTTGCGCTGGCTGCGTTTGGGTTGGATCTGGAAACTGGCGTGAAATGTTCGAATTATATCGGAGAGGCCCTGGATGCTGCGGTATTTGAAGGGTTTCGGGAGATTTTACTGGTCGGTCATGCCGGGAAGCTTGTCAAGCTGGCGGCTGGGATCATGAACACTCATTCCAGGATTGCGGACGGCCGGGCGGAAATTTTGTCGGCCCACGCCGCGCTGGCCGGTGCGGACGCTGGACAGGTGCAGGCGCTGATGGAAGCGATTACCGTGGATGAAAGTCTGGGCCTTTTGGAAACATGGGGTTTAAAGGAAACGGTTTGCCACAGTATCCTTGACAAGATACAGTTTCATTTGAACCGGCGATCCGGAAACGGATGCCGGACAGAAAGTATCCTATTTACCAATCAGGCAGGGCTTTTGGGAATGTCTTCCGGTGCCGCAGCGCTGGTGGAAAAAATCAGACAGAGTCAAACTGAAAAAGAACAGGAGAAATAAGATCATGAAGGGAACTTTATACGGCGTCGGGGTAGGCCCTGGAGACCCGTCTTTGCTTACTCTGAAGGCTATTGCCTGTATCCAGGCAGCGGCAGTGGTAGCGGTACCAGACAGCGGCAGCGAGCAGGCTGCACTCAAGATTGTACAGGAATATATCGGCGGTAAGGAGATCCTCTATTGTCCGATGCCGATGACCCGGGATGAGGCGGTCAAACAGGCTGCGCATGAAGCCGGCGCTGATCGGATTGCGTCCCAGTTGGATCAGGGAAGGGATGTTGCTTTTGTGACATTGGGAGATCCGTCGATTTATTCTACCTATATTTATCTGCATCGAATCATGCTGGCGCGTGGATATGATGCGCAGCTGATACCCGGCATTCCATCCTTCTGCGCGGCTGCCGCAGAGTTGAATATGCCTTTATGTGAAAAAGAACAGCCGCTCCATATCCTTCCGGGCGGAACGGCAGAAGGCTGGGAGGATTTGCCGGGCACCCGTGTACTGATGAAAATTGGAAAACGGTTTGAGCAGACCGCGGAGAAGTTAAAGGCACATGGGTTATATGAACGGGCAAGTCTTGTGGAAAACTGCGGAATGGAGAGTGAGCGTTTATTCCGGAGTCTTTCAGAACTGTCCGGTACGCCCGGTTATTTTTCCATTATTATTGTTAAAGACGGGGAGGATGCATAATGGTCTTTTTTGTTGGCGCAGGACCGGGGGCTGCCGATTTGATCACGGTGCGCGGAAAATCTTTGCTGGAACAGGCTGATGTTGTGATTTATGCAGGATCTCTGGTAAATCCGGAGCTCCTTTCCTATACCAAATCCGGCTGTGCTATTTATAACAGCGCACATATGACGTTGCAGGAAGTGACAGATACGCTCTGTAAAGCGGAAACAGACGGTCTGATGTCTGTTCGCCTGCATACCGGGGATCCGAGCATTTACGGCGCGATTCGGGAACAGATGGATATTCTGAAAGCACGGAATATTCCTTATACCTGCGTGCCCGGCGTATCCTCTTTTTGCGGCGCGGCGGCGGCTTTGCAGGCGGAATACACCCTGCCCGGTGTCAGTCAGACGGTGATTCTCACCCGGATGGCCGGCCGGACGCAGGTTCCGGAAAAAGAGTCGCTGGCCAGGTTAGCTGCCCATCAGGCTACGATGGTTTTGTTTTTGAGCGCTGGACAGATGGAAGCTGTGCAGGCAGAGCTTCTGGCGGGTGGGTATCCTGCTGAAACGCCGGCGGCGATCGTCTATAAGGCAACCTGGCCGGATCAACAGATCATCCGTACAACTGTGGGATGTCTGGCGGCTGCCGGTGCAGAAAACGGCATTCAAAAAACTGCTTTGCTGCTGGTCGGGAACTTTCTGGGAGACGAATATGATTATTCCCTTTTATATGATGCAGGTTTTACCCATGGATACCGGCAGGGAAAGAGCGAGTAAATATTTTGACCGGCTGTCATCCAAAGAACACGGTACAGCAGAACAGATGGCATATTGGACCATGACATTGGAAGTCAAACCAAAGAAAATAGCACAGGCAGAAAGGCGGCGGGATCAGTTGAAAGTGCGAATGGTTTCCTTTACACGACAGGGTGGACGGCTTTGCCGGCAACTTTGCGCTGCTTTTCGTGCAGACGGCGCTGACGTGCAGGCCTGGGGCAAAAAAGAATATGCGCAGGAAAATGGGTTGCTGCCGCTTCAGGAGAGCATCTATCGCTGGGCGGAAAAACAGTTTTCTCGTGCGGATGCGCTGGTTTTTATCGGAGCGGCGGGCATTGCGGTGCGGGCTTGTGCCCCTCATTTGCGCGGCAAGGACAGGGACCCAGCTGTATTGGTTTTAGATGAACGCGGACTGTTTGTTATTCCTTTATTGTCCGGCCATATCGGCGGCGCTAACCGGTTGGCGGAACGTACTGCTGCGGTTACAGGCGGACAGGCTGTGTTGACAACGGCTACAGACGTCAATCGGATATTTGCCGTGGATTCCTGGGCGGTAGAACATGGCTGTGCGCTTCCGGAAACCGAGAAAATCAAGGACATTTCCTCTGCGCTGTTGGAGGGAAAAACCATTGGCTTTTTTTCGGATTTTCCCATACAGGGAGATCTGCCGGAGGGGCTGATGTCCTGTCAATCCGGTATGCTGGGGGTCTGTATCACGGTTTATGCGAATAAAAATCCTTTTTCACAGACGCTGCATCTTTATCCCCGCTGTATTACTGTAGGAATTGGATGCAGGAAAGGAATCGAGCCGGAAATGCTGGAGAAACAGGTGCTGTCTGCATTACAGGAAGCTGGAATTTCTCTTTATGCAGTCTGCGGCGCGGCAACCATTGACCGGAAAGCACAGGAACTTGCGATTCTCGCGTTTTGCCAGAAATATGCTCTGCCCCTTCAAACTTTTACTGCGCAGGAACTGATGCGGGTTCCAGGTGAGTTTACTGCTTCTTCTTTTGTGCAGCAGACGGTGGGCGTGGATAATGTCTGCGAGCGGGCAGCCGTCTGTGGATCGGGAGGAAACCTGATCCTGCAAAAGACAGCAGCCGGTGGAGTGACCGTCGCGGCTGCACAAAATAACTGGAGGGTTCTTTTTGAAGATACAAATGGTATCCATTGATTATACAACAGCGCCCCTTGCTGTCAGGGAACGGTTTGCAATGGCGGAAGCGTCCTGCCTGAAAGCCTACCAGGAGATTCGAAAAGAGGCGCCATCATGCGGAGCGGTGATTCTTTCAACCTGTAACCGAACAGAGTTGTATCTCTCGGATACAGAAATACCAGCCGTTGATTTGCTTTGCAGAATTCGAGCGCTGGATCCGAAAGAATATGCTGGATATTTTGTTCACCGGCAGGGGATTCCCGTGCTGCGGCATCTGATGGAGGTTGCCTGCGGGCTGCGTTCCCAGATTATTGGAGAGGATCAGATCCTGACGCAGGTGAGACTTGCCGCCCAGCATGCCAGAGAAGCAGGCGCTTCTGATGCGGTGCTGGAGACGGTATTCCGACTGGCAGTGACTGCAGGCAAACGGGCACGTACAGAATATGTGTTGAGCAAGACACCGGTGTCTGCTGCCCAACATGCGATTTCTGCGGCACAGACGCGGTTTGGATCGTTACAGGGAGTGCCCGCACTGGTGATCGGAAACGGGGAAACCGGCAGATTGGCGGCAACTTTGCTGGTACAGGCCGGATGCCAGACGGCAATCACATTGCGGCAATATAAGCATGCGGATAACGTGATACCTGAAGGCTGCAGGGCTGTAGAATACGCTCTGCGTTTTGCCGAAGCAGAAAAGGTTTCGCTTCTGGTCAGCGCGACCAAGAGCCCGCATTATACAGTGGCTTACGCAGACGCTTGCGCGATGAAACGGCGGCCTCGCCTTTTTCTGGATCTCGCAGTGCCGCGGGACATTGATCCGCAGATCGCCTCATTTCCAGACACGGAAATTCTGGATATTGACACGCTGGGGGGAGGCGGCGGTGCGGATATGGAGGCATTGGCCGGCTGCGCCGCCATTATGGATAAGGAAACGGAGCGTTTCCTGCACTGGTACACAGTGCGAAAAAATTTGCAGCAGAAGGACGGAAAACAAAATGGGTAAAATTTATGTCGTTGGATTGGGGCCCGGCGGAGAAAACCAGATGACGCCCCGTGCCAAAGAGGCGATAGCCTGCTGTGATATTGTGGCTGGTTACGGCGTATATATGGATCTGATTGCACCGTTACTGGCAGGGAAAGAGCAGATCGTTACACCCATGAAAGGAGAAATCGAACGCTGCCGTCTGGCGGTGGAGGCTGCTGCGGATGGGCACACGGTCGCCGTGGTGTCCAGCGGTGATGCCGGGGTGTATGGAATGGCTGCACCAGTACTTGCGTTGGCTGCGGCTTATCCGGAAATTTCTGTTGAAGTCGTACCGGGTATCACAGCGTCTACAGCGGCAGCTGCGATTTTGGGTGCGCCGCTGACCCATGACTTTGCCACAATTTCGTTAAGCGATCTGCTCACGCCGATCGAGACGATCGAGCAGAGGGTCCGTGCAGCGGCGCAGGCAGATTTTGTGATCTGCCTTTATAATCCTTCCAGCCGGAAGCGGGCTGATTATCTGCGCCGGGCCTGCACGTGGATTTTGGATGTTCGTTCCGGAGAGACGCCATGCGGTTATGTACGGAATGCCGGCCGTGAGGGAGAATGTTATGGATACTGTACGCTGCGGGAACTGATGGATTTTCAGGCGGATATGTTTACGACCGTTCTGATTGGAAACAGTACGACCCGGATGCTGGGCAGACGAATGGTAACTCCGCGGGGATACCGGATACCGGAAACAGAAAAATAGGAAAAGGGGTGCGCGCTTTGCAGGTGCTGGTATTTGCAGGGACAACAGAAGGAAGGCAAATTTGTTTGTTTCTTGCCGAGCATGGCATGCAGGTGACAGCCTGCGTAGCAACAGAATATGGCGAGGCCATGCTTCCGCCGGATGCAGCTGGCCTGCAGGTACATACCGGCCGGATGTCGGCAGGGGACATGGAGACTTTTCTGCGGCCTTATTCTCTGGTGATTGATGCAACGCATCCTTATGCCAGAGAAGTGACTGCGAATATCAAACAGGCTTGTACCGTTTCGGGGAAAGAATATATCCGGCTGGTTCGTCCGGGTTGCGCGCTGCCGCCTGATGCTATTCTGGTTCCTGATATTGCATCAGCGGCCCAGTTTCTGTCCCGAGAATCGGGAACCGTTTTTTTAACTACAGGGAGCCGGGAACTGGAACCCTTTACTACGATCCCGAACTTTGCAGAACGGTTTTATGTACGGGTGCTTCCCAATATCGAATCTCTGAACAAATGCCGGAACCTGGGGTTTGATCCGGCGCGAATCATTTGTATGCAAGGGCCCTTTTCCCGGGAAATAAATGCGGCAATGTTCCGTGCGGCCAATGCCCGGTTTATCGTGACCAAAGAATCCGGCGACGTCGGCGGATTTACGGCTAAATTGGAGGCCGCATCGGACGCAGGAGCGCGAACCGTCATCGTTACCCGCCCCCAACAGGAAGAGGGAATGACGCTGGAACAGCTGGAGAAAGATTTAGCCGCCCGCTTTTCCCTGGAAATATCTGCTGGATTCGGTTCGGAAATTCCGATGATCCGACAAAAATCTGCGTCTTTCGATGGATATCCGCGGTTTCCTCTCTTTGTCGATTTAACAGGGAAAAAAGCAATTCTGGTCGGAGGAGGAGCTGTTTCGGCCCGGCGCGTACAGACACTGCGCCGCTTTGGAGCGCAAATCACCGTCATTTCCCCTGCTTTATGTCCGGCGTTGGAGTGTATTTATGCGGCAGGAGAGATTGAATGGCGGGCTCGGAAATATCAAAAAGGCGATTTGCAGGGCGCTTTTCTGGTTTCGGCTGCAACAGACGATCGGGAGGTCAATCAGGCGGTAGGACAGGAAGCGGCTGCAGCCGGGATTTTTTGCAGTGTTGCTGACAGCCGGGAAGAAGGGAATTTTTATTTCCCAGCCGTCGCGGTTGGACAGGGAATTGTAGCCGGTGTTGTCTCAGATGGAACCAATCATCACCGGACGGCTGCCGTGGCGGCGGAAATTCGCCGGCTGCCGGCTTTCGATGTATCCGGAAACGGAAAGGAAAGCGGAAATAAAGAAACCGGTCTTTGAGAAGGCGCATGCAGGCAGGACATATCCGTAAGGCCTGTGCCAACGAAGAAGTATATATGTTGAAAGGCCTATAAGCCTATTAATGGAAGAAGATATCATCTCACAATCATACAGTCCAGGAGGGAAGCCATATGAATCGTATCATACGGATCGGCACGCGGGACAGTCAGCTTGCCGTAATTCAGGCACAGATTGTTGCGCGAAGTATTGAGGCGTACTGCCCGGATATCCACACGGAACTTGTGCCGATGAAGACAACAGGGGACCGTATTCTGTCTGTGACGCTGGATAAGATCGGCGGCAAAGGGCTGTTTGTTAAAGAATTGGATCGGGCGCTGAAAGACGGGGATGTGGATATCACTGTTCACAGCATGAAAGACATGCCGGCAGAGCTGGATCCGGAACTGCCTGTGGTCGCGGTTTCTCTGCGGGAGGATCCCAGGGATGTTTTGGTCTATGCGAAAGGGGCAGGCGGCCTGAAGGATGGCCTGCCGATCGGGTGTTCGAGTATGCGCCGGCAGTTACAGCTCAAGACGCTGCTGTCAAACCCTGTCCTGCCGGTTCGGGGCAATGTTCTGACCCGTTTGCAGAAACTTGATGATGGAAATTTTGGGGCGCTGATACTGGCTTGGGCAGGGCTTCGGCGTTTAAACCTGCAGGACAGGGCGGGCCGTGTTTTTTCCACAGAAGAAATGATCCCGGCAGCCGGTCAGGGGATTTTGGCCGTGCAGGCAAGGAAAGGAGAAGATACATCCTTTTTGAACGACTTTCATTCGCCGGATGCATGGGATGCCGCTCAAGCGGAACGGACGTTTATCCGGGTTCTGGATGGTGGATGCAGCTCTCCCATTGCCGCTTATGCACAGGTTTGCGGAGATGAATTGCTGTTGTCAGGGCTCTATTTCCATGAGGCCGACGGCAGTGTACATAAAGGGAAAATCAGGGGCAGCCGGGCCGACGCCCAAAAGTTAGGCGAACAGTTGGCCCTGCAATTGAGAGGTTAAACAACTCGGAAAGGAAGCAAAGCATGACGGACAAAGTGGGAAAAGTTGTTTTGGTCGGCGCAGGCCCCGGTGATCCGGGTCTGCTGACGGTGAAGGGAAGAGAATGCCTTCAGAAGGCAGAAACCGTAGTATATGACCGGCTGGTTTCTCCTGAAATTTTATCCTTGATTCCGGCGCAGGCAGAACGGATTGATGTGGGAAAAGAAAGCGGCAGCCATCCGGTTCCGCAGGAACAGATCAATCAGATTCTGGCCCAAAAGGCGTTGGAAGGACGATATGTGGTCCGCCTGAAAGGCGGGGATCCATTTGTATTCGGCCGGGGTGGAGAAGAACTGGAGATTCTTTCTGACAAACATCTGGACTTTGAAGTTGTACCCGGCATTTCTTCCAGTATCGCGGCGCCTGCTTATGCGGGAATTCCATTAACCCATCGCGCGTATGCCTCCTCTTTTCATGTGATCACCGCACACGCTAAAGCAGGCGCGGAATTGGACATTCCATTTGCCGCGCTGAAGGAAGCAGGCGGAACGCTGGTGTTTTTGATGGGAACGGCCGCATTGGAAAAAATTTGTGCCGGACTGCTGGACGTCGGTATGGCGCCGGATACGCCGGCGGCAGTCGTAGAAAACGGAACCACACCATGGCAGAGAAAAGTGGTATCTTCTCTTGGACATCTTGCAGCGGACGCGAGGAAGGCCCGTATTGCTTCTCCTGCGGTGATTATTGTGGGCACGGTCTGTACCCTTTCTTCCTCATTTGACTGGCATGCACGTCTCCCGCTGACCGGCAAGACCTTGACGGTCACAGGACTGGCGCCAGCCGCAGATCAGCTGTCTATACGGCTTGCGGGGTTAGGAGCACGGATTGTACGGCTGCCCTGCCTGGAAATCAGGCCTTACCAGCAAAACCCGTTACTGGATGCGGCTCTTTGCAGCTTGCAGGATTATCAATGGCTGGTCTTTACCAGCCGCACCGGGGTTTCTGTATTTTTTACCCGCCTGTATGCGGCGGGTATGGATGCGCGGGATCTGTTTGGAGTCCGGATCGCAGTAGTAGGTTCCAAGACAGCAGAAGCGCTTCGGGAATATGGAGTTCATCCGGATTTTATTCCGGAAAGGCCGGATGCGGTTTCTCTGGGACAGGGGCTATGTACGTTAGCCGGTTCCGGCACCAGAGCACTTCTTTGCCGGGCAAAGAAAAGTTCTCCGGCGCTGCTCAAAATTTTATCAGATGCAGGGATTTTGTTTGAAGATATACCGCTGTATGATACCCTGGTTCCGTCTGCCTCGGAGGGGAAGGCCATACAACAGGCGGTACAGGCAGACTATATCCTTTTTGCAAGCGGTTCTGCTGTGGAGGGGTTTGCGCAGATAACCGGAAAGACAGCGGGAGTCCGGGCGGTATGTATGGGGCACTCTGCTGCGGAAACAGCGGTGAAACTGGGGATGGAAGCCTATGCTTCGGCAGAAGCCAGCCTGGATTCCCTAACGGATAAGCTTTTAGAACTCTGCCGGGATGCGTAGTAAACAGGGGCTTGCATACAGGTGAAAAAAACATATGCTCCAGACCAGAACATGGCAGGTTGCAGATTAGAAAAAAAGGATTTGATCCGGATTCTGCGGGTCTTCTGTATTTTTTCACAGAAGTACGGTTCGACCGGATGAAAACATATATCATGGATCAGCCCGATTCGCCGGTCATCCAAAACGGACATGCGGCTGATAGGTTAAAAAGGAAGGCAATGTATGATGGAAGAATTTAAAAGGACCCGCCGTCTGCGGGAAAACGCGATGATCCGCGGCCTGGTTCGGGAGACCAGAATGTCGCCGGATTCCCTGATCTGGCCGGTATTTGTCCGGGAAGGAAGCGGAATCTATGAAGAAATCCCCTCTCTGCCGGGACAGTTTCACTATAGTCCGGACAAGCTGGCTTATGCAGGAGAGGCAGCTTTGAAAGCCGGGGTCAAATCATTACTTTTGTTTGGAATCCCGGAAAAGAAAGACGCCTGCGGCTCCGGCGCCTATGCGGAAAATGGGGTCGTGCAGGAGGGACTGCGCGCGCTTAAAAGCCGTTTCCCGGAACTGTATCTGATTACCGATGTCTGCATGTGTGAATATACTGATCATGGACACTGCGGCATTCTTTCCGGGGAGCATCTGGACAATGACCGCACGCTGGACTATCTGGCAAGAATCTGCCTGTCCCATGCCGAGGCCGGATGCGACATGGTGGCTCCGTCCGATATGATGGACGGCCGGATTGCAGCCATCCGGCAGGCGTTGAATGCGAACGGTTATACCTATTTGCCGATTTTATCCTATGCGGTAAAGTATGCTTCCGCCTTTTATGGACCGTTCCGGGATGCGGCAGGATCGGCGCCTTCTTTTGGAGACAGGCGGGGCTATCAGATGGATATGCATAACGCCAGAGAGGCTTTGGTAGAGGCCGCAGCGGATACGGCGGAAGGTGCGGATCTGCTGATGGTCAAGCCGGCGCTTGCCTATCTGGATATTATTCAGCGTGTATCCGAACGATTTGACCTGCCGGTGGCCGCTTACAGTGTCAGCGGAGAATATGCGATGATTAAAGCGGCCGCTGCTGCGGGGTTAATTGATGAATATCGTGTGATGTGTGAGTCGGCGGTTTCTGTCTATCGGGCCGGGGCACGGATGCTGATCACCTATTATGCTAAGGAATTGGCAGAGGCAATGCGAAGGGGAGATATCGGATGACGGAAAGCGAACGTTTATTTGCCAGGGCACAGGCGGTTCTGCCAGGCGGGGTGAATTCTCCGGTTCGCGCTTTTGGCGCGGTTGGAGGCACTCCTCCGTTCATACAGCGGGGAGAAGGTTCCAAAATTTATGATGTAGATGGGAAGCAGTATATTGACTACGTCTGTTCCTGGGGGCCGCTTTTATTCGGTCACTGCCCGCAGGAAGTGCTGGAAGCCGTGCGGAAAAAGATGGAGAACGGGCTGAGTTTCGGCGCGCCGTCCCGGGTCGAGGTAGAGATGGCGGAAATGATGGTCTCCATGCTGCCGGGTATGGAGATGGTGCGGATGGTCAACAGCGGGACAGAAGCTGTGATGAGCGCTTTACGGCTGGCACGCGGTGTGACTGGACGGGACAAGATCGTCAAGTTTGCAGGCTGTTATCATGGACACAGCGACAGCCTGCTGGTACGGGCCGGATCCGGCGTGTTGACCGACAGCCTGCCGGATAGTATGGGCGTTTCCAAAGCGGCGGCGGCAGATACCCTGACGGCGGAATATAATCAGCTTTCTTCAGTTGAAAGCTTATTTGAACAGCACGGTGCAGAGATTGCGGCGATCGTCGTAGAGCCTGTGGCGGCAAATATGGGGGTGATCCCGCCGCAGGAAGGATTTTTGCAGGGACTGCGTGCCATTTGCGACCGGTACGGCGCGCTGCTGGTTTTTGATGAGGTGATCACCGGATTTCGGCTGGCACCGGGCGGCGCGCAGGAATATTATGGTATCCAGGCGGACATTGCGGCCTTTGGGAAGATTATTGGCGGTGGGATGCCGGTTGGCGCTTACGCGGCCCGGCGGGATTTCATGAAACAGGTGGCGCCGAGCGGCGGTATTTACCAGGCGGGCACGCTGTCCGGAAATCCGGTTGCCATGGCGGCGGGGCTTGCACAGCTGTCCATGATTCAGGATCGTGGGGACAGGCTTTATCAGATGTTGACCGGATATGCAGAGAAGATGGCCGAAGGTTTAGAACAATCTGCACGGGAAAATGGAATTTCGGTGACAGTCAACCGGGAAGGCTCTCTCTTCAGCGTTTTTTTCCATGACGGACCGGTACAGAACGAAAGGCAGGCTAAGGAAAGCGATACACAGCGGTTTAAGCATTATTTTCATGGGATGCTTTCCAGAGGAATCTATCTGGCACCATCCCAGTTTGAAGCGGTATTTGTCAGCGCCGCGCATACACAGAAAGATCTGGAAAAGACGCTGGCAGCCGCAGACGAGGTGATGCGGGAGCTTGCGGGGTTACAAGCGTTACAGCAGAAATAGAAAGATACATAAATGACGGGAGGACCAATCATGAAACAGGGCGTTTTGATTTTGGCACATGGAAGCCGGGAACCGGAAACACAGAAGACATTGGAAGCCATCATGGATATGCTGCATGACCGGCTGCCGGAAACTCTCTTATCCCATGCTTATCTGCAGTTCTGCGAAAAGACGTTGGGGGCAGGGCTGATAGAGCTGGTGCAGCAGGGCGCGGAAGAGATTACGGTTGTGCCGTATTTCCTTTTTTCCGGGATTCATATTCAGGAGGATATTCCCAATGAGATCCGTGCATTTACCGAGAAACATCCGTCGATTCGTGTGCGAATGGGAAAAACGCTGGGGGCTGATCCGCGGCTGGCAGATATTCTGGCAGACCGTGTAAAGGATGCGTTATGATCAGTATCGCAGCGGTAGGACCGGGCAGCTCACTGTTGATCACGCCACAGGTGCAGCAACGTGCTGGACAGGTTGCACGGATTCTGGCAGCAGAAGGTTTGGCGGCGAGAATTTCGCTGCCGGCTGAGCCCTGCCCACTGTCCGAAATGGCTACGCGTGCATTGGAAACCGATGGCGACTGTATGATTCTGGTTTCTGGAGATGCAGGTTTTTTCAGTATGGCGAAACTGCTGTTGCGTCAACTGGAAGGAAAGGCGGAAACGGAAGTTCTCTGCGGCATCAGCAGTATGCAGTATTTTTGTGCAAAGCTCGGCAGGGGATACGAAAATCTGCCTTTTATCAGTTTGCATGGCCGAAACAGCTCTTTTCTGGGTGCGGTTTCCTATCATCCGGCTGTCTTTTTATTGACCGGCGGCGCGAATCGGGCGCAGGAAATTTGCCGGATGCTCTGTGACGCAGGCCTTCCCGATCTGCGGGTTTTTGCGGGAGAAAACCTGTCTGCCGAAACAGAACGAATTTTATCCGGAACCGCACAGTCGCTTTCGATGGAAAGTTTTTCCGATTTAACCGTCCTCCTGATCGAAAACGATCGGTATCAGGATCCGCATCTTCCACCGCGGGATACGGATTTTATCCGTGGAGAAGTGCCGATGACCAAGGAAGAGGTTCGCATGCTGTCTGTTGCACGGCTGCATCCTGCACCTGACGACTGTGTATGGGATGTGGGCGCAGGAACGGGCTCTGTTTCCATTGCACTGGCCAGGGCGGCACACAACGGTACAGTTTATGCAATAGAGCGGGAACCGGATGCACTTATGTTAATAGAAAAAAACCGGCAGAAGCTGGGCGCTTACAATGTCCTGCCGGTTGCTGGGGAAGCGCCGGACGCGCTGGAGGATCTTCCGGCTCCAGATGCGATATTTATTGGCGGCAGCGGGGGAAATCTTGGACAGATCATCCAGTGCGCGGAGACAAAAAATCCGGCAGTACGCATCTGTATCACAGCGGTAACGCTGGAGACACTGCAGGAGGCAGTGTCCGCGCTGGAAGCAAACGGCCGTTCGTCTGAGGTGATCCAGCTTCAGGTGTCCCGCACCAGAAAAGCCGGGCGTTATCATATGCTGACCGCACAGAATCCGATTTATATGATTCTGCGGGGTGAAGGATAGAAAAGGAAAAGGAGAGACGGTATGGCGCGGTTTATGATTGCAGGGACAGGGAGCGGCTGCGGAAAGACAACGCTGACAGCGGCGATTCTGCAGGCACTTGTTGATCGGAGCTGTTCTCCAGCCTCCTATAAATGCGGTCCGGATTATATTGACACCATGTACCATACCCGTATTACAGGCCGGCCGGCCCGGAACCTGGACAGTTTTCTCTGTCCGCCCGATGCGCTTCGCCGTTTTCTGCTGCGGGGAGAGGCTGAGACCGGACTGGCAGTGATCGAAGGGGTTATGGGGTTTTATGACGGGATCGGCGGTACCAGCCAGGCGTCTTCCTGCGAAATTTCCCTGCAGACGGAAACACCCGTACTCCTCGCACTGCGGCCAAAAGGAACCGCACTATCGCTGGCGGCGGTGGTACAAGGATTCCGGGGATTTCAGGAAAACCGGATTGCCGGACTTCTGCTCAACGGGGTTTCCAAAGGCATGTATGCCTTTTATAAAAAAATACTGGAAGAACAGACAGGACTGCCGGTCTATGGTTATTTACCGGAACTGCCGGAAGCTTCTTTTGAAAGCAGACATTTAGGCTTGTATACGGCGGGAGAGTTAGCGGACTTTCAGGAGAAAATGCGGATTTTATCCGATGCGGCCAAAGAATCGCTGGATCTGGACGGCATTCTGGCGCTTGCCCGGACTGCGCCGGCACTGGATTTATCTGATCAAATGGAACCATGGCCCGTACCGGATGTTCGGATTGGCATTGCCAGGGACGCGGCGTTCTGCTTTTATTATGCAGATGGATTGGAGGCGCTGTGCCGGGCAGGCGCTGAACTGGTCCCGTTTTCTCCGTTGGAAGATGCCGGTTTGCCAGAGGGAATCTCCGGATTATATATCGGCGGCGGGTATCCGGAGTTATACGCAGAAGCGCTGTCCGCCAACCAGGCAATGCGGCATGCGATTTCGGCTGCGGCGGCAGATGGAATGCCGGTTGTGGCCGAATGCGGCGGTTTCCTGTATCTTCAGAATTCTTTGGATCATCTCCAGCGCTCTCCGGAGATGGAGGAACCGGCATCTCTACCTTTACCCATGTGCGGGGTAGTGCCGGGTCATGCTGCGATGACCCGTAAGCTCGTGCGTTTTGGCTACTGTATATTGGAAGCGCAGCGGGATAATCTTCTCTGCCGAGCTGGAGAGCGGCTCCATGCGCACGAATTTCATTATGCAGACAGCGATTGTTGCGGGACAGATTTTTTGGCGCAGCGTGCAAAAGGCGGAGAAAAATGGAGCTGTATCCATGCCGGAGAAACCTGGTGGATTGGTTTTCCCCATATCCATTTTGGCGGAAATCCGAAGGCGGCGTATCGCTTTATCCATGCGGCGCGCCGATATCAGGCGGAAAAAATCGTGAAAAGAGGAACAGAGGAATGCTGATTTTGATTACCGGCGGATCCGCCAGCGGAAAATCGGAATTTGCCGAACAAACAGCGATGGTTCTGGGTGGACGCAGATTATATATTGCGACAATGCAGCCCTTTGGAGCAGAGGCGGCAGAACGAATTCAAAGACACCATACGCTGCGTGCCGGAAAGGGATTCGATACGGTCGAACAATATGTCAGCGCAGGAAGTACGCCTGTGGCAGGGTATGATACAGTGCTTTTAGAGTGTCTGTCCAATTTGCTGGCCAATGAGATGTATGCGCCGGAAGGGGCAGCGGCGGCCGGAAAAAATCCAGCGCAGGCTGTGCTGGAAGGCATTCACTGTCTGTCTGCAAACGTCCATCTTGTGGTTGTGACCAACGAGGTTTTTTCAGACGGAATAGAATATCCGGAAGAAACAGCAGAGTATATTCGCCTTCTCGGCATGATTAATCAGGAATTGGCGGGGTACGCAGATGCTGTAGCCGAGGTGATCTGCGGTATTCCGGTATGGAGAAAGGGGCATCCCGGAGAATGAAAGATTTACTGCGCGGCTTTGCAGTCGCATTTTCCATGTATACAATTATTCCCATGCCGCAGGTGGAGTGGAATAAAAAAAGCATGCGGTATGCTTACTGTTTTTATCCCTTAGCCGGTGCGGTTATTGGTTTTTTGCTCTGGATTTGGATCTGGGCCGGACAGGAACTGGCGCTTTCGCCGTTATTGTATGCGGTGGTCGCAGCGCTTCTTCCTGTTCTTGTTTCCGGAGGGATCCATATGGACGGACTGATTGATTCCTGTGACGCTCTGTTTTCATACGGAGATCAGGAGAAGAAGCTGACGATTTTAAAGGATTCCCATGTAGGCGCATTTGGAGTGCTGGGATGCGTAGGATATCTGCTGCTGCTGTTTGGCTTGCAGGGACAGCTATACGCGCGGCCTTCCCTGCTGCCGATTGTGGCTGTGGGCTTTGTTTTCAGCCGGGCACTGGGCGCTTTAACGGTTGTTTCTTTTCCCTGCGCAAAGAATTCGGGCCTTGCCCATACTTTTTCGGATGCAGCCGCCAAGCGCCCGGTCAGGGTGGTACTGACCATCTATCTGGCCTTGTGCCTGTTGCTTTTTCTAGATTGTTCAGTGGTTGCCGGCAGTGTCATTGTATTACTTATCGGGCTGCTCTTTTTATGGTTTTACAGAATGAGTAAAAAACAGTTTGGCGGTATTACCGGAGACCTTTGCGGCTTGCTGGTACAGTTGACCGAGCTGATGATTTTAATGGTATGCGCCCTGATGGGTTAACGGGAGGAGAGAAAAGGATGATACTGATTCTGGGGGGACGAGGCCAGGGAAAGCTTTCTTATGCGCTTCGGACAGGTGAATGGACGGAACAGGATGTAACCGACGGAGCTGTTTGTCCGCTGGCAGAAGCGTTTTCCCGTCCGGTATGCAATCATTTTCATCTGCTGGTACAGCGGTTGCGGCAGGCAGGACTGGATCCGGTATCCTGGACCGCAGAACATATAAAAGAGGATATTACGATTCTTTGCGATGAAATTGGACAGGGGATTGTGCCGGTGGCACGTCAGGACCGTGACTGGCGGGAAGATGTAGGGAGAACCTGCTGTCTGCTGGCGGAAAAGGCATGCTGTGTCATACGGATTTGCTGCGGCATTCCCCAGGTCCTGAAGGAACAACGGCCAATATTCGTTGCTCTGATTCGTCATGGAATAACAGAAGGCAACCGGGAAAACCGTTACATCGGCCTGCTGGATCAACCGGTTTGTCCGGAGGGAATCAGGGCGCTTCAAAAAAATCGGACTGCAGGGCTGTATCCTGCAGCAGAGAGGATATATAGCAGTCCTTTGACGCGCTGTATACAGACGGCAAGGGAAATTTATCCGGAAACGCCTATAGAACAGAATCCGGAATTGCGGGAATGTTCATTTGGCGCATTTGAAGGGAAAAATTATCAGGAATTAAATGGTGATCCTGATTATCAGCGATTTATTGATACCGGAGGACAGACGGCTTTTCCTGGCGGCGAAGAACCCTCTGCTTTTCGGGCGCGTTCGGTGGGCGGATTTTTGAAAAGCCTTGTCAGCATGCAGGCAAACGGCATCCGCCAGGGCGCCATCATCTGCCATGGAGGAACCATCATGTCTGTGATGGCTTATCTGTTTCCGGAACAGGGCGGATTTTACGATTGGCATGTCTCCAACGGAGAAGGATTTTACCTTCGGATAGACAGAGACTTTCATGCCGAACTGGTCCGTCGGATTCGCCGGAAGTCAGAAGATTAGACAGGGGAGCTGGAAACAGAAATGGAAATATGGACAGGAATACTGATATTGGCAGCAGGTTTTACACTGGATCTGATTCTGGGGGATCCTCACTGTATTCCGCATCCGGTCTGTCTGATCGGCGCCGGAATCAGCAAAGGGGAAAAAATCCTGCGCAGGATTTTTCCCAAGACGCCTAAAGGAGAACTGGTGGCCGGCAGTGTGCTGGCGGTTTTGATTATCCTGCTTTCTTTCGCCATCCCATTGGGAATTCTCTGGCTTTGTGGGCTGATCCATCCTTATCTGCGCATTGGCGTTGAGATCATTTTCTGTTATCAGATTTTGGCTGTAAAGTCCCTGCGGAAAGAGAGTATGAAGGTATATCCGCCGCTTGTGCAGGGAAATCTTCCCGAAGCACGGCACTGGCTTTCCTATATTGTCGGACGGGATACATCGGTGCTGGATGCGCAGAGGGTGACACGTGCGGCTGTGGAGACGGTGGCAGAAAATACATCGGATGGAATTATTGCACCGCTTTTCTTTATGGCGATCGGCGGCGCTCCTTTCGGCTTTTTCTATAAGGCGATCAATACTTTGGATTCTATGATCGGTTATAAAAACGAAAAATATCTTTATTTCGGCCGGGTTGCCGCCAGGTTGGATGACTGGGCAAACTGGATTCCTGCCCGGCTGTCTGCGTTATTTATGCTTCTGAGCGCGGTGCTGCTGCGGATGCGTCCGAAAAATGCCTGGAAGATCTGGAGAAGAGACCGGCGTAACCATGCCAGTCCAAACAGTGCGCAGACCGAAGCGGTTTGTGCCGGTGCATTGGGGCTGCAGCTTGCCGGGGACGCTGTTTATTTTGGAGAGGTACACCATAAGCCAACCATTGGAGATCCTTTGCGGGAGATTGAACCGGAGGATATCCGTCGGGCCAACCGGCTGATGACATGCACAGCCTGTATCGGTCTTGTTGTCTCCTGCCTGCTCCGGGCGGGGATTCTTCTGCTGGTACATATTTAATCCAGCAGTTCTAACCCTGAAAGAAAGGACGGATACCATGCAAAAACACGGCGGGGATATCTATACTTATATGGAACAATTCGGGGAACGGCCACTGGATTTTTCGGCAAGCCTTAATCCGCTGGGACTTCCGGCAGAGGTACGGGAGAGACTGGCGGACACCGCCGGTCTGGAAGCCTATCCGGATATTGCATGCAGGGAGTTAAAAAAGGCAGTGGGCGCCGCAGAGAACCTGCCGGCAGAATGGCTGTATTTTGGAAACGGTGCGGCCGATCTCATTGATCGGATCTGCTATGCTTTTTCGCCGGACTGTGCCCTTTTGCCGGCCCCCACCTTTTCTGAATATGAACGGGCACTGAAGGCATCCGGGTGCAGCCGGATCATTTTCTCTCCGTTCCGACGGGAAAATGGGTTTAGAATGGATCCGGATTTTGCCCAACAGATCCGGCAGGGAACGGATATTGTATTTTTCTGTAATCCCAATAATCCGACTGGCTGTGTGGAAAAACCGGAACATCTGTTGCCAGTGCTTCGCGTCTGTGCAGAGAAAGGGGCACTGATGGTTTTGGACGAATGTTTTAATGATTTTTTGGACGAGCCTTCTCAATATACGATGAAACCCTGGCTTCGGGAATTTCCGAATTTGATCATACTCAAAGCATTTACCAAAATTTACGCCATGGCCGGCCTGCGGCTGGGATACTGTATCTGTGCGGATCCATCGGTTTTGGCCAAACTGTCACAGGCTGGACAGCCATGGAACGTATCCACAATTGCACAGCAGGCTGGACTGGCAGCGTTAGATGCCGGGGGATATCGAGCGGATACAGCCAGCCTGATCCGACAGGAACGCCAGTATCTGCGGGAGGCGCTGCAGAAGCTGGGGCTGACAGTTTACGGATCTATGGCTAATTTCCTGTTTTTTTATGCCGGGCAGGCGGATCTGGAAAAAAAATTATTGCCCGAGGGGATTCTCCTCCGTTCCTGCGCCGGTTTTTACGGATTGGAGCCGGGATTTTACCGGGCCGCTGTTCGTACCCATGCGGAAAATATACGGCTGATCGAAAGCCTTGAAAAAATACTGTCCACACGTTAAAGCAAAAATGAAGGAGCGCTTTTCCAGGAAAGCAATGAGGAAACGCCGGAAAGGATGGAACATATGGCAAAAGCAATTATGATTCAGGGAACCATGTCCAGTGCCGGAAAAAGCCTGCTGGCAGCAGGTCTTTGCCGTATTTTTAAACAGGATGGATATCGGGTAGCGCCCTTTAAGTCGCAGAATATGGCGCTGAATTCGTATATCACGGCTGATGGTTATGAGATGGGACGGGCGCAAGTGATGCAGGCGGAAGCGGCCGGAATTGCGCCTGATGTCCGAATGAATCCGATTCTCTTAAAGCCGACCAGCGACCGGGGCTCACAGGTGATTGTGAATGGGGAAGTTTTGGGTAACATGCCAGCGGTTGAATATTTTCAATATAAAACCAGACTGATTCCGGATATCCGTAAGGCTTATGACAGTTTGTCTGCTGAAAATGATATTCTGGTGATTGAGGGCGCCGGCAGTCCGGCGGAAATTAATTTAAAACAGCAGGATATTGTCAATATGGGAATGGCACGGATTGCCGGCGCCCCCGTTTTGCTGGTCGGAGATATTGACAGGGGCGGTGTATTTGCTTCTCTTGCCGGTACCATGATGCTGCTGGAACCGGAAGAACGGGACATGGTGAAGGGAACAGTCATTAATAAGTTCCGGGGCGATGTGGAAATTTTGAAGCCCGGACTGGTGATGTTGGAAGATCTGGTCCATGTTCCGACGCTGGGGGTTGTGCCTTACATGTATTTGGATCTGGATGACGAGGACAGCCTGTCTGAACGGTTTCAGGCAGAAGGCGGCGGACTG
Source organism: Candidatus Falkowella caecavicola (assembly GCA_904420125.1). GTDB lineage: Bacteria > Bacillota > Clostridia > Oscillospirales > Ruminococcaceae > Falkowella > Falkowella caecavicola. The sequence continues at coordinate 7,958 of CAJFUK010000074.1, read as the reverse complement.
CTGGACATTGCGGTCATCCGTTTGCCACGGATTTCTAATTTTACGGATTTCAATCTGCTTTCTCAGATTCCAGGCGCCTCGGTACGATATATCGGTCATTTGAAAGAATGGGGAAATCCGGATTTTGTCATTTTACCCGGCACGAAAAACACGATGGGAGATTTAAAATGGCTGCGAGAAAGCGGTCTGGAAACACTGATTCTCAAACATGCTGCGGCTGGCAAGCCATTAATGGGAATCTGCGGCGGATATCAAATGCTTTGCCGCCGGCTGTCGGATCCGGAAAACGCAGAAGGCGGTGGTCAGATCAACGGTCTGGGATTATTTGCGGCCGACACGGTCTTTTCGACAACAAAACAGCGCCGGCAGGTGACGGGGACGGTAGGAGAGTTAAAAGGGATTTTTGCTCCTCTGTCCGGTAAACCGGTACAGGGATATGAAATCCATATGGGACGCACAGAAGGGCAGGAAGTGCCGTTTGCTTTCCTGCATGCCGACGGAGAAGTATCTTATGCTGATGGAATGCAGGCAGGGAATGTCTATGGCACCTATTTGCATGGCATTTTTGACAACGGGGAAATTTTATCGGCCCTTGGAGAAGCTTTATATGCTTATAAGGGAATCGCACCACAGACACTGGCCGCCTTTGATGCGGCCGGATATAAAGAAAAACAATTTGACCTGTTGGCGCAGACAATGCGGGATACACTCGATATGGAAGCGGTCTATCAGATCATAGATGCAGGGCTGAAAAAATAGGAGGAAAGAAAATGGCTGGTTTGCTGCATATCTATTGCGGAGATGGAAAGGGAAAAACAACAGCGGCTCTTGGCCTTGCATTGCGGGCGCATGGAGCCGGAAAACAGGTGGTTGTGGTACAGTTTTTAAAAAGCTTGCCTACCGGGGAACTGGCTTCATTAAAAGAATTGGGCATCCCTGTACTCCGTGGGAATCTTTGCGGGAAATTTTTTTCACGGATGACAGATGACGAAAAAAAACAGACATTGGCTTCCCATCAACAGATCTTTCACGAAGCACAACAACGCTGCCTGCAGGCTGGAAACGGTCTGTTGATACTGGACGAACTTTCTTCTGCATATCGATATGGGATGATTGAACAGAAAGAAGTATTACACTTCCTGGATCATCGCCCCCAAGAACTGGAAGTGGTGATCACCGGTCGGGATCCAGCTCCGGAATTGCTGGCACGCGCAGATTATATTTCAGAGGTGGTCAAGAAAAAGCACCCGTACGACCTGGGCATAACGGCGCGTGAGGGAATAGAGTATTAACGTTGGAACAGTTTCTGACGGGAAGGGAGAAAATCATGGATAATATTACCTATATCAAACCAATGGATATCGAAAAGCGCAGCATGGAGATGATTGCGGAAGGACTTTCCGGAAAAGAGATTGCCCCGGAAAACCTGGATGTTGTCAAACGGGTAATCCATACGACAGCGGATTTTGAATTTGCAGATACGCTCTGCTTTTCAGACCATGCGGTATCAAAAGGAATTGAGGCGATCAAAAACGGAATTTGTATTGTGACAGACACCAATATGGCACTTGCCGGGATCAATAAACCCGCGCTCCAAAAGGCAAACTGCGAAGCAGTCTGTTTTATGGCAGATCCGGATGTTGCCGCAGAAGCAAAAGAACGTGGAGTCACTCGTGCTGTTATTTCAGTAAAAAAGGCAGCCGCCCTGCATAAACCGGTGATTCTGGCTGTTGGCAATGCGCCCACAGCTCTGCTGGAAGCATATGATTTGATCCAGGCAGGAGAATTGACCCCAAAGCTGATTATCGGCGTACCAGTGGGCTTTGTCAATGTTGTCGAGTCCAAAGAGCTGATTATGAGAGCTGGCATTCCTTATATTGTAGCAAGAGGGAGAAAAGGTGGCAGCACCATTGCCGCATCCATCATAAACGCGCTTTTATATCAAGCTTTTCCAAGAGAATAGGGGAGAAAAATTCATGAATTTCAGGCAAGGAATAGAAAAAATTACAGGACTGGACGCGGCGGCGGTTGAGGCTGCGCGTAATTATCAGCACGCACTGGCTAAGCCTGCGGGAAGCCTGGGCACATTGGAAGAAATCAGTATTCAGATCGCAGGCATCACCGGAAAAGTCAAAAATACAGCAGAGAAAAAGATGCATTACCTGTTTGGAGCAGATAATGGGGTCTACGCAGAGGGAGTCGCGGCAACCCCGCAGGACTTTACACGAAAGCTGCTATGTCATTATGCAGCCGGAATCGGATGCGGCATTAATGTGCTCTGTGAAAATCATCAGGTGGAACTCCGTTTAGTTGATATGGGCGTCATTGGAGGACCTATTTCAGGTACTAAAAATTGCCGTTTAATGGAAAATGGCACCTTTAATTTCCGTATCCGGGAGGCCATTCCGCCGGATATAGTGGAGAAAGCGATACAGATAGGCTTTGACTGTGCAGCACAGGCAAAGCAGGATGGCTGCAACCTGCTGGGCAATGGAGAAGTCGGAATGGCGAATACGACCACGGCAGCCGCCTGCATTATGGCCGCTTTGGAAATCAAAGATCCTGAACTGGCGGTTGGCCGGGGGGCAGGATTAACCGATGAGGCGTTTGCGCGCAAAAAACTTGTCATTGCAGATGGTTTGAGGTTGCATCACCCAGACCCGAAGAATCCGGCAGACATTTTGTCTAAAGTAGGCGGTTTGGATATTGCTGCAATGTGCGGCTTGTATCTGGGGGCAGCATATTATCGAATACCGATTGTAATTGATGGATTAATTTCTATTGCAGCCGCCCTGCTTGCAGTTATTTTTTGTCCGGCTGCACGGGACTTTATGATTGCCTCTCACATTTCTGCAGAACCTGGATACCGGATCGCATCGGAGGCGTTGAAGTTGACACCGGCACTTTGTCTGGGTATGCGTTTGGGAGAAGGCTCTGGATGTCCGGTCATGATGGGGATTATCGATGATGCACTGGCGGTAATCAATCGCATGTCTACCTTTGCAGAAGCGGAGCTGGAGACGGGATACCGCAGCAGCTTACAGATGCACTAAGTGCATGACTGGAATTTAAGAAAACACGATTTGTGCTGCATTTCCAAAAAACATGCCAGGAATTCAGGAATTGACTTTCGTCATCATCCGTCCTATAATGATATTAAACGATAAAATAGAAGAATGGGACAGGAAAAACGGAGGATGGAATGAAAAGAAGGCGGGAATATAAACGCACGGCGGTTTCGCTTTTTTCTGCCGTGATTTTACTAATTTTTACCGCGATTTTTGCTTTTGTCTGGTATCGATATTACAGCGATGCGATTCTGATACCCTTTTTCCGTAAAGGAAACTGGCTGGTTATCGCTGTATATTTTATTTTGACATATGTGTTTACACAGATGTATGGGGGATATAAGATCGGGTCATCCCGTGTGCAGGAACTGGTCTATTCCCAGTACATTTCTGTATTTTTTATTAATATCCTGACGTATTTTCAGATCAGCCTGATCGGCCGGATGTGGATGGATCTGCGCCCGGTTCTGGTGATGACGGCTGTGGAATGTATCGTGGTCATTCCCTGGGCCTATTTTGGAAACAGGCTGTATTTACGGCTTTATCCGCCCAAACAGATGCTCATGGTATATGGTAGTAATCTGGCGACAGGGTTAACTTATAAAATGAGCCAGAGAGCGGATAAGTACAGGATTTGTCGGGCAGTTCATGAGCAGGAAGGTGCAGAGGCAATTTTTGCCATGATCCCCGACTATGAAGCGATTGTGATTTGTGATATTGAGAATCAGCTGCGTAATCAAATTCTCAAATTCTGTTATGAAAAAGAAATTCGCGTATACCTGACACCCAAAATTTCGGATATTATTATCCGTGGGGCTGAAAGTATCCATCTGTTTGATTCGCCCTTGCTTCTTTGCAGAAATCATGGGCTTTCACACACGCAGAAGTTTTGCAAACGGATATTGGATCTGTTTATTTCGGCTTTTGCGATTGTGATTACATCGCCAGTTATGCTGGTGACTGCGCTGGCTATTAAGCTATATGACGGGGGCAGCATTCTATATAAACAGGAACGGTTGACGCTGGATGGAAAGAAGTTTTATATTTATAAATTCCGCAGCATGGTGATGCATGCAGAAAAAGACGGGGTAGCCAGGCTGTCCACACAAAGTGATGACCGGATAACGCCGGTGGGCAGAGTGATCCGAAAAATTCGTTGTGATGAACTGCCGCAGTTTTTTAATATTTTTAAAGGGGATATGTCGGTGGTCGGTCCTCGTCCGGAACGGCCGGAGATTGCCGCACAATATCAGCAGCATATGCCGGAATTCGATTTCCGTTTAAAAGTAAAAGCGGGGCTTACCGGTTATGCGCAGCTGCTCGGCAAATATAATACTTCACCTTATGATAAGCTTAAGCTGGATTTGATGTATGTACAGAACTATTCCTTTTTAATGGATCTACGGCTGATATTGATGACCATTAAGGTACTGTTTATTCCGGAAAGCACAGAAGGCATTCCAGTCGGCAAGATTACTGCGGAAGATGCAGTTGTACAGGAGCCTTCTTCCCAGATGGAGGAACAGAAGGAAAACCTGTCTGTACGATAAATACATACCATAAAGTGCAGCAGAGACATAGCGGGGGCAAGGCACGAGAATAGGAGAGGATGTATTTTTTATATAAATAAACGCGGCACTGGTATTGGTCGCGTATCCATAAGGAAGTAATTGTATCCTGCAGGAAAGCATAGCAAAATGCTATGCTTTCCTGCTTTTTCTTTGCCGTGGGGTGGTCTGCTTGGCCTCGTCCCTGTTTCAGTTCTCTGATGAAGTTCCCAATAATCTGGATTTTCTGTCGGCGGTGGTCGCTGGACTTGTCCGGCGCATGGACAATAATCTTTTTCACAAACTCGTTGACAATCGTGGGCGTTAGTTCTGTAATCCCTATATATTCGCGGATGACCGCCGCAAAACTGTCAAAATCCGCTTTGTCCTGCTCATAGATGTTACCATTTCGCGGTCTGATTTGAGTTTCTCTGTCAGTTCCTGTTGTTCCGCTTCATACTCGGCAGATAACTTCAAAAATCGCTCGTGGGAAATTGCGACCGATATATCGTCCTCATAGATACGCTTGAAAATCCGGTCAGGTTCTGCAATCCGTTTTTCAGCTTAGGCGATTTCACGCCTGCGCTTTTTGCCACCTTTTTCGCTTCCTCAAAACACTGCTCATACACCGCTTTTTGAAAACTCATCATGTCCTCAAAAAATAGGACCGTTATATCAAGTAGACGGCGCAGCACAAAGCGTTGCAGCGTTTCCTCCCGGATAAAGTGCATGGGATAATCCCCTGTATTGTTTTTGTACCTCGCGCTGCGGTGACAGCCCTGCTTCGATGTCATGTTCTTGCCCGTTGCAAAGTGCAGTTTACTGCCGCAGTCGGCGCAGTACAGCAAGCCGGAGAACATCCCTTGCCGCTCCGCTTGCTTGGCGGGGCGGCATTTGTTGCGTCTTGCCCTTGATAAAAACGACAAAAAGGTTGCAGCGAAAAACGCTGCAACCTTTTGATTGTATTGTTAAACCGCTGTTTTTTTAGACTTCCGTTATTTTCTTTGTCGTTGCGGTTACAATCCGTAGTCCTGACATTCATATCGTGCAGCAGCGCATTAAGCTGCTGCACGATAGACTTCTCCGCGTTGCTGTTTAGAAAGAAAAATTGATCGACTGAAATATGATACCGCGTTACAAGGTCATAGAACACCTGTAAATTCGGCTGCTGTCCTTTGTTCTCAATATTCGCAAGGCAGCGAGGGGGGAATATATAACTCGTCGCATACCTTTTTACGGCTCTCTTTATACTCTTTTCTCGCGGCTTTTATCGCTGCCCCGAAAGCCTTAAAAAATCGTATAATGGTACTGGTCGCTTTGCTATTTCAATTCACTTTAGTACATGTTACAGTTCATCTTTCTGCTTGGATATGTTTACACAATTCCTGTTATTAACTTAAATAATTCATCATATCCGCTAAAAGGCAATGTAAAAGGGTGAAAGTAGAATAAAAACATTTCTGTTTTCATGTGTTTTATCTATCCACATAAACCTGTACTTCATAATTCCATTGCAAAATACCTGATACAACAATGAGTTGTACCGTAAATGTCGGCTCTACGCCATATTTTGTTTGGGCTATGTGTATTAACTCACGCAACATTTGTTCTCTATTTTCTTCAGTGCAGTTAACGCATAGGTATTTTCCTTTGGGCAATCTCTTTAAGCCATCTATATCCGCATAACGAATGCAGACAGCAAAGAGTCTTGATAATCCATTTTCAGTGTAGATGCCGGCCAGATCCTCAAAGGTAAACTGATTTTCTAAGGCGGGCGTAACTTTTTCATAGAAATGGTCGAGATAATTCCAAAGATTATCAAGCGTCGGTACTTCTAAAGTATCTGACAGCAAAATAACACGCTCTGGAACATCTTTGATAAAGGTACCGTTCGGATTGTGATGCATCTGCAATTTGCTTTCATAGTCTGCTTTTGCCAACTGGATTTTTGATTTACTGTATTGTAATGCTGCCATTTTTTCATCGGCCTTTTTCTCTGCTTGCGCTAAAAAGTCGATAATTTTTTCAAGATCGTCATATTCTAAAACCTTTTTTATCTCTTGTAAAGATAAGTCCATAAGTTGTAAAGCACGCACCGTATTCAGCCGGATAATGTCCTGCTCAGTATAATAGCGATAATTGGTCCATTCGTCTTTTTTGCTTGGTTTCACTAATCCAATGCGGTCATAATGCCGCAGCGTTTCGCTCGTTGTATGGACAGCCTTTGCAGCTTCTCCAACTGAAAAATATTTCTTCATTTTTATTTTCTCCTATTGACTTTTGTGTTGCACAAAGGTTTATAATTCATTTTAGCATAAGATATTGCGAAAATCAATAGATACATCCATGCTGTTTAGGAGGAATGGCTGCATGATAGAACTCAAACAAGTAACAAAGCAGTACGGGCAGGCAACCGTACTAAAAAACATCACCCTTTCGGTTGACGAACCGGGGATCTATTGTTTGCTTGGCAGAAATGGCGCAGGTAAAACAACGCTTCTCAAATCGATTGCTGGGTATCAAAACATTACAAACGGCATGATTCAAGTGGATGGTAAGACAATAACAACATCCACTTTGGATACAGGCGTTAGCTACATCGAAAACTTTGCAAAGCATTTTAATCTTCCGGTACGGAAACTGCTGCGGATTGCTTCTGAAGTAAACCCCAACTATGATTATGACTTTGCTTCGGAAATGATGGAGCGTTTTGAGTTGGATGGAAAAAAGAAGTTTAATCATCTTTCCCTTGGCATGAAAACGATGGTTTCAACGATTATCTGTTTAGCAAGTAATAAAGAGGTCATTCTGTTAGACGAACCTGTCCTCGGCTTTGACGCAATTATGCGCGTGGAGTTTTACGATATGCTGACAGAGAGTTTTCAGAAACACCCGCGAATTATTATCGTATCCACCCACATCATTGAAGAAATCGCAAAGACAATTCAAAAGCTGATCATTATTGATAAAGGCAGTATCCGTTTTTTTGATACATTGCAATCGGTTGAAACAAAAGCATTTCGTATCAGCGGACTTCAAAAAGACGTGGAGGCCGCAACCCGAAATCTAAATATCATCGGTCAAGATACTGTTGGAGGCCTTGTAACAAGTTATATCTTCGACAACCCACCAGAGCAGACTGCTTCATTGGAAATTCATCCACTGTCTTTGCAGGATTTCTTTATACAAATGGTCGGGCATAAAGGAGGTGCAACAAGATGACAGCAATTTTTTCGATCGTAAAACGCTTGATTGCAAGCAATAAAATCAGTTTCATCATTACGGCTCTTGTGGTACTTTGTGCCACATCTTCCGGCGATGTTGTTTTAAGTAACGGAAATTT
>CAJFUK010000073.1 GCA_904420125.1 Candidatus Falkowella caecavicola | reverse complement strand
TCTAAACTATTAAATAAAAGCCTATCAACAATGAGTGGAAAAATGGCACGCGATAACTTTTCGGAAAAAGACCTGAAACAGATCGCCGATATATTGAATTATGACTATGAAGCAGTATTTACTGATAGAGATACCGGAAAACAAATATAGACAGCATAAAACATTAAAAACGACCGTTTGAATTCGTTTACGGTCGTTTTTCACTTATTTAGATAATGCCCGGCAATCACAGAAATGCGGTTATGCCCCAACTGGCGGCTGACGTACAGCATGACCTTTTTGTCATAGACCACCCCTTTTCGGTCGTTCTTACACCGATAACAGGGGGATACAAGCTGCCATTCTTTAACACGTCTCCCGTCTGAATATTTGAGATAGCTTCCGTCCGGTTTCCGCTTTTTCTCCGTACTCCTATTCTGTCTTTTCCTGCCTCGGTCTCTGTCGATGTTTTTCCCGTTTCACTTTTAGTATGACAGATATGGAACATAAAAACGAGCAAACGGATTTGTTTCGTTTGCTCGTTTTTCTTTCCTTATGCCCGGTTTCCCTTCTGCTCTTAACATCTTTATTCGGCAGATGGAAATCCATCTGCCTTTTGTTTGTAACCTTGTTTTTCACTGTCTACCCGCTGATCACACCGCCGCCCAGCACCCGGTCCCCCCGGTAAAAAACTGCCGATTGCCCAGGCGTAGCCGCACGCTGTGGTTCTGCAAACCGCACGCGAAGCCCCTCCCCATCCGGAACCAACACCGCCGGAACCGGCTGCGCCGTGCTCCGGATCTTGACCGCCGCCTCCAAAGGTCCTTCCGGAATAGCCGGCAGAGCCCAGCACAAATGCTGAAGCCACAGCTCCTCTGTAAAAAGCTGCTGATTTTCCGCCAGAATGACCTGATTGGCCGCTGGAACGATCCGCTGGACAAACATGGGTTTTCCAAACGTTACCCCCAGCCCTTTCCGCTGGCCGACCGTATAATGCCAAATGCCGCTATGCCTGCCCAGCCGGTTTCCCTCTGTATCCAGAAAATCCCCGGGCTGCGGCTCCTGTCCTGTATACTGCTGCAAAAACGATGCATACCCCTGCTGTGGATCTACAAAGCAGATTTCCTGGCTGTCCTTTTTCTCTGATACCGTCAGCCCATATTGTCCAGCCAATTCCCGTACTTCCGTCTTGGTATAATCCCCCAGCGGAAAAACAATCCGGGGAAGCCGCGCATAAGGGATGCCGTATAAAAAATAACTCTGATCCTTCCGGCGGTCCACGCCTCTGCAAAGTTGGTATTCTCCATTTTCCTGGAGAATACGGGCATAATGCCCGGTTGCAATCATATCATATCCCAGCGCGTCCGCCGCTTCAAAAAAGCGTCCGAACTTCACCGTCCTGTTGCAGACAACGCAGGGATTGGGCGTCATCCCCTGCTGATACGCATGCACAAAATACTCCACCACGGTTTCCCGAAAAAAATCCTGTAAATCCAGCAGATAGTGCCGGATCCCCAGTCTTTCACAGACAGCTCCCGCATCTTCGATTTCTTTTTCGCTTTCCGCACCGGCCGGTTTCCAGACGCGAAAGGTTGCCCCCGCTACTTCATAGCCCTGTTGCAGCAGCAGCAAAGCAGCGGTCGAACTGTCAACCCCTCCGCTCATCCCCAGCAAAACTTTTTTCATCTGCTTTCCGCCTTTCTGTTTCCTATTGTCAGTATACAGGAAAATTTCACTTGATGCAAGCGTTCCCGCTTCATCTGCACATGCCGTTATATCCCTGCCCCCGATCTGCCGGTTTCAAGATTTCCGGCGTCAAAAATTTCTGAACACCAGCTGATAAATCCCGCCGGTCTGCACAAAGTAATAGAGCAGGTAAAATCCTGCTCTATTACTTTGCAAAGGAGCTTTTCCATGTCCAAAAGCGAGCTATATCTATCCCTCTCCACACCGGCCACTGCTGACGAACAGAACCGGCTTAAAACCCGGCTACATGGGTTAAACGGCGTTATTTCCGTCGATATCGGAACAGACGCGCGTTCTCTTTCCATTTGCTTTGATCAGGCGGGCATCAGCCCCGGACGTATCAGGGAACGGGTAGAGACCGCTGGATTCGGCGTCGATGGGCAACCGGCAAGCATGCAGTAAAAAACTGCCTCATTGTCCCCCTGTCCGGATATAATGGAAAAGGTATTGCTGCGCATATCCGCCAAACACTTTGGCCCAGTCCGGAAACCCGTCGGGATACCATTCTGCCAACGCACGTTTAATCCATACGTCGGCGGGAAAAGCCTCGGTCCGTGCAAACCCGTATAGCAGCGCGCAGTCCGCTACCTTCGGCCCCACTCCGCAGATCTGCATCAATTCAGCCCGTGCTTCTGGATAGGGGGCGTGATACAGCCGGCTGGTACGGATTTCCTGGGAAGCAAACTTTCTGGCCGCATCCAGCAGATAGCGAACGCGAAATCCTGCACGTAGCGGGGCCAGATCCTCTGGACTACACTGCGCCAGCCTCTCCGCCGTAGGAAAACAGTAACTGCCCGGCGGCCCGTCCGCGGGTTCTCCGAACAATCGGCAGAGCCTGTCAATAATCCCTTGAATCCGGGGGATATTGTTGTTCTGAGACAGGATGAAGGAGCAAGTCGCTTCCCAACCGTCCTGGCGAAGTATTCGGATACCGCCGACCGTTTGACAGGCCCTGCGCAGCACGGGGTCCGCCGACAGAAACCGTTTGATGGCTGCATAGTCGGTAGACAGGTCAAAATAGGGTGCCCAGACCCGGGCAAAAGTCTCCGGATCCGTATTTTCCAGATACAATCTGTCACCATCCTGATAAACCCGTAGAAACCGGCCCTGTGCCACGCCTGCAAAACTACCGTCTGCTTGTCGTATAAACCGGAAACACTGTCCGCATTGCAATATATCTGCCAGGTCAAAATCCTCCTGCGGCACCTGTACCGAAAACCAGGAACCTGTCTGGCTGCCGTTTTTCTTTGCAAGAACCGATAACGCCATGGTCTTTGTCAGCCTCCATAAAAATCACTTATATCTGGTTATTATAGCATAAGTATGCTATACTGAAAAGACAGAATTTTTTAGAATGTCGGCAGGAAAGGAATGGAAAAGATGAAAGACAGTATTTATACAATTCCGATCAGCGAAGTGTTTGAAGAAAAGTGCGGTTGTCCGCTCTGCCGGATCCGGGATACGTTGGAAGACCGGTGCACGGAATATATTATGGGGGCTGCAATGATGGAACCGGATATCCGGATCGAGACCAATCGCCTGGGTTTCTGCAGCCGGCACTATGCCCAGATGCTCGGCCGCAGGAACCGTCTGTCTCTGGCGCTGATGATGGAAACCCATTTAACCGAGGTACAGAAACGGATTTTTGGCGCCGATGCGCTGGGGCTCTTTGATAAACAATCCAGAGCAAAAAAAGCCGAAAAGCTTACCGGTTCCTGCTATGTCTGCGGTAAAATTGAGGAAAACAGCAGTCGGATGCTGGATAACCTGTTGGATCTGTATGAACGGGAAAAAGCTTTTCGGCTCCTGTTTGCTGAGCAGGAATATTTCTGTTTGCCCCATTATCAGCAGCTTTTAAGCCGGGGCGCTGCCCGCCTCAGCAAAAACCGCTTTCCCGAATTCCGGAAGACCCTGGATCAGATTACAGGGGACTATCTACAGGCGTTGCAGGCGGATGTTCTGGCTTTTACCAAGCTGTACGATTACCGAAATGCCGGTGGCGAATCTCCGGATGAAAACGTGCGGGAATCTGTAGAGCGTGCCGTCGCCTTTCTGACCGCCGGGGAAGGAAATATTTCCTGATGATTCCTGTCCTTTTCCCGCATATTTCCTCTGTACTGCGGACTGTTTCCGGTTTTCTATTTTCCATATGCGCTGTTCCAAAAAGAAAATTTAGAATATTAAAAAAAACCAAAGACTTTTTTCAATTTGTGTGGTAAAATAGATTTGATTATTCTAAATTTGAAAGAGGTATGCGCTTATGCTGTTTGAAAAATCTTGTGGCGCGCTGGTTTACCGGAAATTTCACGGAAACATCGAGCTGCTTTTGATTAAACACGCCAACGGCGGTCATTGGTCTTTTCCAAAAGGACATGTAGAAGAGGGAGAAACAGAAACGGAAACCGCCCAGCGTGAAATTTATGAAGAAACCGGGGTGGAGGTTATCATTGATCCTACTTTTCGAGAAATCGTTTCCTACTCTCCGAAACGGGATACCCAAAAAGATGTGATTTACTTTCTGGCACGGGCCAAAAAATTTGAAATCACACCGCAGGAGGAGGAAATCTCCGCTGCGCGCTGGGTGGAACTGAGCCTGGTTCATTCGATGCTAACCTATGATAATGATAAGCAGCTGGTGAATAAAGCCCGTCCCATTATTTTACGGGACAGTTTTTAAAGAGATAAAAAATACATTGGATTTTCCTGTACGGAATCTAAAAATTCTCTGCGGCTTTATCGGTCCGCCGGACAAACACGACCGAATCTTGACAGAAAATTCCCATCCGCCTATAATAAAAACAGATATTTTCAGATGGGAGGATCCGGAGATGAGCAGCAAAAAAATAGTCCACAGTCTTCTGTTGGCTGCGGTTTTCGCGTCTGTCTCTCTTTTTCTCGGCTGCAGTTCAAATAACCAATATGACGATGGGAAAATGCGAAAGGATATGACCGCCGCTGAATATGCTGAAGAAATGGGGCTGGGGATCAATCTGGGAAATACCCTGGAAGCCTACTGGGCTGACCCGGAAAATAAATATTCCGGCAGTATGATCATCGGTGAAAACACCGCAGCCAATTATGAAACCTGCTGGGGTGCGGTCATCACCACACAGGAAGCAATTACAGGAATGAAAAACGCAGGATTTGATACGGTCAGGATTCCCGTATATTGGGGTAATGCCATGGAAAGCAACGGCGAGTTTGTGATTGCTGAGCAGATTTTAGACCGGGTGGAAGAAGTGATCAACTATTGCCGCAATGCAGATCTTTACGCTGTGATCAACATCCATCACTATGATGAATTTATCGTTAAAAACTATGGGATGGACGAAGCTTTACAGATTACTCAAAAGCTCTGGACGCAGATTGCAGAAAGGTACCGGGATTACTCGGACTATCTGGTGTTTGAAGGATTCAACGAGAATCTTGGAACCGTCCGGGACGGGGACATGCTGACCGAAGCGGAAACATTCGAGTATGTCAACCGGATGAATCAGGCTTTTGTAGACGCAGTCCGTGCAACCGGCGGCAATAATGCAGAAAGGCTGCTGATCGCTTCAGGTTACTGGACCAATATTGACAAGACCACGGACCCGCGTTTTATCCTTCCCGAAGATCCTGCAACGGACCGCATGATGGTTTCTGTTCATTATCCGGATAATGCCATGTACTGGGCCAACAGCATTGGCAATCAGCGCTGGTTGGATTATACCAAAGCACAATGTGAACTTCTCAAAGAATCGTTTACCGATCGGGGCATTCCGGTTTTTCTTGGTGAATGTACGTCCATTTATCAGGCCGATCGCATGGCGGCAGACGCTTTGTATACTGATTCCACCGCATGTCTGGAACAGATGTATGAGATGATGCTGGACTATGATTTTGTTCCCGTTCTCTGGGATGTTAACGATAATTTTTATTCCCGCACAGAGTGTCGGATCAAGTCCGATAGCGATAAAGCCCTGATTGAAACGCTTTCTGCCCGCTTGAAAGCCGCATGATTCAATCGCCGCCACCCAACAACGGGTGGTTCGGTCCGGGCTATAGGCCCGTGTTGCCAGGCCAGTGTCTAAATGACGCTGGCCTTTTTCAGGCATGAATCCAGATGAGATCCATGCACCGATCCGTCTGTTTACGCGTAGAATAACAGCAGAGGATTCAATGACAGAAAGTTGGGATTCAAATGCAACGTTTTTCTCTTCGGTGTTTGCCTGCCTGTCCGGCCGCAACAGCCAAAATATGCGGTTCTGAAAAATATCCGGATTTGCAGGGCACCATTTCCTTTTTTTCCGTCCCCTGCGGAACGGTGGTTGTTTCGGAAGTCACCGGATTGCCGGCGGATGGATTTTTCGCTATGCATATCCATAATGGCTCGGCCTGTTCCGGGAATGCACAGGACCCTTTTGCCGATGCCGGCAGCCATCTGAACCTGTCCGACTGTTCCGTCCCGCATCCCTTTCATACCGGCGATCTGCTTCCGCTGATGAGCAATCAAGGGTATGCATGGAGTGCTTTTTTGACGGAACGTTTTAAGCCCTGCGAAGTTCGTGGATATCCTGTGATTATTCATAAAAATCCCGATGATTTTCATACGCAGCCGTCAGGGAATGCAGGAGAAAAAATTGCCTGCGGCATCATCCGATAACACAGCCCCCAAATAACCGGCCAATCGCAAGCGGACGCTTAATGACCACTAAAACGGTTACCTGCTTTTGGCTTGCCTTATCCGGCCGCCCTGGAATCGGATCAACCAATTCTTTTGTGTGTTTGGAGAATTCATATTGACCTTTATATCTTGAATGTTTGTGCCTGACAGACCTTTTAGATTTTACCATCGTTTTTTCTCATCAGCTGTCTTCAAAAAATTAAGAAAACCACTCGCCAAAAGTGATCTTTTTAATTTTTCCCTGTAAAAAACAGCATTTTTAAAATTTGCAAACAAAGCCCCGCGAGAAAATGTATATTTCTCACGGGGCTTTGTTTGAACAAATTCGGTCACTTTGTTTTAGACGGGCCTGTTCTGCATTTTAGTATGATCCACCCCTCCATAAATAGATGAACGTCAGGATAGATTGGTTATTATAAAACAAGCCCCAAAAGCAAATAATTTCCCCAAGCCCATGCTGAATCAATGAAAATTTATCATAATCAATTTACTTTTTCCCAGAAAGAAGTTCTGTGAGTGGGAGTAAAAAACAGGGCAAACTGTTCACAGTTTACCCGATAGAATTTGTGTCCATTAACAGTATATAATCATCCTGATCATCCATGTTCAGAAGGTATAAGTCACCGCTAAAATCATTATGATATAGGGTATGATCAACCGTCATCATTTTAGATGCAAAAGATCCAGCGATTGACAAAACCGGCAATATCGATGACATCGGAATACCAACACATAACAATGTAATAGCAGCAATTAAAAATCCTTTGCTGGCCTTCTTCTTTCTTCTTATCAAATAAACAATTAAAAATATGACCCCTAGTACTAAAACCAATAATCCGATCAATGTAACAACAAATAAAATCAGCGCGAATAATGAAGCAAACATTAGAGACATAAATGCCATTACGTATCATTCCTTATAAATCACATAAATCAGTTTGTCTGAATTCTACTACGATTATATCATGCAAAAAGAAAAAAGTAAAGTCTCAGTTTTGCTTAAACTTCAAAACACAGAGTCAATATCTCCCACGGAGCAAAGGAATTGACAGTGCAAAACCGAAGGGCTTTGATGTCGGCGCCAACCAGCACTCATCATATACAAGCGGCAGGCATTAGTCATTGCCAAAGCATCTCGATTGTAGCCCGGAGGTTTTATTTACCAAGGCTCTTTTATTTACCTCTGGTTCTACCAGGGGGTTCCTTTTGCCTAAAGGCAACAATAAACAATAATAAAAAAGATCAGACCAAAATGGTCTGATCTTTTTTT
>CAJFUK010000072.1 GCA_904420125.1 Candidatus Falkowella caecavicola | reverse complement strand
CTGCGGCCATCTATTCCCCAGGAGCGGCGTACCAGGGATACAACTTTCTGTTCCATGACAGGGATATGTTCCTCCACATCCATACTATACAGATTGTGGTCGTTAAGGGTCGATACAATACCAGACAGCAAGATACCAAAGCGTTCCCATTTGGCGTCATTTTTTTGGTAAGGGACCGATTCTGGCTCAGGGATGGCCTCAAGCCGAGCCATTGTTTCTTCCAAGGTAGTATAAAGGTTCTGCTCCAGTTCCAAATTAAATACGAGTTCTTCCTCTTGGTCGGCATCCTCCATCTCCAGCATTTCCAGAGCCGCCGCGAGCACGCCCATATCTTCTCCAAACAGTTGCCCCATCAAGTTTTCTGTAGTAGAAGCAGTAGCCTCAGCAACCTTCTCATTTACCATTTTTTGTAACAACTCTTCATTGACGGCCATCTGTGCCATACCATCAGCCCCGAATATCTGACCAAGAATTTCTACTTGCCGCTCAGTGTTGGCATTGATCTGTTCCTCTGCCTCAGCAGCAGATATAGATGCTTTTTTTTCAGAGCTGGAAACCTCGATTTTATTAATCAGTTCCTCGCTTTTTTCAAAAGTCTTTTTCATAGCATCGGCGGCCTTCTCACTGGCCTGTTGCGCCCGTTTCTTAATTTCGTTTATATCAAACATTTTTTCTGTCCTCCTCATCAGGGGGGAGCGTATGCCATGCCGGAGGTTTTTGGTGGCGTGTAAATAGCTTTTTCATCCGTCTTAATATTGTTTCTATAAAACGAAACCATAGATGACCAAATATAAACACAACCACAAGAAACAGCAGGATCGCTCCAATTTCTCCCAAAGACATTTTTTACCTCACTTTGTTGCAAATCTGTTCATAAAGAAGTCAGTAAAAGCAGCCAGTTCATCGTCCTGCGACACATAGACATACAGCTTTTCATCTTCTAGCCAGTCATAGGCATTGATACCAATATACCCTTTTTTGTCTGGGTAAATGATAAAAGCATCGGTAGGATACTTGTTGCGATAGGCTTTCAAAATTTCAGAGCGGCGATAGTAGGTTGGATCACCACAGCCGGAAAGATCAGGAACCGTAGGAACGACCACAATCGTTTGACTGGCCTCGTTCCAGCCGACAATTAAATTTCCGATTTTCGTTTTACTTCCATGAACAAATCCATAATTGAAGCGGCTCACGTCCTCGGTATATCCAAAAATCAGCCTATAATTATCCCCGTCTTTCACAACATGGTTAAATAAAGTACGCATTTTCTTGGCATTTGCATTACTCTTTTCCATATCAATTTCCGGTCCCTTAAACAACTTGCTAAAAAATCCCATAATTTTCCTCCTAAATATTTATTTTTTGAAAGTGAATAGGGTACTGACCATCGCATCATAATGAAGTCATTGTGTCGATTAGCCATATCACTTCTGGACAAAATGTCCAGAAGCGGCGATAACTCTATTCCTCCGACAAAACACATTCCATCTCCGCCAGACTCAGGCCGCGGATCAATATGTAGTCACCTCTTGTTTCTAAAATGTAGGGCTGTAGTCGTTGCAAAGCCTTGTGATACTCCAAAAAGCCAAGGTTTTCATCTTTTGTCAAGCTGACAAAAGTCAGCGCCCAGAGCGAAATAGTTTCTCCCTCAATCTCATACAGTGTTTCTGGTACCATCGGCAGGATGGTGTCCACGGTTTCCGAAAAAGTAAAGCTGACCATTAAACCACCGTTCTCCAATTCAAATACATGGGGGTTTGCTTCATAGGCTTGCGACCACGCATCACCTAATTCTGCATCGGCAGAATGATCCGCACCCATTTCAAAAAGTAAATGTTGATGAATAATGGCATCTCCTTTTTCAACATATTGAATAGACTCGGCTCCGCCAAAAGACAGCGCGGGAACAAAGAAAAAAATCTCATTTTCTGTAAGCCGCCCTTGTTTAGCAGATGCTTCTTGAAATAAGTCCACTCGCAAAAATTGTTCCGCAAAATTTTCAGCGGGAATGATACGCTCAAAAAAATCGGAAAAACTGGTAGAAAAGCTACCCGATCTGCGGTAGTGAATATCAAGCAGGCACATATCGTCGGCTGTTTCAGATAGTTTGCGGTAAATAAAAAGTGTTCCGAATCCAGTCATTAAGATAGGAAAACAATCTTCCTGCTCATCCAGCCAAAGTGTGAGCGTATCAACATAATCCGTAGGATCTATCATTTTCAGTAATCCTCCGCCATAATTTCCGAAACCATATTCCTGCCAAAAGTCAAGGAGTTCTGTCGGCAGTTTTCCTTGAAATTGCTCCAGCAATTCAACGGTAGGTTTTCGCAAGTCTTGATCTGGTGGATATTTGCTTACAAATAGGTCAAATACTTTCATCGCGCGTTCTCCTTTGCTTGGTTTTAGTTCCCATAACTATAAAATAAAAATAAATAATAAAATTTGTTTTTATTTTGATTAAAGTAAAATCCGTCTGAATATAACGCCGTAACACAATATTCGGACGGATTTACCTATTCCCATCATTCAATACCTGGGGAGCCGTTTTCAGTTTCTCCAAGACATCCACAATCGCATCAAGTTGAAAGTCAACTGTTTCATCAGCAACCTCGGGAACAAACAAGGGGAGAGTATCGGGGAGCGCTCTGCGTATCACCATCGCTGTCAGACTTAAATTTGTAAACAGATTGATCCGTTTTGCGTCTGCCTTTATCCCAAAGCTTTCTAAAATTTTTCCAAAAAGCCGGTGCTGCTTTTGACGGAACATCTGATAACTTTCCTTTGACAAACGTTTAAAAATAAGCTGCTGTTCTTCAATTGTTAAAACAGCAATTCCATTTTTCTCCCCATAGCAACAATCATGGAGAAATTTTTTCACAGCGTCACGCCAGTTTAAAGCAGGATCAGCCATCAACTTTTGAACATACTCAATGATTTTAGGCTGTTGCCAGTATAGCGTTTCAAGCACCAAATCTTCTTTTGTTGAAAAAAAGGAATAGAAGAAAGTTCGTGAAATACCAACTTTTTTATACACCTGCTCTACTGTTGTGTGTTGTATGCCTTGTTTTGCCATCAGTTCAAGCCCAACTGTAATAAGTTCCGTTCTGATACGCTCCCTATCCTCCTCAGAATAAGCTACCCTTGGCATTGCATCACCTCACACAAAATAAAAACAAATTAATGTTTATGATTTTATTTTAGCATATTCAATCGAAGAACACAAGAGCAAAGTGCCATAAAACTGATATTTTCAGTCAAATGCTATTCCTTCCGGTAGAACACAAAACGGCAAGCAGGGCAGGTGTGCCCACACCTGCTATTTTTGCGCGGCCGGTGGCCCCTGCAAAAATGCTTGGTGGGGCGCTTCCCAAACCCGCCGGACTTCTGGACAAAGTGTCCAGAAGTCCTTTTGCCTGCGGCCCGGAGCTACCGCTCCTGTCCGGGGCTCCTGCATTAACGGGGCCTCCCACAGAGCATCCGCTGAAACGATCCTGGCTGGGGGACTCCGGGCCTGTTTTTAACTTGTCATCTGCCATTCGCTTAGCTGTCCCCGTATTTTCCCGATTGCCATTCACTTTTCCTGCTAAAAATACTTTTCTCCGAAACTTTAACCCAAATACCATATGGTATTTACATTTCCATTTCGTATGTGATAAACTCTTGATGTCATGCATCCTCATATGCGTCCCTCCCTGTTTTGATTATTTATGCAGTTGGCAGACCGCATCTATGATCTTAACAGGGAGTTTTTCTCTTCGCCATTGGCTCTTTTGAACCACACGTCTAACGCCTGGTTTTCGTTATTCAAAGAGACCACATCATGCATATTGTTCCAAATCCTTTTTATGTGCTGTGATAATGGTATAACTATATGCGTTTACCGTTATGATGCAGTTGTCTGCACTGATATACCAATTTTTCCCTCTTCTTTCTATACATGCCTCTGACGAACTGATCTTCTTCTTGCACCATTCGACAACATTGTCTATATCCAACGACAGATTTCTTCTGATCCGTTCTGTTCCCAATGCAGTCGTATGAATCTTATCGAAATTTTTCAGCAATTCCCCGCGATTGTCCATTTTCATATTCCCCCTTTTTATATCTTATATCGTACAATGTTCCTTTGCTTTCTACAAGGTAATCCATAATCTCTTGCCAGAAACACAAAGCCGAATGGGGATGTATTTTTTTCCGCTGAAAGGATACGTTTACGGCGGGGAGAAACATTCTCCCCGCCGCCGTTTACGAATGATCTGCATTTTTCCTGCGCTGTGCCAACAGGCAAACTGTCAATATGACAGGGAAAATAATCGCCGCTAATATCCCTGCTTTCATATTGCCGTCCGCAGCATTGGAAACCATACCCACAAGGGTTGGACCAGCCGAACAACCCAGGTCGCCTGCCAGAGCCAGCATGGCAAACATGGCTGTCCCGCCTGTGCGAAGCGCTGCCGCGGCTTTGCTGAAAGTTCCCGGCCACATAATCGCGACGGTAAAACCACATAATCCGCAGCCGATCAGACTGATAATGGGGGATGGCGCGATACTTGCAAGCAAATAGGATACAATACACAGCGAACTGCTGATCAGCATAAATTGATCAAGATTGATCCTATCTCCGTATTTACCATAAATCGCTCTTCCGCTTCCCATAAGGATGGCAAAGGTCATCGGTCCCGCCAGGTCACCCGCTGTTTTGCTGATACCAAGTCCCTGCTCTGCAAACGCAGAAGCCCATTGACTCACCGCCTGCTCGCTGGCCCCCGCACATAACATCATCAGCATAAGCACCCAGAAAATTTTACTCTTAAAGAGTTCTTGGAGCGTCAGCCCCCGTTCATTGGAAGAAATCAGCGGGGCTATCGGTGTTTTTGAAAAGATGATCCCATTGACGACGGGGATGACCGCCCATATCAGCGCAAGCAGGCGCCAGTTGCCAATGCCCGCCATTTTAAAAAACAGGGTGGATAAAAGGACAACACCCACATGCCCCCAACAGTAGAATGAATGCAGAAGGCTCATGGCCTTTTCCTTATTATCGGTCGGACAGCTTTCCATGATCGGACTGATCAGCACTTCTATAATCCCTCCGCCGATGGAGCAGGTCATGACGGAAATCAAAATGCCGGCAAACGGATCCATAACGTCAGGCAAAAAGGACAAAAGGACAAGCCCTGCCGCCGAAAATCCATGCGCGGCGACAATAGAAGTGCGATAACCGATTTTATCAACAAACCTGGCCGCAATCAGATCCACCAGTAACTGCACACCGAAATTGATGGTGACAAGCAGGGTGATTTGGCTCAAAGGAATATCATATGTATTTTGAAAAGTGATGAATAACAGCGGTGCAAAATTATTGATAATCGCCTGCACAATATACCCTATAAAACAGGAAACGATCGTGGTTTTATCATTTAATTTCATGGTGCATCCTCCTGATATAACGTCAACAGTTTAACATTATATCTTCTTTTATATCTTATGTCTTGCATTATAGCGTCAATTTATGATATAATATCCCCAAAATTTCAAAAATGGATGTGCAGGATCAGGATGATGCAGATTGTTACGGATGAAACAAAAAAAGAACTTCGACAACACGGTACAGACGATTTTCCATTTGAGTATTATTATGATGTGATAGATGAATACGACATAAAATATATCGACTGGCACTGGCACCCGGAGGTTGAATTTGTATATGTAGAAGACAACACCGTCTTATGCCTCATTGACGGGCAGAAAATAACATTATCTAAAAATGAAGGCATTTTTATCAATTGCAATACACTCCACAGGTATGAGTCGGTGAATGGAGGCGTCATTCCGAATTTTCTGTTTATGCCGGAGTTTATTGCTTCCAAGGAAACTGCCATTTTCAAAAAGTATGTTGATCCGATCATTCACTCCACAACCCCGTTTTTTGTCATCAAAGATACTGAGACCGTTGATCTGATGAAAAAACTCAAAGAGGTTTGTGTTTCAAACGAGGAAACAAGAGAACTGAAAATCCATAAATTTTCCGAGGAATTATGGGAATCTCTGTATAAAAATGCCTCACAGGCCTTCCAGGAGGGGAAAAACCATCTTAGCCGCAATTTGGCCGGATACCGCACACAGACGATGATGCGTTTTATCCATGAAAATTATTCCAAGGGAATAAAGCTTGAAGACATAGCGGCTTCATCCAGTGTGAGTAAAAGCGAAGCGCTCCGCTGTTTTCATACATCCCTAAACACAACGCCGATCGACTATTTGATCCACTACCGGCTGAACGCCGCTGCACAAATGCTAAAGACCAGAAACACGAAAATTTCGACTGTCGCTGAATTGACCGGTTTTGAAAATATCAGTTATTTTTGCCGCATGTTCAGGCGAAAGTATGGCCTTTCACCCATGCAGTACCGTATCAAGAATATGCAATAGCCGCGAAAAGCGGAACCCGAAAATAGACATGATACGCCTGATGGATCATTTTACGGGCAAAGGCCGCATCCTTACGGACGGGCTCCCTGGGTCAACGGTTCAAAAAATGCAGCTGTCCCGTTGTGACATCCGGATCATCAACCGGATACAGAACTTCTGCGGAAAACACAGAACAAATTACCCATAAAACGGCATCCTTCCAGACCCTTTGACTGCGGCGGAGAGAGCGCGCCCGAAGATATGGAAGCAATGCTGATCAAGCCATTCCCGGAAGATGATACAGCCATTTAAAAGCCAAGGCGCAAAAGAGATGGATGACCGCTGCACTCATGCAATAAAAAATTCCTTTCTGACAACAGCGACCGGTGTCAGAAAGGAATTTTTATGCTGTTAGGCAGAGATTAAACCAGTTTGCCGATCAGGGGCTCCCGCTCCCCGCAGAGGAAATCAATCACCGGCAGTTCAATGAGGGTATAACAGCCTGGCTGCTGCCGGGTGGCCGCACGGGCAGAGGCAACCATCATCTGGGCGGTCAGGGCAGGGTTATTGATCTTCATATCAAAGGAAAAAATCTGATTATGGGTTTCCCCGGACACGCCTTTACGCACCATATGCACCCCATGTCCCACATCTTTGAGGTCTTCAATATGATCCACGGCGATCACATGGGTTTCGTCATGAGAAAAATAATCATCGGCCTTGATCTGGGCGGCGGCCTCCTCATATGTGCAGCCGTCTTCTACTTCAATATAAACCATGCGGCGGTGTACACCTGTTCCAAGCGGAATGGTCATGGAAAGCGCATCCTTCACTGCCGGTTTGGATTTTGCCGCCACCGAATGTCCCATGCTCATCCCCGGGCCAAAATTGGTATAGGTAATTCCTTTCGGCGCCGCTGCCTGCATCAGGGTACGGACAATCGAATCCGAACCAGGATCCCATCCGGATGCTGTTACCGCCACGGCGCCGGTTGCTTTTGCCGCCTGATCCAATGTTCTGCGGAGTGCGACGATATCGCCGTGGATATCAAAGCAATCCACCGTGGAGATTCCCTGCTTCAGGCACTCTTTGGCCACGGACTCAACTGCGCGGGTCGGCGTACAGAGAATCGCTACGTCCGGTTTCACGGACAGATCCCCGATCTTCTGCACGACCTCCACGCCGGAAAGCCCTTCTGCATCCAATGCTCGAGGGGTCCGCATGATGATGCCCACCAGTTCCATATCCTTTTCCAGCAATACAGTACGCGCCGCACAATGCCCGACGTTTCCCATGCCGATGACGCAAACCTTGATCATAACAACACTCCTTCTAAATATAAACGCCTCAAAAATGAAAGTTTTTTTTATTATAAATTATTTGACAGAAGAATGTCAATGATTTTTCCCGGAAAACAGGCAAAAAAGGCCGGAACGAATAGGGACTGCCTCCATTTTACGAAATATCCAACTCAAAATCCTGCAAAGCGGGCTTTTTGCACGCAAGGTGTAAACTATAATACATGGAGCTTCGGATCGCGGCATCAACAACCCACCAAAAACGTTGTTCAACAGGCTCGATTTCCTATGAAAACCTCGCGGATCATCACTTGGAACCCGTGCAGTGATCAGACCCGAAAACAGGATCCTTATGCTTATGAACAGGGGACAGGGGACTGGCCACGCAAGTACGAAAAAAACTGAAAATGGCGTTTACGGGGGGAGGGAACATGGAAAAATTCATACATACAGGCCCAACCGGCACACCTTCAGCAATGATGCTTTTTTGATGGACGGGGCAGGCCCTGACAACCCAAAGTCCAGGCAGGTGCAGAAAGGTGCGGGGAATGGGAACAAATGAAAAAACGGTTTGCAGAGGCAGACAACCGGATGGCTGTCCCCGTTGAAAAGCCGGCAACCAGCATGCGCACAGAAGTTGACTTTCACTATATGTAAATCATAAAGTAACGGGCATATCCGAAGATATGCCCGTTACTGAAATCCTGTTATATATTGATCATTTATACAGTTGATACAGCCTTATTACGCCGGGCCCAAAAGGCCACGCTGTTGTATGGTTATATCATCACTTTTTGAAAAACGTCTACCTGATTTTATTTTTTCCCAGCGAAACGCTTTTTGAAAATAACCCAGCCTGCTGCCGCGATCACCACGACCGCTACTACAATCACAACCGGCAGAAGATAGCTGTTTTCTGTCCCGTCGTCTATCTCTGCTGCTGCGGGTGTCCCGCTTTCTTCAGTCGATGGAGCAGACGCATCCGGTTGCGCAGTTTCTGACGGTTCTTCTGATTCCTCCGGCGGAATTTCATGCTCGGTAATCTGATCCGGATCAAACGTCAAATCCAACGTCACCAGATGATCCTTATCATGAATCCCCGCTTCATAAATTTCGGTCACGCCGCCGCTGGTGACGGTCACTCGATAACTGCCCAATGTGCCGAAGACTTTAAAAACACCGTCTGCATCGGTTTTTCCGCTCTCTTTTGTCCACCATTCGCCTTTGATCAGGTCTGTGGCCGCTTCTCCCAACGGGGTCAGGGTACAATCGGTGAAAAACATCCCTGTATACTCCCCGGTTTCCTTATTTCCAAACCGGCCCCAGGGAATCCATCCGCAGGAATTGGGGTGGGCATACACAGCCGTCAGAAAGTCCCGGACATAATCATATTGAAACGCCTGCATGTTTTCATCGTTCCGGTTATTCATCCGCAGAGTAAACTCGGACAATTTTACCGGCAGTCCGGTCTGGGCATAATAGTCATCCAGCCGCCTCCAGACTTCTTCCGGCCCTACGATCGTATCGAGTGAAAAGTAAGACTGCGCGCCGATCATATCGATCGGGGCGCCGTTCTCCTTCAGGTACTGGGAAATAAAACGCATATATTCATAATGCGCGTCATTGTTGGTGCCGAACATACCATAATCATTATAGGTCAGTTTACAGTCCGGATCCACTTCATGCGCAATTTCAAACCAGTCGATCAGGCTCTGGGGATCGTTGATCCCATCCTCATCCAGCAGCTGGGTGATGTCGTTGTTGTCATACGCTTCATTCACCACGTCCCAGGCGCTGATTTTTCCTTTAAACAAGCCCACCATTTCCCGAATATGGGCCTCAATCTCCGCCCGGATCCCCTCCGGATCATCCTTCATCTCTTTAATATAGTTGGGCATATTGTTAAAGCCGGGCCATACCAGCACATGGCCAACGACCCGCTTCCCACGGCTGAGCAGATAGTCCACCGCCTCGATTGTGTCCTCATGGTTAAAACCGCTGCCCCAGTCTCCGACCCAGGCCGGCCACTTCAGGTCATTGATGAGAACCACGGTATTGAACAGATCGAACACCATTTCCCGTCGTTCCTGATAAGCGGAAATCTCCAGCAGATCCGCTGCATCCATGGCCATCCCAAAAGTATAGTCATGCTCTGTCATTTCAACCTGGATCTCCGCATCCGCCAGCGGGGTACCGTCCGGATTTTTCAGATTGATCTGAAGATCCCCCATCCGGTTTTCCTCAATCATTTCCTGGGCTTTGGCACGCCATGGGGCATCGGGTTCCCGCCCTTCATAATCCAGCCGCCCGGACAACGCATCAATCTGCATATCAGTGGCTTCCGGCAGACAGACCAGCGTGATACCGCCCAGCTGCAGATGCTGTATATAATAACCAAAAACAAAGTCTAAAAACGCCCGTTCCGTTGTCCTGGGAGGTGCATCTTTGACTGCCTGGGCAAAAAAGTCAAACTGTACCCAGCCGTTGTCCCCCGCTACGGTACGGGTCCCGTTCCAGTTCAACCAGTCCTGGTAATCCGGCAGTGACTTGATCGCCGCACAGAGTTTGACTTCTTCTCCGGTCATGCTTTTGACATAAAACCGGAGCCAGATATTCTGCCCTTCTTTCACTTCTACCGGGAGGTCACAGGAGGTGGAAATATCATAATCATGGGGAACTTCCTGTGTCACCTCGATATTAAGCGCTTTTTCAAACGGCGCATCCTCTACATCCACTACACCGAAATTCGTCACCTTATTATGCCGAAAAAAACGATATGTACTTTCTTCGTCCTCGCCGCCGAGAATAAACTGATAGTTTGTAATCCCACTCTCCTCCAGCTCCTGCCGGATTTCATCATAATAAGTGGACGTTTGCCCGCTTTCATCCGCGCTGACCCCGCTCTGCCATAACGGCGCCAGAATCGTACAGCAAAGCAGCAGGCTGAGCGCTTTATACAGCCATTTTCCTTTTCTCACGCAACACACCTCTTTCACCCTAGTCCTGCTTGTTCTGCGCCTTTTTCCAGAACAGAATGCCTACGGCCAGCAAAACCACCACCGCCGCGGCAATCCCCAAAATAACAGCCAGATTGGAATTTGCAGGTGCAGACGCATCGGTCTGGGCAGCCGATTCCTCCGAACTCTCCGGTTCGGACACGGATTCTTCCGCAGAAACCTCCTGGGATTCTTCGGGTAATTCGGGTTCCGGGACAATCTCATGTTCGGTCGTCTGGTTCGGATCAAAGGTCAGTTCCAACGTCACCAAATTGTCCTTATCATCCAGCGTTGCTGCGTATTCTTTGGTCACGCCGTCCTTCGTCACCGTTACTTTATAATCTCCAAGGGTGCCAAAGATCTGATAATCGCCGTTTGCATCGGTTTTGCCGCTTTCATCTGTCCACCATTCGCCCTTCACCAGATCGTACATGGCCTGCCCCATCGGGGTCAGCGTCCAGTCCCCATACAACAGCCCGTTATAATCGCCAGTGCCTTTCTGCCCTTCGTTGCCCCATCCAATAAAACCGCAGGAATTCGGGTGGGCATATAAGGCGGTCAAAAAGTCACGGGTGAAATCGTACTGGAAGGCCTGAATATTTTCATCCATTCTTGCATCGCATTTCAGGTTGAACTCCGAGATTTTTACCGGCAGGCCAGCTGCCGCCTGATAATCGTCCAGCCTTCTCCAAACCTCTTCCGGCCCTACGATGGTCCCCAGGCTGAAATACGCCTGTGCGCCAATCAGATCAATGGGGGCCCCGTTCTCCTTCAGATACTGGCAGATAAAACGCATATATTCATAATGTTTTTCGTTGCTTGTGCCAAACATGCCATAATCATTATAGGTCAGCAGGCAGTCCGGATCCTCTTCATCCGCAATCTGAAACCAGTCGATCAGGCTTTTTGGATCGTTGATCCCATCCTCATCCAGCAAACAGGTGATTTCATTGTTGTCATACGCTTCATTCACCACATCCCAGGCGCTGATTTTTCCTTTAAATTGGGAAACCATCTCCCGGATATGGTTTTCAATCTCAACCCGGATCGCTTCCGGATCATCCGCCAACTCCTGTAAATAAGCGGGCGTATGTTTGAAGGAAGGCCAGAACAACACGTGTCCGACAACATCCATTCCCTCATCCAGCAGATATTCGATCGCATCCTCCGCGCAGGCTTTGTCAAATCCATTTCCCCAATCGCCTTCCCAGGCCGGCCACTTCAGGTCATTGCCAAAAACAATGGTGTTGAAAAGATCGGTCAAAATCTCATGCGGTGTGACAAATTCTTCGACAGGCACCAGGCTGTAGACACTGATCGCACCGCCGAAAGTATACTGATGACGCGTCATTTCCACCCGGATATCGGCATCGGTCAGCGGGGTGCCGTCCGGATTTTTGACATGGACCAGAAGATCCCCCATCCGGTTTTCCTCAATCATTTCCTGGGCTTTGGCACGCCATGGAGCATCCGGCTCCCGGCCTTCATAATCCAGCCGTCCGGACAGCGCGTCAATCTGCATATCCGTCACGTCCTGCAGACGGACAACCGTGATGCCGCCGATCAGCAGGTGCTGCAGCTTATACCCAAATACAAAGTCCAGAAAAGCTCTGGTATTGGTCCCGGGCACCGCGTCTTTCGGCGCCTTCGTGAAAAAGTCAAACCGAACCCAGCCGTCTCCTTCTGCGGTCCGGGTTCCGTTCCAGCCCAACCAGTCCGCATAATCCGGCAGAGGCTTGATCGCCGCACAGGTCTTGACTTCCTCCCCAGTCACGCTCTTGACATAAAACCGAAGCCAGATATTCTCCCCGGCTTTGACTTCAACCGGCAGATCACAGGATGTGGAAATATCATAATCATTGGGTACCTCCTGGGTTACCTCGATATTGAGCGCCTTTTCAAACGGCGCATCCTCTACATCTACCACGCCGAAATTCGTCACCTTATTGTGCCGGAAATTCCGGTACGCTTCCTCTTCGGTTTCTCCGCCAATGATAAAATCATAGTTGGTAAAGCCGTTGGCTTCCAATTCTTCCCGGACCAAATCATAGTAGCTGCCGCCGCCCGCTGTATCTCCTGTATCTTCTGTATCCGCTGTTTCTGCGCCGGCTACCGGCATCCATGCAGATGCCGCCAGCAAAATACAAAGCAACAGACTCAACCATCTCCGGACCTTTTTCCCAGTTTTCACGTACACGATACACCCGCCCTCTCTTCATGTTTTCCAGCCGTATGCCCGCTACATCCGGCCGGGATTTCAGACCGTAGATAAGGACAGGGATTGACTTGCACGCGCAAGTCAATCCCTGTGCGATTTCTACTGATTCAAATACCGGTTAACCACATGCATCAAATCCTGCAGGCTGACAGAAGCTCCGTTTCCATCCAGGACTGCCACAGCTTTTTCACCTGCGGTACCGGGCGCTGCGCCGCTTTTATACAATTGCAGCACCTGCATCAGATCCTGCAGGGTGACGCTGCCGTCTTCGTTGACGTCACCCACGGTATCCCCCGAAACCGTACTGCCGGAAGAAGGACGGAAGCCGCTTGCGGTGCCGCCCACCGCCGCCGGTTTTTCATCCGGCGAACCGCCGGAAATGCTGCCCTCTCCATTCGGATCAAAGATGATCTCGGCCTGAACCGGATCATCATGGTCATACAGCCGGACGGCAAATTCCTTGCTGACGCCGTCTTTGGTGACGGTAACCTTGTAATCACCCAGGGTGCCGAACACATGAAAGCGGCCGTCTGCGTCCGTTGTACCGCTTTCTTCTGTCCACCATTCGCCCTTCACCAGATCATACATGGCCTGCCCCATCGGGGTCAGTGTCCCGTCCTCATATAACAGCCCGTTATAATCGCCAGTGCCTTTCTTCCCTTCATTACCCCAGCCGACAAATCCATAAGAATTGGGATGCGCATACAGGGCGGTCAAAAAGTCACGGGTAAAATCGTACTGGAAGGCCTGGATATTTTCATCCATTCTCGAATCGCATTTCAGGTTGAACTCTGAAATTTTTACCGGCAGACCGGACGCTGCCTGATAATCATCCAGCCTTCTCCAAACCTCTTCCGGTCCAACGATGGTTCCCAGGCTGAAATACGCCTGCGCACCAATCAGGTCAATGGGGGCCCCGTTCTCCTTCAGATACTGGGTAATAAAACGCATATATTCATAATGCTTTTCATTGCTTGTGCCGAACATGCCATAATCGTTATAGGTCAGCAGGCAGTTCGGATCGGTTTCATGCGCAATCTGAAACCAGTCAACCAGGCTCTTCGGATCATTGATGCCATCGGCATCCAGCATTTGGGTAATTTCATTGTTATCATACGCTTCATTCACCACGTCCCAGGCGCTGATCTTTCCACGGAAGGTGCTCACCATTTCCCGGATATGCTGGGCGATCTCTGTTCGGATCCCTTCCGGATCATCCTGCATGGCCTTGATATAGTTGGGCGTATGGTTGAAACTGGGCCAGAACAGCACATGCCCGATGACATCCATATTATCGGCAAGCAGCAAATCCACCGCTTCTTCCGATCTGGCATGGCTGAAGCCGGAGCCCCAGTCGCCTTCCCAGGCCGGCCATTTCAGGTCATTGGAAAAGACAACGGTATTGAACAGATCGGTCAGCGTTTCATAAAATTCGGTATTCTCCCCGGCAGACACCAGGTTGGAAACATTGGTCGCCGCACCGAAGGTATATAAATGTTTGGTCATTTCTACTTTCACATCCGCGCCGGACAGCGGTTGACCGTCTGTGCCTTTGACCGTCAGTTCCAGGTCGCCCATCCGATACTCCTCAATCATCTGCTGCGCCTGTGTCCGCCATGCTGCATCCGGTTCCCGGCCTTCATAATCCAGCCGTCCGGACAGCGCGTCGATCTGCATATCGGTTGCATCCTGAAAACGGACAACCGTGATGCCGCCCAGTTGCAGATGCTGCAGGCCATACCCGAACACAAAGTCCAGAAAAGCACGGCTGTCTGTCTGCGGGACACTGGTTTCCGGAACCTTTGCAAAAAAGTCAAACCGGGTCCAGCCGTCCCCTTCCGCGGTCCGGGTCCCATTCCAGCCAAACCAGTCCAGATAGTCCGGCAGCTGTTTGATCGCTGCACAGGTCTTGACTTCTTCGCCGGTCATGCTCTTAACATAGAACCGGAGCCAGACATTTTCGCCAGCATGCAGCGTGACCGGAATATCGCAGGAGGTGGAATTTTCATAGTCATATTCATATAGCTGCGTTACCTTGATATTCAGCGCCTTTTCAAACGGCGCGTCCACTGCGTCCACTACCTGGAAGTCCGACAGTTTATTGAAGCGGAAAGACCGGTAGGTTTCCTCTTCCGATTCGCCACCGATGATAAAATCATAGTTGGTCATCCCATTGTCTTCCAGAATCTGGCGGATTTCGTTATAATAAGCGTCAGATCCGGCCGATTCCTCCGCCGCCGATACGGGCAGGCCGGACAACAGCAGTCCGGCGGAAAGCAGTACCGACAACACCCTGTTTAAAAACTTCTGTTTTCTCATTTTTTGATCACGCACCCCTTACTTTTTTCCTTTCAAACCGATATGTAACTATTCCTTCATTGTACAGGGTTTCATAAAAAATGTCAATAAAATCTTTTGATTGTTCGGGATAAAATTCATTTAAAATATATAGAAAACCTCTTCGGATTTTCTCCCAATCCGGATTGACATACTCCGGACATCCGTTACATATACTTCCTATACAGAACGGATAGCAGGGGATTTTCTTTCCGGAAATCTTGCTTTTTTCGGGATACTTATGGTATGATAAACAATAGATACAAAACTGGAGTTGAATCTGCATGAAAAAGATTAAACTGGCGGTCCTGTTCGGCGGCGTATCCTCAGAGCATGAGGTATCCCTCCTTTCGGTGACATCAATTTTAAAAAATATCCATTCGGAAAAATATGAACTTTTACTTGTGGGAATTACCAAAGATGGTCGCTGGCTCCGTTATGCGGGCGATATAGACCACATAGCCTCCGGCGCATGGGAAAGCGACCCGTCCTGCACGCCGGCCATTTTAAGCCCTGACCGCTCCCAGCACGGATTTCTGATCCACAGGGAAGACAGGTGGGAAACGGTTCCGGTAGACTGCGTTTTTCCGGTGCTGCACGGCAAAAACGGGGAAGATGGGAGCATGCAGGGGTTTTTCACTGTGGCGGGAATCCCCTTTGTCGGCTGCGGGGTGCTGGCTTCCGCCTGCTGCATGGACAAGGACGTCACCCATACGATGCTCAAACAGGCCGGGATTCGGACCGCGGACTGGCGAACCATCCGCAAGCCGGAATTTGAAAAACAGGAGGAAAAGATCCTCCTTTCCCTTGAAGAGGCTTTTGACTATCCCATGTTTGTCAAGCCTGCCAACGCCGGTTCTTCCGTCGGCATCACCAAAGCCAAGGACCGCGCATCCCTCAAAAGCGGACTCAAACTGGCCTTCCTCCATGACGGCAAGGCGGTCGTGGAAAAAACCATCACCGGAATGGAGGTGGAAACAGCGGTTTTAGGCAACGGGGAAACAGCGGTTGCGGAAGTTGGCCAAATTATTCCCGGCAAGGAATTTTATGATTATGAAGATAAATATCTTTCCGACCAAAGCCAGACCCGGATTCCGGCCGATCTGGATCAGCCGATCCGGGATGAAATCCGGGAAACAGCGGCCAGGGCTTACCGACTGCTGGGCTGCGAAGGGTTCTGCCGGGTGGATTTTTTTGTGACCGAACAAAAGGAAATCATTCTCAACGAACCCAACACCATCCCCGGATTTACTGCTATCAGCATGTATCCCAAGCTGTGGGAACACTGCGGGCTGTCATACGGCGATCTGATCGACCGTTTGGTTACTCTTGCACTGGAAAGGACGGATCAATAGATGGATGATCGCCCGATCGGTGTTTTTGATTCAGGAATCGGCGGCCTGACAGCAGTTAAAGAACTGATCCGCTTACTGCCGCATGAAGATATTATCTATTTTGGAGATACGGGACGGGTTCCTTACGGCACCCGCGGCAATGAAACGATCCTCAAATACGCCCGGCAGGACACGGATTTCCTGCTTTCACAGAATGTCAAACTGGTAACGGCAGCCTGCGGTACGGCCAGTTCCGTACTGCCCGGTTCTTTTGCAGAAGAATGCGGCGTTCCGTTTACCGGGGTGATCGTCCCGGCAGCGCAGGCGGCCTGCGCGACCACCCGCACCGGAGTGATCGGCGTAATCGGAACGCCGGCTACGATTAAAAACAGGGCCTATGGAAAGGCAATCCGGAATATCGACCCGTCGGTCACGGTGATTGGAAATCCCTGCCCGCTTTTTGTCCCACTTGTGGAAAACGGATACACGGAAAAGGACAATCCGGTCATTCGGATGGTGGCCGAGGAATATCTGGCGCCGTTTGCCGGAACCGGCATGGATACGCTGATCCTCGGATGCACCCATTACCCGCTTTTAAAGGGGGTTATCCGGGAGATCCTGGGCGACGAAGTCACATTGGTCGATCCCGGCGCGGAGACGGCGCGGTATGTGGCCAACCTCCTGACCGGACGGCGGCTGTTATCAAGCCGACATACGCCGGGGACACTGCGTTTTTACGTCAGCGACAGCACCGAAAATTTCAGCGAAAACGCAGGGCGCTTTTTGCAGAGAAACATCACGGAAGCAGTCGAACGGATCGAACTGGGGTGATCCGGCAAGGATATATTACAATATGGGCCATACAGAAAGCTCAAAAAGGGTGGGGCAGGGGAGGCGCGGTTTTTTCCGGTTCCAGGCAGGCCTTCCTTGTCGATCCCGAATCCCTGAATCCCTGCATATCTACATATCTGCATATTTGCATATTTGCACATTTGAAAAAAGCGGCCGGATCCGGCCGCTTTTCCTATACTCCATCTTTGTGTCCCATCAATCCAATGGTCAAATCATCAAACTGTTTTTCATGAAAAATCATATGCCACTCGACCTCTTTCACCGGTTCAAAATGCAATGCGGAACAGGCTGCCTGCAGTCTGCTCGGCCCGGCATCGCCAACAACAATCGCCGTCGGTCCATCCGCACCGCCAATGATGCCGATCACCCCAATGCTGCTGTTCTTTGCTACAGGCGCCAGAGGATCCTCTTGCTTGGAATGCTTCTGCCGGGGGGGATCACTGTCCATACAGTCGGACACCGTCAGCCGATCATTTGGCAGTGGAGGCATAATGGTATAGCTCATACCAAAATAATAAGGCGGATACTCCATATCCTGCGCAGGCATCCGGGAAAAATCCATCTTCTGCTGTTCATATTCCTGGACTGTCAAGGTATGCCGGCTGCCGGTTTCAGGAAAAGTAAAATCAAAGGTATCACCGGGCGCCGCCACCCGAAAATGGGGGCCGGGGACAGAAACCGGACACTGTGACAGGGTAACAGAGAGGTTCCTGATCTCAGTCCGGCGTTTTGTTTTCCAGGGAAAGGCAGAACGCCGGATCACCCAGCCATAAGCCGGATCAAGGCCATAATGGTCAACCACCTTTTTTGCTTCCGTTCTCCTGATCATATCCCGGGGCAGACATGGATTATAGCTTACGCCGTATCCATACGTCGGCACAAGCTCTTTTCCATTGAGCCGGACTACAGCGTCAAAATCAAGGCACAATGGATTGTCCCGTTCTATCTCCATCTGCTGTTCTCTGGAAAAATTTTTGTCCGCCTCATTTTGGGCATTCAAATCCCATTTGTCCATAAAAGCACGAATCTGTCCAGGGTCAATCTGCATACAAAACTCAATCACCAGGCCTTTGCTGCATGCATAGAGGGCAGGGATCAACCAATGCCGGCCAGCCCATTCAAAATGCTTTCCAACAGGGATCTCTTTCCCCGCACGGTCCCTGCCTCTATGCCCCCAAAAGTTTCCGTCAAAATAGACTTTCCATTCTGTTTTTTCCCGCTCCAACGCTTTCCGCCCGGCATTCGGATTCATATCAGGATCATAAAAATCCTCGGTATATTTGATTTGACGATCATCAAACGAAGATTGCAGCTCCCTGATATACTGCCAGGGATTTTCCATCGGCGTCAACCTGAGCTGATCCGCAATCTCTGCAAGCACGGCTTTCTGCTCTTCAGCAGGCTGATTTTCCCACAAGAACGCATCAAACTCCGCCTGATTCCAGATCCATGCCTGTTCCAGCGCCCCAGCACTCCCACAAGCCAATAAGAGCCGCAGAAAATCCTTGAAATTTTTGGCCAGAGGATGCACATAATTGGGCGCGTCATTTTCCGGGCTGACGGCAAACACCATTTCGCCAAACCCCCGAATAAAACAATAATGGATTCCATCCACGCCCGCCCAGCCAAAAATGGTCGCGCCTCTGGGTGTGCAGAAGTACGTCACCTCGCCGGCGCGGCGCTCCACGCCCAGCGGAGCCAGATCAATATTGTTTTTCAAAAACCGTTGATACGAATTCGCCATATACAGCCCTCCGAAGGTTCTATCCGTCGCTTCCGTTGGTAAATAATCATGACAACCGGCTAAGCCGGTAGTTTGCTCTGCGACTGTAAGCCGCTGTTACTGGCTGGACTGAAAGTCCACCGAATAATCTGCCAACCGCAAGCGGACTCTTTGCTACCGCTAAAGCGGTT
>CAJFUK010000071.1 GCA_904420125.1 Candidatus Falkowella caecavicola | reverse complement strand
GCCGTCATGATATTCCTCAATAGCTCAGCCGGTAGAGCATGCGGCTGTTAACCGCAGGGTCGTTGGTTCGAGTCCAACTTGGGGAGCTAGAGGATGTATATACCCTTTTTGGAATTTTAGCAAAGCATTCCAAAAAGGGTATATATTTTTTAGTCGTAAAAACAGCTTGTGATCTTTGTCACAGGCTGTTTTTGATTTGTGGGCTTTAGGCTGTTGAGGGGATTTCCGTTTTTCGTGTTGCGAAAAACTATTCGTGTTGCGAAAAACGGAAATGCCCGGACCGAACCACCCGTTTTACGGGTGGCGGCGATTGTGGGTGCATTGTTGGCTTATTTCGGTCGAGGGCTTGACCACTTTCGGTTTGCAAAATACTGTCATGGTGTAATCCTTTTTCCATATAAAGAAGTCTCTGTTCTTTTTTCTGGACATTTCTTATGTTTTATGGTAGCCTATACTTGTACTTTATATTGTGAACCCATGGGTGAGAGGATGTGCCGCTTTATATGCGTAAATTAATACGGTCAATTTCTGGGCATTATAGCCTCTTTTTGTTTTTTGCTGTGTGTATTGTACTGATGCTCACAGTTTTGACCTCTTTTTATTTTTCGACACCTTTATCGGGTATTTCTATCTCTGATGCGGAGCGTCTGGACACAGGGTGGATGTATGAGGATGGAGGCGAGTTATCCCCGATTGAATCACTTCCATGCCGCTTAAATGTAGATGCCCTTACATTGAAACTCTCGCGTGAGCTTTCCGACCTGTCTCAAGAGGCCAATCATGTTTTGGCTTTTCGTACACGATATGAATCGATCCGTGTCTGGGCAGATGAAACTTTGGTTTATGAGGCCGCTCAGGGAAAAGAGCATGCTCTGGGCAGTATGTGGCATTTTGTCTCTCTGCGTGACTGTATAGGGGCCTCCAGAATTTATGTAGAACTAACCAGGTATGATGCCAGTGCACACTGGGACTTATCCACGGTTTTTTTGGATCATTCGCATGCTATTTTAATGTATCTGCTTTACCAGGCTCTTCCTGCTATTCTTTTTTGGTTATTCACCATGTTGTTTACACTGTTGCTGGTTTTTGTTGCGCTCTTTATGGCAGGACAGAAAATATCCGGCGTATCCTCTATGCTGGCACTGGCGGCGTTTATTTTTCTTTCCGGACAGTGGATTTTGCTGGATTCCAAAATCACTACGATTTTTGGAGGAAATTACGCCTTAACCTATTTTCTTAGCTATGCGGCCTTTTATCTTTTAACAGCTCCCTATTTGCTGTATATACAGTTGATGTTAGACAGCCGGAGCCGTGTGATACGATATTTGACCTGGATTTTTGTAGGAAACGCCGGGGTGTGTATGGCACTCCACCTTTTCCAAGTGGTTTCCATACGAGATACTGCCTTTACTGTCCATATATTGATTTTCTTGTCCCTTCTTGTTTTGGCGAAAGAGTTTTGGTACAGCGTAGTAAAACAGAAAGAGAGAAAACTGTTTTGCACGTTTTTGGGGACCGTATTCATTTATGCGGCCGGACTGATATCCATTGTTTTATACTATATCGGAAAGCTGCCGCCTGCTAACAGCACAACGCTATATTCCTGGGCTTTGCTCATCATGATATTTTGCGCTACGACCGATGCAATCCTATCCCTGAGCCGTTTTTGGAAACAAAAACAATATATGGATCATTATCGGCGGTTGGCTATCAAGGACAGTATGACCATGATGGGAAACCGCAACGCCTATGAAATGCGTTTGCAGGATTTATCCGCGGCACCGCCTGCCAGATTGATTTTTATCCTGTTTGACGTAGATAATCTCAAATTCATTAACGATACTTATGGACATCATATAGGCGATCAGGCAATTTATACTGCCGCTCAGTGCATACGCGAAGTATTTGAGCCGATTGGCGCCTGTTATCGTATTGGCGGAGATGAATTTTGCGTCATACTCACTAACGCAGTGGATTTAGATATGTTGTTGCAAAAATACGATTTTCTGTTGGCGCAGCAAAATAAAAATATCGTTCCCTTCTCCGTCTCTTACGGCTGGGCTGAGAAGAACCTTAATTCCAGCGGGAGAGTGTCTCTGGAAGAGATTATTTCACTGCAAAAAACGGCAGATGTCAATCTTTATTATAGGAAAAAAGAAAAACATAAAAGCACAAAATGAGATTTTCATTGATCTCAGCGGCAGTGTTTGTGCGTTGCGATCAACGGATGGACTTGTGCAAACAGTGCAGATAGTGCCAGACAGGAATGTATTGGAAAGCTGGGATATAGGGATAGATTATAGCAGGAAAATCGCGGAAAGAATGTGGAATCTCTCCCATAAGGGCGAACTGGAAAGCCACCGGGAAGAAACTTTTATTGACGATATTATTCAGAAAAGTTATATTGAGCGGAAACTTCTTGAAAATTTAGATGGAATCCATACTGTATTCGACGGCGGGGCAGGTTGCGGGCGCTTTTCTATCCTGCTGGCCAAACACGGGTGCAAGGTTACGCATTTTGATATTTCCCAGCCCATGATAGACAAAGCAAAAGAGTTGGCAGAAAAGGCAAATGTACTCGACAGGATAACGTTTGTCCGGGGAGCCCTGGAAGATTTAAATAATTATAGCGATCGGTCCTTTGATATGGTCATTTCATTTGATGCGCCAATTTCATACACCTACCCGAATCAGGAAAATGTCATCCGTGATCTGGTGCGCATTGGAAAAAAAGAATGATGATCAGTGTATCAAGCCGTTTAGGCTATCTGCCGTATCTTGCCAACCCGATTCAAAAAAATCAATTTATCCTCTGTCAGAATGCAGAAGATCCATTTGTACAATGGTGTATTTCTAACAAAGAAACAGCGATCCAAACTTTTTCTTTTGATAGGAGTTTGGCAGAGAAATTAATGTCGGACGGCCTGATGGGCGGGGACGAAGAAATAGCTGAATATGAGAGGGGAGGGATCCCCTGGTGCATTACCTATACGTTTATGCCGGATGAGTTGAAAAGCCTGCTCAACAATTTAGGCGCCAAAAATATTGAGTTGGCCGGTCCTGGCGCATATGCCAGGACGATTCCGAACGAGCTGCTTGTCAAAATTATGAACGATGCAAAACAGCGGGCGGATTTTCTCGACTTCTGCTATCAATACGATTCAACCCCCTATGTATGCGGCATGGGAAAAGACAATCTATTTGCTAAATGTGATTTGTAAAAACCGGCGAAATCCAGTGGAAAATAAGGTGGGCACCGGTGCGTTCCATGGGGACAGCAGGCGGGAGATCTTTTCCGTCGTTCCGGCCCTTTTTTACATGCTGCCAGGGTATTATTCCGGTGACTTCATTCGTTCGGTTGAAAATATTGCAAAAGGCTGCTGCCATGGAACGATGATTCCGGATGAAGGGCGGCGCTGTGGATAAAAAGAGGAGAAAATGAACGTTTGCAGGACAAAAAAGAAAAGCATTTTTTCATCAAACGGGTCACAGAATGAAGCAAAATGGATATAAACAGCGGGTTGAACGGTTGGCTTTCCGGGAGATAGGGCGAGTATCGGGATAGGGAGAGTACGGTACTGTTTCTGAAGGGGAAAATGGCAAGCGGTTCTCCTGTAAAAATAAAACGTATCGAAAAGATGGTTTTGTATTTCTGTTAACATCAACTGAGAAGATAGTTTTGCATTTCTGTTAACATCAACCGAGAAGATGGTTTTACATTTCTTTTATCATCAATCGAACCGGATGGTCTGTTTTGACGACTAATCTATTGAAAGCTGAAAATGAGGTGATGCAGATGGATTTTTAGTCAACGACCGGTCAGAAGAAATCCTGATCCAAGGGGCTGCTTCCGGCGACCATCAGGCATTTGAAGAACTGATGCGAAAGCACCTCAACATACTGTATCACTTTATCCGCCTGCGGGTGTCTGTTCCGGAAGATGTACAGGATATCGTGCAGGATGTGATGCTTTCAGTCTGGCAGAGCCTTGCGTCATTTCAGGAAAATGCACGCTTTAAAACCTGGGTTTTGGGAATTGCCAACCATAAGATTCAGGACTATTTCCGCAAAAAATATCGCAGAAAAGAAGAAAACATGGAGGACCCGGCTGCTTTCCAAAATGCCGGCGAAGGGGAGGAAAGCGTGGAACGCGCCATTATCCGGACCGATATGCGGCAGGCGGTCGCCGCGCTGAAACAGGCCGATCAGGAACTTGTCTTTTTGATTTTCCATGCAGAACTGAATTATGCGGAAATTTCGCAACTGACCGGTATGCCAACCGGCACGATTAAAAGCCGTATGGCAGGAATAAAGGCCAAATTGCGGCAAAGCCTGGGGGAGAAATATCATGGATGATTGTACAAAAATTACAGACCTGCTGGAGGATTATTACAACCACAGATTGTCCGGGCAGGAGACGGCGCTGGTGCTGTTCCATCTGGCTGTCTGCCAACACTGCCGGGAAGAGGCTGCGTTTGTATTATCCCTTAAAAACACAGTTTCTTCCATGTATTCAGATTTGCCCAGTCAGATCACAGATACAGCTTTTGACAGGCTGCCTGCTGCTCAGGAGCACTACTCCGTCGAAGAAATTCTAGGCCTTGTTCGGGACAGCCTGCTTGTGGCAACAACAGTGATCCGGTTTGCGTATCACTATTTGTAAGAGACAAACGGCGCTCCCTGATCCGTTTGCACGGAAGGCGGCAGGGTTTTCTATTTTATTTCCGTGGGAAAGGTATGATGGTCATGGCAGAAATCCCAGTCAAAGAAATCAGCGAATTGTTAGATGCGGTTTCCACAAAAACGCCCACCCTGCTCAGCGGGATGATGGACATCCTTTATTCGGCGGAAGCAGGCGCGAAGATGGGGCAGGCGGTCGGCCATTTCTATAAGGAACTGGTCGAGGCCGGGATCCCATCCGAAGAAGCGCTGAAAATGACCAAGGACTATATGGCCTCGATCAAGGAAATGATCGTTCGGGCGCTCCCAACCCAACAGGCTCAACCGGAAACATGAGACAGGCCGGATACTGGATCCTGTTGATCCTCAAAATCCTTTTGTTTTTGCTCCTTCTGCCTGTTTTCCTATTATGGATGGTCCTGAAATATTTGCGGTACAGATCAAAACTGGTCAGAAATCTGGCCCAATGCGGGATCCCCAGGGCAGAAGCCAGAAAAATGGCAGGGGACATGAACCCCGTCAGGCTTTTGCGGAACTGATCTATGACCGGCACGGATTGGAAGCGGCAAAATGGCGGGAAATTCGTGCAGAGTAAAAGTCAAGGCGATCAGGGGCCAATCATCAGAAATGCAATTAATCAATTGGTAAAAACAAATGAAAAAAGGATGGGCTGCGGCGCATGTTATGCGCCGCAGCCCATCCTTTTGGCGGGGGGAAACAAATTTTTTTGCAGACAGAGATTTTCCTGAAACGAAAAACGCGGGGCAGCAACGCGCTGCAACCGGGGTTTTTCATTTTTTGTATCCTCTCAATCGTTTGGCTTCCCCATCCCTCAGTCCATTAGTACCCACGGGTTCCATCCAAGCTTTCATCCTGATCAATCCACTGCTGAACAGGAAAAACAGAATAATCTTCTCTGGTGTTCCGGACAATGACGGTTTCAATGCCCGCATTAATAATCATTCGCTTACACATCGCACAGGAACTGGTATTGGGCACCAGCTCGCCCGTTTTGGCGTCCCGGCAGGCAAGATACAGAGTAGAACCGATCATCAGGCTGCGAGGCGCTGAAATAATCGCATTGGCCTCCGCATGAACCGACCGGCAAAGCTCGTAACGCTCACCTCTGGGAATCCCTAATCGTTCCCGCGTGCAGGCACCAATATCTGAACAGTTTGCACGGCCGCGAGGTGCGCCGACATAACCGGATGAAATGATTTCATCATTCTGGACGATGATGGCACCGAAATTTCGGCGCAGACAGGTGCCGCGCTCGGCTACGGTCTGGGCGATGTCCAAATAGTAATTGACTTTATCCCGTCTGAGCATAATGATCCAGCTCCTTTTTCTCTTTTTTTCAGTATAGCAAAAAAGAAGGAGACACGCAAGAAAAAATTATTTTAACCGGTTTTTGGACAGAAAACAGGGCGGATTGATCCCATCCGCCCCAACAACAGAAAAAACAACTGCAAAACACAAAAAAAGAAATACAATAGGATACAGATATGCACGAATCCACACCCTATCAAAGTATAATTATACTGATCCTGCCGTCAAAAGTCAAGCTTTTTGATCAAAGTTTGTCCCTTAGAAAAGACAATTTTTCAGGGCTCAACGGCCGTCTGTCCGGCCCTTTTTCAGCAGGAAAGTCTGGAAAAAGAGACTTGAAAAAATTACATAGAAAAGGCATATCTGGAAACGATTTTTGGCAGACTAAAGGCCGGTTTTCAGACAGGGAAAACAGGAAAAATGGAAGAAATCCAACAAAATCATGACGGTCGTTTGTATAGAGAAAAGCATATATTTTCGACCATTTATATATAATCTACCAGAGAATATCTAACATTTGTCGAAATATTATTAATTTAATCGAATAATAACGAAAAAAGAGATCTTATATATTTTTTAAGTATTTTTTCGACAAAACTATT
>CAJFUK010000070.1 GCA_904420125.1 Candidatus Falkowella caecavicola | reverse complement strand
CCGGAAGAGAAACCCGCCCCATGCGGTTCTGCCTGTGGCGCTGCCGATCAACCGGAAGAGAAACCCGCCCCATGCGGTTCTGCCTGCGGCGCTGCTGATCAACCGGAAGAGAAATTTTCCCCCTGCGGTTCTGCCTGCGGCGCTGCCGATCAACCGGAAGAGAAAACCGCCCCATGCGGTTCTGCCTGCGGCGCCGCCGAGCAGTAAGGCTTTCTATCTTCAAAAGCTGTTCCCGGTGGGTTCGCTTAACCGGGAACAGTTCAAATCTTCCTCTGTCAGCCGATATTACATAAAGCGAGGTCAAACAAAATGAAACAGTATTTTGCCTTTCAATGGCACATAACCGATGAATGTGATCAGCGGTGCAAACACTGCTATATTTTCTCTGAGGACAACTGTAAAAAACTGATTTCCATGCGCTGGCATCAGATGCAGGACACCTTTTATAACTGTCTGGACTTTTGTAAGGTGTACAACCGCCTGCCTTACTTTTACATTACCGGTGGCGATCCAATTTTGCATCCTGAATTCTGGAAACTGTTAGGGCTGATCAAAGAGCATGCCATACCGTTTACCATTCTGGGAAACCCATTTCATTTGAATGATGAGGTTTGCCGTAGGCTGAAAGAATACGGTTGTCAGAAATACCAGCTTTCGCTGGATGGGATGCGAAAAACCCACGATTGGTTCCGCAAGCCCGGTAGTTTTGATATAACACTGGAGAAAATCGGGTGTATAAACCATGCAGGTATCCAAAGCGTGATCATGACCACGGTTTCCGGTACCAACATCGACGAAGTGCCAGATATCATTGATACCGTTGTAAAAGCGGGAACAAATGTGTTTGCCTTTGCCCGCTACTGTCCTACCAGCCAGGAAAAGGATGTGAACATTGACCCACTCCGTTACCGCAAGCTGTTGGCCGATTGCGATAAAAAATTCAAGGAGTATGAGGCGGCGGGCTGCCAGACCTACTTTAACAAAAAGGATCACCTGTGGAAGCTGTACGAATATGAAACCGGAATCTTTAAAATTCCCGAAACTGTAGAAGAAGGTATGATTTACGGTGGTTGCAATTGCGGAAACTGCCACCTGACCATCCTGCCCACCGGCGATATTTTTGCCTGCCGTCGAGTAAAGAACAGTAAAGTGGGCAATGTATTCAAGGACCGGCTGGCTGATGTGTGGATCTGTCAGATGGAAAGCTACCGTAACTACACAAAATTCCAAAAATGTGCCAAATGCGAACTGTTGGCATGGTGTCGGGGTTGCCCAGCCGTTGCCAGCAGCAAGGACGGAGATTTTTATACAGCAGATCCACAGTGCTGGAAGGAGATCGTTTGACGATGAACGAATTAATGAAGACGATCATGTACCGCCGGGCCATCCGACGGTTTGAAACAAGACAAATCGAGGAAGATACTTTACAGCAAATTTTGCAGGCTGGGCTGTATGGCCCCAGCGCGGGCGGACGACAGAGTGTGCTCTTTGTTGTCTGTCAGGATACAGAGGTCAATGAGCGACTGGGCAGAATCAAACGAGCAAATTCCCATCCACATATGGCGACTGCCACAAGCTATGTATCGAAAGAGCAGCCCAGTATTGCCGACGATCCTAATTTGAAAAACGCTTTCTATAACGCGCCTACGGTCATCACAATGTTTGCGCCGAAAAATTTTCTTTTTTCCGCAGAGGATTGCGCGGTGGCCGCCGAAAATATGATGTTGGCGGCGGATTCCCTGGGAGTGGGTTCCTGCTACATCGGGCAAGGCTGGACTGCCTTTGCCGACCCCTATGGACAGGAAATCCTACGCAGATGGGGGATCCGTACTGATTACTATGCAGTCATGCAGCTTTTACTTGGATATCCCCGAAAGGGAGATGCTCATCCTACACCCAAACCTCGTAAAGAAGGACGTATTTTACGTTTTTAATACCGATTGTCCCCAGGCGCTGCATCGCTGCATCCAAGGGACTTTGTGCAGACATAGAACATACGCCCCTTGCCTGACCCCTGATGCCCCCTGAGAATCCAAGAGGTTGAACAGGATGGACGTAAAGATCTGTTTACAAAAATTACAGTTGTGGGCGTTTGAAAGTCCGCGACAGTTAATGTCCGGAAAAGGCCGCGGGTGCCTCCACAGGAGCACTGCGGAATCTGGTGATGAAAAGTCCGACAAAAACAGTTGAAAGGCAAGGATCATATGACGCAAGCTGAAAGAAGAATTTTTCTGATCAAATCCCTGCTCCATGAGCAGGCAGGATATTCGGACATCGAAATTCCGGCGAATGCGCAGGAGCAAAAGAACCTGCTTCGCCTGCTTTTCAATATCCGTATGCCCCAGCCTGTCAGCGAGGCGTTTTTAGAAATACAGGATGCCTATTTGCAGGCGGAAACCGCAGCAAAAGGAATAACGGATTTTAACGATTTGCGTCCTGTGCAGGATGGGATTTATCTATGGAAAGGCGATATCACCACCCTGCGATGTGACGCCATTGTCAACGCCGCCAACAGCCAAATGCTGGGCTGCTTTGTGCCCTGCCACACCTGTATTGACAACGCGATTCACACGTTTGCAGGGGTACAGCTTCGGCTGGTCTGTGCGGAGTTCATGCAAAGGCAAGGGCATCAAGAAGAAACGGGCAAAGCTAAGATCACACCGGCATTTAATCTCCCCTGCAAATTTGTGCTCCACACGGTGGGCCCTGTTGTCCAGGGACGGTTGATCAGGCGCCAGGAAGAACAACTGACTTCCTGCTACCGTTCCTGTTTAGATCTGGCACAACAAAAAGGCATAAAAAGTATCGCGTTCTGCTGTATTTCCACAGGAGAATTTCATTTTCCCAATGAGCGGGCGGCGGAAATCGCCGTACAGACGGTAAAAAAGTATCAGGCACAGACAGGCAGTACGATGGAGGTGATTTTCAATGTTTTCCAGGAAACCGATTATAACATCTACCAGAAATTACTCGGAACAGATTCATAAACTGAAAAACGCATTACAAGAGGCGGAGGCTGTTGTCATCGGCGCTGGTGCCGGACTTTCTGCGTCGGCCGGATTTGTATATGACGGAACGCGTTTTAAACAATATTTTTCCGATTTTGAAAAAAAATATGGTTTTCACGATATGTATTCGGGCGGTTTTTATCCATACAGCACCCTTGAAGAACACTGGGCATACTGGAGCAGGTATATC
Source organism: Candidatus Falkowella caecavicola (assembly GCA_904420125.1). Taxonomy (GTDB): domain Bacteria; phylum Bacillota; class Clostridia; order Oscillospirales; family Ruminococcaceae; genus Falkowella; species Falkowella caecavicola. Next base: position 28,764 of record CAJFUK010000070.1, on the reverse strand, counting down.
TATATCAACCGCTATATGGACGCTCCAAAACCCGTGTATGATGACCTTCTGCGGCTTGTAAAGGATAAGGACTATTTTGTCATTACCACCAATGTTGACCACTGTTTTCAAAAAGCAGGATTTGATAAAAAACGCCTGTTTTACACCCAGGGTGATTACGGCCTGTTTCAGTGCAGCAAGCCGTGCTGCCGCGAAACCTTCGAAAATGAAGACATAATCCGCAGTATGGTGAAACAGCAGAAGGATATGCGAATTCCGTCTGCATTATTGCCTGTCTGCCCCCATTGTGGAAATCCGCTGACCATGAATCTGCGCTCCGACAATCAATTTGTAGAGGATAAAGGCTGGCATATGGCGGCGGAGCGCTATGAGAATTTCCTGCGGACAAGGAAGAATCTACGTATATTGTTTTTGGAACTTGGCGTGGGTTACAACACCCCGGTAATTATCAAATATCCTTTTTGGCAGATGACGGCCGAAAATCCGCTGGCCGTTTATGCCTGTATTAATTACGACCAGGCAATTGGCCCAAAAGAGATTGAGCGACAGGCCATTTATATTGGCGCTGATATTGGAAAGATTCTGCAACAGGACATGTAACCGGGCACATGCATTGGAACATGGCCGTTGGCACAAAAAAAGGGGCCCTTTCAGCGGCCGGATAACTTGGGGCCGGTGATAAACGGCTGTACAAAATGAGGATACCCTATTTTTAAGGGTATCCTCTCTCATACCGGCCGGTGCAGTTTTTGCCCGTGCTTCATTCACCGACCATTGAAAATTCTTATTTCATTGTACCTATTCGATTTATCGTTATTATGGATACGAAACTGCGGTGCTATATGGATCTGTGCTGTCAGGTGATCCATCTGACGCTGTTTTCACATTGAACTTTGTCATCCCGGTCATCCCGCAGGTTACTTACCTTTTTCCAAGCAGCTCCACAAGTCGGCGGGCTGCTTCTTTTGTATCTTCCGGGCTGCCAAATGTGGAGAACCGGAAGTACCCTTCGCCGCAAGCTCCGAATCCTTCTCCCGGTGTTCCGACAATCTGCACTTCATGGAGCAAATAATCAAAAAACGCCCAGCTTCCCATGCCATTGGGACACTCCATCCAGATATACGGTGCATTCTTACCGCCGCAGTACCAGATCCCCAGTTGATCCAGTGCTTCCATCAAGATCCTGGCATTGTTTTTGTAAATCTGAATGTTATCATGGATTTGCTTCTGCCCTTCAGAAGTAAAGACAGCGGCGCCGCCTTTTTGAATGATATATGATACACCGTTGGTCTTGGTGGTACGGTTACGCACCCACATTGCATTGTAATTCATACCGTTTCGGTTCAGGGCTTTTGGAACGACAGTATAACCCAGCCGGGTACCGGTAAAGCCCGCTGTTTTAGAAAGTGAACAGATCTCAATGGCACAGGTTTCTGCGCCGTTAAGTTCGAAGATGCTGTGAGGCAGGGTTTCATCCTCGATAAATGCTTCATATGCAGCATCAAATAGAATCACGGAACCATTTTGATTGGCAAAATCTACCCAGGCCTGAAGCTGCTGGCGGCTGAACACAGCACCGGTTGGATTATTGGGCGAGCATATGTAGAGAATGTCAGCTCGCATACTGTCATCGGGCTTCGGCAAAAATCCGTTTTCTTTACCGGATGCAAGGTGTACAATCTTCCTACCGGCCATCACATTTGCATCCACATATGCAGGATATGCCGGTTCAATCACAAGGGCGCTGCTTTCTCTGTCAAACAAATCAAGAATATCGCCCAGTTCGTCACTTGCCCCGCTCGATACAAATACTTCGTCAGCAGATAATTTTACGCCTTTTTCGGCATAATATCCTGCTATCGTTTCGCGTAAAAACGGCGCGCCGCATTCGGGCATGTAGCCATGAAAATTTTCTTTGGTAGCCTGGTCGTCTACTGCTTCATGCAATGCTTTGATCACGGCATCACAGAGAGGCAAAGATACATCTCCGATACCCATACGGTAAAGATGTTTGTCCGGATTTTCTTCCAGATATGCTTTGGTTTTTTGCGCAATGTTGTAAAAGAGGTAAGAATCCTTCAAATCTGCATAATGCATATTCGGTTTAATCATATGACTGTCTCTCCTTCATAAATGGTTTCTGCCGGACCTGTCATGGTTACGGTGTGATCATTGCTGATTTGGATTTTTAATGTACCGCCGTCGAGATGAACCGATACCGGTGTACCATATTCACAAAACTTCTTTACGATCGCTGCCATGGTGCTGGCGCAGGCGCCTGTTCCACACGCCATCGTCACACCGCTTCCGCGTTCCCAAACCCGTATCCGCAATTCATTTTCGGATAGTACCTGGACAAATTCCACATTGACACCGCCGGGAAAAGAGTGGTGATGTTCAATTTTGGGGCCCAGAGTGGTCAGCGGAGCAGTTTGGATATCGTCTACAAATATCACTGCATGCGGGTTACCCACAGACACGGGTACCAGATGGATTTCCTGGCCGTCAACGTGCAGTTGTCTTTCTTTTTCATAAACTGCCGTCCCCATATTGACTGTCACTGTCTTTACCTGACCGCCAATGAGTTGTAGATCCAGATGTTTTATTCCGGACAAGGTCTCGATTTGGAGGTGTTTCTTGTCTGTATAGCCCTTATCATAAACATACTTGCCCACACAGCGGATGCCGTTTCCGCACATTTTTGCTTCACTGCCGTCCGCATTAAAGATCCGCATTTTAAAGTCGGCAATATCAGACGGCGAAATATAGATCATCCCGTCAGAGCCGGCACCAAAGTGCCGCTCAGACAATTTGGTTGACAGTTCCTCTATGTTTTCCGGCACCTCGCCGTAAACATAGAGATAGTCATTTCCGAGACCATGCATCTTGGTAAAATGCATAACATGACCTCCTGTTCATTCTTCATCAATTTTGGATATGCCTATCGTGACTTCTTCCAACACATCCAGGAGTACCTTGACCGTATCCAGAGAAGTAAGCATTGTGATATTATTTTGTGTTGCGCAGCGGCGGATCGCCACTCCGTCCTCATAATGAACACCCGAAAGAATGGCGCGGGTACATATGACATAGCTCACATATCCTGCACGGATGGAATCGAGTATTTCCTCGCTGCCTTCAGACAGCTTGCGGCGGATTCTGGTGCGGATTCCATGTTTTTTTAAGAACATGGCTGTACCGATTGTCGCTTCGATATTGAAACCCATGTCATAAAAACGGCGAACCAGAGGCAACGCTTCTTCCTTGTCTTCATCGGCAAGCGTGACCAACACCGTCCCGTAATTCTGCACCTTGATGCCGGACGCAATCATGGCTTTATACATGGCACGGTGGAGTTTTTTGTCATAGCCGATGGCTTCGCCTGTGGATTTCATTTCAGGCGATAAATAGGCGTCCATACCGTTTAGTTTTGCAAACGAGAACGCGGGCGCTTTTACATAGAAGCGTTCCTTTTCTTTGGGATAAAGCTGGGTGATACCTTGTTCCTGAAGGCTTTTGCCGAGTATGACAAGCGTTGCAATATCTGCAAGGCTGTAGCCGGTTGCTTTGGACAGGAACGGAACGGTTCTCGAAGAACGGGGGTTGACTTCGATAATATACACATCATCGTGCTCATCTACAATAAACTGTATATTGAACAGTCCAATAATGCCAATGCCCAATCCCAATTTCTGAGTATATTCGAGAATTGTATCCTTTACTTTTTGCGAAATGCTGTAGGAAGGATAAATGCTGATTGAGTCGCCGGAGTGGACGCCGGTGCGCTCAACAAGCTCCATAATTCCGGGGACAAATACCTGTTTACCGTCGCAGATGGCGTCAACCTCAACTTCTTTCCCACGGATGTATTTATCCACAAGCACAGGCTTATCCTCGTCGATCTCTACAGCCGTCTTGAGATAATTTTTAAGGGCAGCTTCTTTTGCAACGATCTGCATCGCTCTGCCGCCGAGTACAAAGCTCGGACGGACAAGCACTGGATATCCAATCTCATCGGCTGCTTTAATGCCGGCTTCGATGCTTGTTACTGCCCGGCCTTTAGGCTGCGGAATACAAAGTGCGGAAAGCAGCTTTTCGAAGGCATCACGGTTTTCTGCTTTTTCTATTGCATCACAATCAGTCCCAATAATTTTGACCCCGCGTGCCCTTAACGGCTCGGCCAGATTGATCGCCGTTTGACCGCCAAGTGTTGCAATCACCCCTTCGGGTTGCTCCAGCTCTATGACGTTCATAACATCCTCGACGCAGAGAGGCTCAAAGTACAGCTTATCCGAACAGGTATAGTCGGTTGATACCGTTTCGGGGTTGTTATTGATGATAATGGCTTCAAAACCTGCCTCTTTGATGGCCTTTACGGCATGAACGGTAGAATAATCAAACTCGACGCCCTGCCCTATACGGATAGGGCCGGAACCAAGCACAATCACTTTTTTCTGATCTGATATGATCGATTCGTTTTCATCCTCATAGGTAGAATAGAAATACGGGATATAGCTGTCAAACTCGGATGCACAGGTATCGATCATCTTATATACGGGAATAATACCCGCCTGTTTTCTCATTTGGACAATATGCAGTTCATCCACATTCCAAAGATGTGCGATCTCCCTGTCCGAAAAGCCCATGCGTTTGGCTGTCCTGAGCAGCTGCATATCCAATCGATACATCATCAGCCTGGATTCCATTTCTACGATATTTTTTAACTTGCGGAGGAAAAAACGGTCAATTTTTGTTACTTCCGCAATTGGATCGACACCCATGCCAAGACGAAGGAGAGCGGCTATGGCATATATACGGTCATCTGTACCTATCTGAATATAGTCAAGCAGCTCTGACGCATTCCATGCATCAAACTTACGGCTGTGCAGATGATAAAGGCCGATTTCCAGCGATCTCACTGCTTTCAAGAGGCTTTCCTCGAAGGTTCTGCCGATACTCATTACCTCTCCGGTAGCCTTCATCTGTGTGGAAAGTGAGTTGTTGGCGTCTGCAAACTTATCAAATGGGAAACGCGGCATTTTTGTGACGACATAATCAAGCGTTGGTTCAAAAGACGCTGGCGTGTTGGCAATCTGAATCTCATCGAGCGTCATGCCGATACCGATTTTTGCAGATACCCGCGCAATCGGATAACCGCTCGCTTTAGAAGCCAGCGCCGAGGAACGGGAAACCCTTGGATTGACTTCGATCAGATAGTATTGGAAGGAGTTTGGATCCAGTGCGAATTGCACATTGCAGCCGCCTTCAATTTCAAGGGCACGGATAATTTTGAGTGCACTGTCACGGAGCATATGATATTCTCGGTTGGTCAGGGTTTGCGATGGGCATACAACAATGGAATCACCGGTATGGATCCCGACCGGATCGAGGTTTTCCATGTTACAGATGGTGATTGCCGTATCGTTTGCATCCCGCATGACCTCATATTCGATTTCCTTATAGCCCTTGATGCTTTTCTCAATTAGTACCTGCTTGACAGGTGAAAGCGACAAGGCGTTTTTCATAATCGGTATAAACTCAGCTTCATTATCTGCAAATCCGCCGCCTGTACCGCCAAGCGTAAACGCAGGACGGAGAACCACGGGATAGCCGATCTTCCTGGCAGTTTCCAGGCCCTCCTCCACCGAATTTGCAATATCGGATGGCAGCACCGGCTCGCCCAGTTCCTCGCAAAGTTCTTTAAATAACTCACGGTCCTCCGCGCGTTCAATGCTGCTGCTCTTTGTTCCGAGTAGTTCCACGCGGCACTCATTCAAGATTCCTTTCTTTTCAAGCTGCATCGCAAGATTCAGCCCAGTCTGGCCGCCAATACCGGGCAATATCGCATCGGGACGCTCATGGCGGATAATACGGGCAATATATTCCAGCGTAAGCGGTTCCATATACACTTTATCCGCAATGGAGGTATCCGTCATGATCGTTGCGGGATTGGAGTTGCATAGAACAACTTCGTAACCTTCCTCCTTAAGCGCAAGGCACGCTTGCGTTCCGGCATAATCAAATTCTGCCGCCTGACCGATCACGATGGGACCGGAACCGATAACAAGCACTTTCTTTATATCTGTTCTCTTAGGCATTGTCCTTTTCCTCCTCCATCAGCTTCAGGAATCTATCAAACAAATAGGCCGAATCCTGTGGACCGGGTGCGCTTTCAGGATGATACTGAACGCTGAACACTTTATCTTTTTCGCACTTCACGCCTTCGATGGTATGGTCGAGCAGATTGATATGGGTTACCGTGAGACCGGTTCCGTCCAGACTATTGGCATCCACTGCATAGGAGTGATTCTGAGAAGTGATTTCAATTTTGTTTGTTTCCAGGTTTCGTACCGGATGATTTCCCCCACGATGTCCAAACTTCAGCTTATAGGTTTTTGCCCCATACGCCAGAGAAATAATCTGATGTCCGAGACAAATGCCGAAGATTGGAAATTTGCCTGTCAGCGACCGGATGGTATCGATTGTCTGCGTTACATCGGTCGGATCACCCGGACCGTTGGAAATAAAGATCCCATCGGGTTTGAATTCTTTGATCGTATCTGCTGAAGTGCACCAGGGTACGATTGTCACTTTACATCCGCGTGCAGTCAGTGACCGCACGATATTCATTTTCATTCCGCAGTCGATCGCAACAACGTGAAATCTTTCTTTTTCCGGGCAAACAACCGATATTTCCTGGCAGCTTACTTTCGATACCGCATTGGTCGGAATACTGGTATCGGCAAGGATTTTTAATCCTGCCTCCAGTGTCGTTGAGGCATCTGTTATGAAAGCCTTTCTGCTGCCGTAATCACGGATAGAACGTGTCAGTTTCCGCGTGTCAACACCGTATATACCGGGAATTTTATACTTTTGCATAACCTGAGAAAGCGTTGCAGAACTTCTGAAATTGGAGGGTTCATCATTGTATTCACGAACGACCAGGGCTCCAATGGTAGGTGTTTTTGTTTCGTAATCATCGTCGGCCATACCATAGTTTCCGATTAGCGGATAGGTCATGACGACCGCTTGATAGGTGTAAGAAGGATCGGAAATGATTTCCTGATATCCGACCATCGAGGTGTTGAAAACGATTTCGCACACCTTGTCATCAGGATCACCGAAAGCGTATCCGTAATACTCCTGTCCATCTTCCAAAATAATCTTTCTGTTAAAATCCATGTCGCTTGCCGCACCTCATTTCTTTACTTGGGAGAGTTTTTGTTCAAACCTGTCTTTTCGAGTGTCCGTAGGGATTTTGGTTGGATACTCGCCGCTAAAGCAGGCACTGCAGTATGTGCAGTTTCCTGTAAGCACCCGAAGGTCATTAACAGGCAGATATCCGAGCGTATCTGCTCCGATCATCGCAGCTATTTCCTCAATGCTATATTTACAAGCAATCAGATGTTCTTCCGAATCTATGTCCGTACCATAATAACAGGGATGCAGGAAGGGCGGTGAAGAAATTCGCATGTGTATTTCCTTGGCCCCCGCTTCTCGCAGCAGTTTTACGATACGTCCGCTTGTCGTTCCCCGGACAATTGAGTCGTCGATCAATACTACCCGTTTGCCTTTCACAGCATCCTCAATTGCCGCAAGCTTGATTTTTACTTTATCGAGCCGATCTCCGGGAGCGATAAATGTTCTGCCGATATACTTATTTTTGATCAGCCCGATTCCATACGGAATACCTGATTCTTCACTGAACCCAAGAGCAGCGTCAAGTCCCGAATCCGGTACACCCATGACAATATCCGCATCTACAGGATGCGTTTTGGCAAGGACTTTTCCAGCACGAAATCTGGCCGTATGAACCGAAACACCGTCAATCACGGAATCAGGCCGCGCGAAATAGATGTATTCAAAGATACAGAGCTTTTTCTTCTGCCTGCCGCAATGCTCTTTCCGGGATACAACACCGTTTTTACTGAACACAAGGATCTCGCCCGGTTCCACATCACGAATAACCTCTGCTCCTACGGCTTTTATCGCGCAGCTTTCCGAGGCTACAACATATATGCCATCTGCGGTTTTTCCGTAACAAAGAGGGCGGAAACCGTAAGGGTCTCTTGCACAGATCAGCTTTTGCGGCGACATCAATACCAGCGAATATGCTCCGTCAAGCGTATTCATTGCCTGGCTCAAAGCATCTTCAATCGAAGGCGCTTTGAGCCTCTCTTTGGTTATAATATAAGCAATCGTTTCCGTATCGCTTGTAGTGTGGAAGATTGCGCCCGACAGTTCAAGTTCATTTCGGAGTTCTGCCGCGTTGGAAAGGTTGCCGTTATGCGCCAGAGCCATTTTCCCTTTTTGGTGGTTGACCTCTATGGGTTGACAATTGTTTCGATTGGTGCCGCCGGTGGTTCCGTAACGAGCATGCGCCACTGCCATCGCACCTTTTGGTAACCGGGACAGCGTATCTTCCGTAAACACTTCACTGACAAGCCCTAAATCTTTATGTGAAACAAATACGCCGTCATCATTGACTACAATTCCACAACTTTCCTGCCCCCGATGCTGCAAAGCATATAGCCCGTAATATGAAATACTGGCAACATCGATCGGCTCACTCGCTATGACGCCAAATACGCCGCATTCTTCATGAATTTCCATCATGCTTTATCACCGCCTGAATGTTCAAATGCTGCACCAATAAATCCCTTGAACAGGGGGTGCGGCTTGTTGGGACGGCTCTTGAATTCGGGGTGATATTGAACGCCTACATAAAAAGGTCTCTCCGTTAATTCCACCGTTTCAACCAATCTGCCGTCGGGAGATGTTCCGGCCAGTGTCAGGCCAAAATTTTGTAACTGTTCACGATAATCATTATTGAACTCGTAACGATGTCTGTGACGCTCACTGATCGATGTACACATATAACAGCGCTCCATGGTCGTACCGGACTGAATCTCACAGGGATAAGCGCCGAGTCTGAGCGTGCCGCCCTTGTCGATATTGTCGCTCTGTCCGGGCATAAAGTCGATGACTTTGTGCCTGCACTGCTCATCAAACTCGCCGGAATTGGCATCTTTTATTCCAGCGACATTTCTTGCATACTCAATCACAGCAATCTGCATACCCAGACAGATCCCGAAATACGGGATTTCTTTTTCTCTTGCGTATTTTGCCGCCGTGATCATCCCCTCGATGCCGCGGCTGCCAAAGCCTCCGGGAATGAGGATCCCGTCAAGCCCCGCAAGTTTTTCATCGACGTTTTGCGCTGTAATTTCTTCCGAGTCAATCCAGTGGATTTTAATACGTGTATTATGATAGTATCCTGCATGGCGAAGTGCTTCGACAACCGAGAGATACGCATCGTGCAGCCCTACATACTTGCCTACAAGACCGATATCTACACTGTACGGGCGTGCCTTGATGCGCTCAACCATTTGCGCCCATTCAGTCAGATCAGGCGCAGGTGCATCAATCCCAAGCTCACGGCAGACGACTGAAGAAAAGTTTGATTTTTCAAGCATAAGCGGAGCTTCATAAAGGTTTGGCAATGTGATATTTTCAATTACACAGTCCGGTTTGACATTGCAAAACAGGGATATTTTTTTAAATATGGATTCCTCCAGCGGCTCATCACAGCGCAACACGACGATGTTCGGGTTGATGCCCATGCCCTGAAGTTCTTTTACCGAGTGCTGGGTGGGCTTGGACTTATGTTCATCTGAACCCCGCAGAAACGGTACAAGTGTGACATGAATAAACAAACTGTTTTCCCTGCCAACCTCCAAAGAGATTTGGCGGACAGCTTCGATAAAAGGCTGTGATTCAATATCGCCGATCGTACCGCCGATTTCAGTGATGACGACATCAGCATTGGTTTTCTTTCCCACGCTGTAAACAAATTCCTTAATTTCGTTGGTGATATGGGGGATGACCTGCACGGTGGAACCCAGATATTCTCCACGTCGCTCTTTGTTCAGCACATTCCAGTAAACCTTACCGGTCGTGAGGTTAGAGTACTGGTTCAGATCTTCATCAATAAAGCGCTCATAATGACCAAGATCAAGATCGGTTTCAGCGCCGTCTTCGGTAACATAAACTTCGCCGTGCTGATATGGGCTCATGGTACCCGGATCCACATTGATGTACGGATCAAGCTTTTGCGCGGCAACTTTCAGGCCTCTCGATTTCAGCAGGCGTCCTAAGGAGGCGGCTGTAATCCCTTTTCCAAGTCCGGAAACAACCCCTCCGGTCACAAAAATGTATTTTGTCATTTCTTTCACTCCCATTCCACGGGCACCGGAGGTTTTGAGGTAATCCCGTCAACGACTCTGGTAATCCCTTGAATTGCATTGATCATTCTGCTGCTTGCTTTTTCAAAATTTCATAAGGAATCCTCATTCCTTGGCCGTCATACAGTCAATGACTGCAACAGCCCTGGGCGCTATCGTATAACCGTAATCCGGATATGACCGATCGCACTTCCGGCAAGTTTTGTTTGATACTTCTCGATCGATGCCTTCTATGCAAATTTCCAATCTGCCTTGCAATCGCAGACCGCAAAATAAAAGTGTGAAACATCTGCTTACCGAAAAAGGTATGTGTAACGGCCGGCTGGTCGCTTCCGTATATACTGACTCTGCATAAACGCTCCAGACGATCAGCCGATGATATTGGCCGCCAAAATCCGGAATGAGAACTTGATCCTTTGCGTTTATCCCCGTGAGTCAAAGACTGATTTGAGCCGACTCACTGCAAGCGCCGGCAAACAGTGGTTTTATCTTCTGTATGAATGTTTCGACCTGTTCGGGACATCTGCCGATATAAAGCGAGGGTGTCAGCAATTGGTTCATCTCCTCTTCGGTAAGGCCGAATTTTTTCTCTGCGGCCAGTCGGGCGAGCAGATCACATGCCTCACCGTTTTTCATTTTTGCAGTTGCTTCCATTGCGCATTGACGAATCATTTCATGAAGTTGCTGACGGTCTCCGCCCCGTTTTACGGCTTCCATCATCAGATTTTCGGTTGCAATAAAGGGCAGATATTCTTTGACCGTCTTTTCAATGATTTTCTCATTGACATGAAGCCCACTGGTTACGTTCTGCGCAAGCCGCAGAATCGCATCCGCACAGAGGAAGCCTTCCGGCAGTGAAATACGGCGGTTTGCGGAATCGTCCAGAGTACGTTCAAGCCACTGAGTTGATGCTGTCATAGGCGCATTCATTGCATCAGCCATCAGATAGCGTGCCAAAGAACAAATGCGCTCGCTTCTCATGGGATTGCGTTTATATGCCATGGCGGAAGAGCCGATCTGGCCTTTTTCAAAGGGTTCTTCGATCTGTCTGTCGTGTTGAAGAAGTCGAATATCGTTTGCCATGCGGTAACAGCTTTGCGCCACCGAGGACAGTGCGTTCAGGATCCGGCTGTCTACCTTACGGGGATATGTCTGTCCGCATACGTCAAAGCATTCATCAAATCCGAATTCCGCGGCGATCATACGGTTCATGGCATCAATTTTGGCGTTATCGCCTTCAAACAGTTCTACAAAGCTCGCTTCTGTTCCTGTGGTTCCCCGGCAGCCGAGGAATTTAATGTTTTCAATGGCAAAGTCGATCTCATGAAGATCAGAAAGGAAATCCTGGATCCAGAGTGTAGCACGTTTACCGACAGTTACAAGCTGCGCAGGCTGATAGTGGGTGTATCCAAGGGTAGGCAACGCTTTATACTTTTCAGCAAAATCCGAAAGGTTGGCTAAAACCACGAGTAGCTCTGCACGTAAATAGCGCAGAGCATCTCTATAAAGTATTAAATCTGCATTGTCGGTGACATAGCAACTTGTAGCACCCAAATGGAGGATTCCGGCTGCAGCAGGGGCAACTTGTCCGTAAGCATAAACGTGGGCCATAACATCATGGCGTACCTCCCTTTCGCGCTGACTGACGCAGTCGTAGTCAATGTCGATCGTATGAGCCTCTAACTCTGCGATCTGTGCTTCCGTTATCGGCAGTCCCAGTGCCATTTCTGCCTTTGCAAGTGCCACCCAAAGCTTGCGCCAGGTACTGTAACGTGTATCCGCAGAAAAGAGCTTGAGCATATATTCTGAGGCATAACGCGATGATAAGGGGGATTCGTATCTGTCTGTCATATCTGCGTTCTCCTTATTTTCTGATGATAATACTGTCTCTTTCAGGGCCTACCGAAACATAGGTGATCGGGCAGTCGATTGCTTTCTCAATGAAGTTGACGTATTCCTGCGCCTTTTTCGGTAAATCTTCAAACCTGCGGACTCCGGAAATATCGCATCCCCAACCGTCCAAATATTCGATCACCGGCGTAGCCTTTTGGAGCGCAGAGGGAAAGGGGAAACGGCTGGTCTGTTCACCGTTGAGCAGATACCGGGTGCATACGGGAATTTTTTTCATATAACTGAGCACATCCAGCTTTGTGAGCGCAATCTCGGTTGCAGCTTGCACTTCTACCCCGTACCGCGTTGCCACTATATCAAAGGCGCCGACTCTGCGCGGCCTTCCGGTTTTGGCACCGTATTCAAAGCCTGCCTTGCGAAGCTCCTCCGCTTCATCACCAAACATCTCGCAAACGAAGGGGCCTTCACCGACGCAAGTGGAATATGCTTTGACCACGCCGATGACATTGGTTATCCTGGCAGAAGGAAGCCCTGATCCAATGGGCGCGTAAGCTGCTGTCGTATTGGATGAAGTCGTATAAGGATAGATCCCGTAATCCAAATCACGCAGAGAGCCGAGCTGGGCTTCAAAAAGAATCTTCTTGCCGCCGGACTGTGCGGCTTTCAAAAATGCACCGGTATCGCATATATAAGGTTTGATTTTTTCACAGGAGACCGTGAGCCACTCTTCGAGCATTTCCATGGTATAAGGACGGGCGCTGTATACCCTGGTTAATGTGAGGTTTTTCCACTCCATTAAATCAGCCAGATGCGCCTTCAGTTCTTCCGGATAGAACAGTTCGCCTGCAAGAACCGTTTTCTTTTGATACTTGTCAGAATAGAAAGGTGCGATGCCCTGTTTGGTAGAACCGTATTTCTTATCCCCAAGCCTCATTTCTTCCAGCTCATCTAAATCTCGATGCCAGGGAAGCAGAAGAGAAGCGCGGTCACTGATCTTTAGATTATCAGGTGTCAGCGTTACCCCTTTGGACATGACATCCTGCATTTCAGCCCATAAATTTTCAGGATCAAGCGCCACGCCGTTACCTAGAATGTTGACCACTCCATCTCTGAATATTCCGGAAGGGAGCAAATGAAGCGCAAATTTACCGTGTTCGTTGATAACGGTATGCCCTGCATTGCCGCCGCCTTGATAGCGGACAACGACATCATAATCCTCTGTCAGCAGATCGACCATTCTGCCTTTTCCTTCATCGCCCCAGTTGATACCTACAATTGCACAGTTTGACATGATTTTCCCTCCGTTATATATCTTCCCGAAATCTTTTCATGACTTCGGGGTAAACGTCTTCTATCTGACCAGAAGACGTTTACCGGTTGATGAATACCCATGGATATTGGGGATGGTTACGATTCTTTCTTTATATGAACACCCGGTGGTGGAAGTGTTGAATAAACAGCTTTCTGTAACTTCATAACATTTTTTTGCATCACATAACCTCTCCTGAATTTATTTACCACTGTCGCCGTAGTTGGAAAGAACTCTGGCGGAAGGATCGTTTACATCACAGCCTTCCCAGGATTTATTCGGCATCCAGAAGTCTGTGATCATTTCTCCCTGGCCGGGATAGTATTTTTCAAAGATATCACGGTAGAGCAAGGATTCTTTTGTAAACGGTGTGGCATGCGTATATTTTTTGCAGCCTTCTTCAAATTGCCCGGCTGTGTAGCATCTTTCAGCATACGCCTTCAGGTAATCTACCATGGAATGCCCTACCGCATCAGAAAACGCTGCTTTTTCACGCCATAAAATTTCATCGGGCAAATAGCCGCCGTTTTCAAATGCATGGCGGAGAAGGTATTTACCCTTTCCGTACTTGTTGAGCTTCCGTTCAGGATCAATGCTCATGACATATTTTACAAAATCCAAATCCCCGAAAGGCACTCTCGCCTCAAGGGAGTTGACTGAAATACAGCGGTCGGCACGAAGAACATCATACATATGAAGCTCGCGGATGCGTTTCTCGGATTCCAGTTGGAAGGCTTCGGCGCTCGGCGCAAAATCCGTGTATTTATACCCGAATAATTCGTCAGAAATTTCACCGGTAAGCAATACACGGATGTCGGTTTGCTCATGGATCGCTTTGCAAACCAGATACATCCCCATTGAGGCCCGTATGGTTGTAATATCAAAGGTGCCCAGCAGTGCAATGACCGTTTCGAGGTTTGACAACACCTCTTCGGGCGTCATATAGATCTCTTTGTGGTCACTGCCGATGGTATCGGCAACCTGCCTTGCGTATTTGAGATCTATGGCATCTTCGCTCATGCCGATTGCAAAGGTTTTGATCGGCGTTCGGCTCTTTTTGGCAGCAATCGCGCATACCAGAGAGGAATCCAGACCGCCCGAAAGCAGAAAACCTACTTTTGCATCAGCAACAAGCCGTTTTTCCACCCCAGCCACCAACTTGTCATGAATTTTACTGCAAACTGTCTCAAGATCATCGTAGAAGACCTCATCCACCTTTGCAATATCGCAGTAACATATAAATTTGCCGTCCTTGTAGTAATGTCCGGGGGGAAAGGGCATAATTTTGTCTGTCAGTCCAACAAGGTTTTTGGCTTCGCTCGCAAACAGTATGATGCCGGATGGATCGTAGCCGTAATATAACGGTCGAATGCCGATCGGGTCTCTTGCGGCTATGTATGTCTGTCTTTTACCGTCGTAGATGATACAGGCGAATTCCGCATCCAGCATCTTAAACATATCTGTACCGTATTCGCAGTACATAGGGAGTAATATCTCGCAATCGCTGTCACTTTGAAACGTATATCCCTTTTGTTTCAGGCGTTCTTTTTGCTTTTCAAATCCGTAGAGTTCTCCGTTGCAAACCACATAACTGCCATCCAGTTCAAATGGTTGCATCCCTGAAGGCGTAAGCCCCATGATCGACAGCCGGTGGAATCCGAGAAGCCCTTTCCCCGTATCTACGATCCGGCTGTCATCCGGGCCCCGCGACAATGTTTTTTCAAAACCCTTTTTGAACGCGTCAAAGGCAGCACCGCTGCCGCAATATCCCATGATCGAACACATGAAAGTATACCTCCGTAAAGTAAAATATTTTCAGCATTCTATAGGGCAAGTGCTGTACTCGCTGTGCCACCTATATTTTGTCTCATTTTTCTGAACCTCAATCAAGGCTCTGTCAACTGACGTATGACAAAACGGCGCACCTACTAAGATATTGATTCCTTTCAGATTGCAGCTCGAAAAGTGTTATTCATACAGGATGCGGGGCATGGCTCTCACTATTCCATGCTCGCTGTTCCCGAATTGATCTGTATTACTTCTCTTTTCTCAAACGCTTTTATATGTCAATGTCTGCCCAGGTTGGTTGTGTTTTGATTGTATTCACTTCCCGTCTTTCCGTTTGGAGCAAGAAAAGCTTTCACATAAAGCGAATCCATTTGATCCTTTTCTACTTTTCTCCTTTTCTCCTGTTTCCCTGCCCTCCTGGGCAGCGTCCCTGTATAACCAGTGTTTTTACAACCTCTTCCGTTTTAAAGTATAACACAAAAGTGCTCCTTTTAAAAACCGTTATTCATCATCCTGTAAAGCATCGTAACCTTCTTCACCGGTACGGACCTTTACGACATTTTCAACATCGTAAACAAAAATCTTGCCGTCGCCGATATGCCCGGTATAAAGTACCCTTTTGGCCGTTTCAATCACGCTGCGAACGGGAACTTTGCTGACGACGATATCCACCTGTACTTTCGGAAGCAGATTTGCCTCGACCGGAACGCCACGGTAATATTCAGGCTTTCCTTTCTGTACGCCGCAGCCAAGGACGTGGGATACGGTCATTCCGGTAATACCAAGATCGGTCATCGCATTCTTCAAAGGTTCCAAACGGTTTTCCTTACAGATAATTTCGATCTTTGTGAACTTGGGCGTTCCTTCATCGAAAGCAGGTATTTTCTTCACAGGGATTGCCTCTGCAACCGGGGTTTCTCCTGCCACTGCAACAATATCCCTGTCACCGTAATCCAAACTTTCCACCGCCGGGACAAAATCGGGATATGCATGGTTGCCGTGCTCGCCGATATCCAGACCGGCGATTTCTTCTTCCGCGGAAACACGGATGCCGACCGTTTTCTTTAAAACGAGCCATACAATAGAGGAAGCAACAAAAACGAACGCTCCGACTGCTACAATTCCCAAAAGCTCTACGCCGAGCAGCCTGAAGCCGCCGCCGTAAAACAAGCCGTTTGTGTCGGACATGGAGGTTACACCCTCTTGGGCGAAAAGTCCTACGCAAATTGTTCCGAATACGCCACATCCGAGATGGACGGAAGTGGCGCCTACGGGATCGTCAATACCGACACGGTCAAAGAACATGACGGCAAAAACAACAAGCACACCTGCCAGAGCACCGATTAGCAGAGAAATTTCAATGCTCACATACGCACATCCACCGGTAATTCCCACAAGGCCTGCCAAACAGCCGTTCACCGTCATGCCGAGATCGGGTTTACCGAGGAAAATCCATGCGGTGATGGTAGAGGTCAACACAGCCGCAATCGCAGAAGTATTGGTAGTCATCAGAATGTGCATGACATCCGAAGGATTCTGAAAGCTCATCGTAGAACCGGGGTTAAAGCCAAACCATCCAAGCCAGAGGATGAACAGGCCAATGACCACCAGGGACATATTGTGCCCCGGGATGGCACGCGGCTTCCCGTTTTTGTCATACTTGCCGATACGAGGGCCGAGAATTAACGCACCGGACAGCGCCGCCCAACCACCGACCGAGTGGACAGCCGTATCGCCCGCAAAATCCATAAAGCCGAGATCGGAGAGCCAGCCGCCGCCCCACACCCAATGGCCGACCACCGGATAGATAAACAGCGTGAGGACGAAGGAGAAAATGATAAAGGATATGTATTTGATCCGTTCTGCGACCGCCCCGGAAACAATCGTTGCTGCCGTACCGCAAAACACCAGCTGGAAGAAAAACTTGCCCCAGAACGGAACATTGGCGGTTAAGGTGTTATCATAAACGGACAAGTCCGCATTTCCCAAGATCCACAAATGCTCTGTACCAACCAGCGGATGATCTCCGCCGAACATCAGCCCCCATCCTAATAGAAGAAATCCGAGGGAGGATACGGCGAATACAATAAAGTTTTTGGAGAGAATGTTTACGGTATTTTTAGCTCTGGCAAATCCCGCTTCAACCGAGGCGAATCCAAGATTCATAAAAAAGACCAGGATGGCGGCCAAAAATACCCATAGTGTATCCACAACCATAGAGATCTGTCCTTTCTTCGTTTTTATCTGACCCCAAACAGCAGGTCGCCGTATGTGGGGAACGGCCAATAGTTCTTGGCGGTTATTGTTTCTGCTTCATCGCAAGCAACCCTGAGTTCACTCATCTTTGTCAGAACCTTATCACGGATCATAACGGATTCAGAAACGGTGTCGTCCGCCTGATTGAGAGAAAGAAGAGCATCTTCCAATTCTTCCACCTTCACGGCAATCCGATCTGTCAGAGTGGAGAGCTTCTTAACAAGACCCATCTCATAGGTGCAAGCGAGGCTCGCATCCAGTGCTTTCTTAGACGCAGCAGCTTTGGCAACGTCCGCAGCATATGCTTCAATCGCAGGTGCGATTTGAGTCTTCGCCATGTTGACCATCGTGTTTGCTTCGATCACAATCGTCTTACAGTAGTTATCCAGCATGATCTCACATCTGGATTTCAGTTCAGCTTCAGAGAAGACCTTGTGGGATGTCAGCATATCCACATTCTTTTTATCAAGCAGATGCGGCATACAATCGGCAGTCGTACGATAATTGAGAAGGCCGTGCTTTTCGGTCGCTTCCTTAATCCAGGATTCGTCATAACCATTGCCGTTGAAGATGATATGCTTGTGATCCTTGATGGTTTTTTTGATCATCTCATGGAGTGCAGTCTCAAAATCGTCCACGCCTTCCAGTCTGTCCGCGTAAATCTTGAGACTTTCAGCCACCGCACTGTTGAGCATGATGTTGGCACAGGCAATGCTGTTGGAAGAACCAAGCATACGGAATTCAAACTTGTTACCGGTGAAAGCGAACGGAGAAGTTCTGTTGCGGTCGGTAGTATCACGGTTGAACCTCGGCAGAACATCGACGCCAAGCTTCATTTGTGTCTTTTCTGCGCCGTGATAAGGCGTGTCTGTTTCAATCGCTTCGAGTACTGCGCTCAGCTCGTCTCCCAGAAAGATGGAAACAACGGCGGGAGGTGCTTCATTTGCACCAAGCCGATGATCGTTACCGGCAGTAGCCACAGAGATGCGAAGAAGATCCTGATAGTCATCTACAGCCTTGATGACAGCGCAAAGGAACAGGAGGAACTGTGCGTTTTCATAAGGAGTCTCACCGGGAGAGAGCAGGTTTTGTCCCCCATCGGTAGCAATCGACCAGTTGTTATGCTTGCCGCTGCCATTCACGCCGGCAAAAGGTTTTTCATGGAGCAGGCAAACAAGGCCGTGCTTTGCTGCAACCTTCTGCATGATCTCCATTGTGAGCTGGTTGTGGTCGGTTGCGATGTTGGTTGTAGTATAAATCGGGGCCAGCTCATGCTGTGCGGGAGCCACCTCGTTATGTTCAGTCTTAGCCAGAATCCCCAGTTTCCAGAGCTCTTCGTTGAGTTCTTCCATGAAGGCCGCGACTCGGGGCTTGATGACACCAAAGTAGTGATCATCCATTTCCTGCCCCTTCGGAGGTTTTGCGCCAAACAGCGTGCGTCCGGTAAAGCGAAGGTCAGGACGCTGGTCATACATCTCCTGCGTGATCAGGAAATATTCCTGTTCGGGACCTACAGAAGAACGAACACACTTTGCCGTGTCATTGCCAAACAACCGAAGAATGCGGAGCGCCTGCTTATTGAGTGCTTCCATTGAACGAAGAAGCGGTGTCTTTTTGTCCAGTGCATGACCGCCATAGGAGCAGAATGCTGTGGGAATACACAATGTCTTTCCCTTAATAAATGCGTATGATGTGGGATCCCATGCAGTATAACCTCTTGCCTCGAAAGTAGCACGAAGTCCGCCGCTTGGGAAAGAGGAAGCGTCGGGTTCGCCCTGGATGAGTTCCTTGCCGGAAAACTCCATGATGACTCCGCCATCGGGAGAAGGCGTAATAAAGCTGTCGTGCTTTTCAGCGGTGATGCCGGTAAGAGGCTGGAACCAATGAGTAAAGTGGGTTGCCCCTTTAGAAATCGCCCAGTCTTTCATGGCATCTGCCACCGCATTGGCAACGCTGATATCAAGTTGTATGCCTTCGTCGATGGTCTTCCTCAGCGACCCATAGACTTTTGCCGGCAGAGTCGCTTTCATGACTCTGTCATCAAAGACCAAACTCCCAAAATACTCAGATACGGTTCCCATAATAAGATCTCCTTTATGTGTTATTTTCTTATCATCTAAAAATAATTAAGGCAAAGGTGCCTTTGTTTTTTTCAAAACATTTAAGACGCCTTTGCCTTAATGAAATATTGATTATACAATGCCCTGCGCGTTCATTGCGTCTACGACCTTTTCAAATCCAGCAATGTTCGCACCGACTACATAGTTGTCATCGAAGCCGTATTTTTTCGCGGCAGCATCGATATTGTGGAAGAGGCCGATCATCACATTTTTCAGTTTTGCATCGACTTCTTCGAATGACCAGCTCATTCTCTCACTGTTCTGGGACATTTCAAGGGCGGATGTTGCAACGCCGCCTGCATTCGCCGCTTTACCGGGGATAAAGTATACGTTATTGGCCTGGAGGTAGTCTGTTGCTTCCTGTGTGGTGGGCATGTTCGCTCCTTCTGCAACCACCATGACGCCATTGGCAACCAGAGCCTTTGCATCTTCGATGTCGAGCTCGTTTTGGGTTGCGCAAGGAAGTGCGATATCTGCCTTAATGCTCCAGACGCCTTTCCCTTCATGGTATTCGGAATGCGGCCTGTAATTCTTATATTCGGTCAGTCTCTGACGTTTGACCTCTTTAATTTCCTTAAGGGCTGCAACATCAATGCCATCAGGATCGTAAACCCATCCATTTGAATCGGAAACGGTCACAACCTTTGCACCGAGCTGTTGCGCTTTCTCCACTGCGTAGATCGCAACGTTACCGGCACCGGATACGGTCACCGTCTTACCTTCTATAGATTTTCCTTTGGATTTCAACATTTCTTCTACAATATAGAGCAACCCATATCCGGTAGCCTGGGTTCTTGCAAGTGATCCGCCATAAGAAAGGCCTTTACCGGTAAGAACTCCTTCAAACACACCTCTGAGTTTCTTATATTGGCCGAACATGTAACCGATTTCACGGGCGCCGGTACCGATATCACCAGCCGGGACGTCTGTGTCAGCGCCTATGTATTTGCAAAGCTCGCTCATAAAGCTTTGGCAGAACGCCATGACCTCACGGTCTGATTTTCCTTTGGGATCAAAGTCCGAACCGCCTTTGCCGCCGCCGATCGGAAGACCGGTAAGAGAATTCTTGAAAATCTGTTCAAATCCAAGGAACTTGATGATACCAAGATTGACGGAGGGATGAAGTCTGAGGCCGCCTTTGTAAGGGCCGATTGCGCTGTTAAACTGGACACGATATCCGGTGTTGACATGTACTTGACCTTGATCATCAATCCACGGAACTCGGAATTTAATTTGTCTTTCCGGATTCACGAGTCTTTCGAGCACGGCATCGCGTCTGAATTTTTCTTCATTTGCGTCTACAACGACTCGCAATGAATTAAGGACTTCCTTAACAGCCTGATGAAATTCGGGTTCGGAAGGATTTTCCTTGACCACACGTTCGATTACTTCATCTACATACGACATTGTTTTTTCCTCCTTGCATACTTACATACTGAAAAATAAAATGGCGTCTTTAAGAATGATTCTTCCTTAAAGACACCATTGCCTTTTTTCGGTATTGAATTACATGAAAACAAATAAAACGTCTCTGCATATATACCCAAAGACGTCATTGCCTTTACGCGGCTTATTGTACACCATAAATTTTGGTTTGTCAATCCCTTTTTGAGAAAAAAACCAAAAATTTTCGCAAAAATTTCCAAAAACTATCTCGACCCACTTGACAAACAGCGTCAAGTGTAGTACAATGTCCGCAAATGAGCAAAGGCGTTCACTTCATGTAGAAATAGTTCTACATTGAAATGAACGCCTTTGCTTTTTATTTAACCCTGAAAGGAAAGGAACCGATATGAAAACAGAAGGTCAAGTACGAATCCCTTCCGGATGTGCGATCGCTGCCGTTATCTCGAAAGAGGGCAACAGAATGTCCGGTGAGATGATAGTGGGTGCTATGAAGCCGATGCACGATCGTTCCAACGGCCTCGGCGGAGGTTTTGCAGGTTATGGGATTTATCCTGAATACAAAGATTTCTATGCTCTGCATATGTTTTTTGATGACAGAGCTACCCGAAAGGACTGCGAAGTATTCTTAAAAGAAAGGTTCGAAATCGTAAAATCTGAAATCATTCCCACCCGCAAGATACCCGCCATTACGAATGAACCTGTTATATGGAGATATTTTGTATCACCCCTCAAATCTGTCCTTGCTTCCATGCAGCTTGATGAAAAGGAATTCGTAGCCCGTACTGTCATGAAGATCAATACCGAAATGAAAGGGGCTTACGTATTTTCAAGCGGTAAGAATATGGGGACTTTCAAAGCAGTCGGTTTTCCTGAGGATGTCGGTGTCTTCTATAAATTAGAGGAATATGAAGGGTATTCCTGGACGGCACATGGCCGTTATCCGACCAACACGCCTGGCTGGTGGGGCGGCGCCCACCCTTTTACTTTGCTCGGCTGGTCGATTGTTCATAACGGAGAAATATCGTCCTACGACGCAAACCGCCGTTTTATTGAGATGTTCGGTTACAAATGTACTTTGCAGACAGACACGGAAGTGATTACATATATTATGGATTATTTAATCCGTGTGCAGAGTCTCACACTCAGTGAAGCGGCCAGCGTAATCGCAGCACCGTTTTGGAGTACGATTGAAGGCAAAACCGATATAGAAGATAAAAATAAACATATCTATCTGCGCACGATGTTTCCAAGTTTGCTTATAACCGGACCATTTTCCATCGTTCTCGGATTTAATGGCGGCCTGATGGCGCTGAATGACCGTTTGAAGCTCCGCTCCATGGTTGTTGGCGACAAGGACGATAAAGTGTATATTGCCAGCGAAGAAGCGGCAATCCGCACAATGGAACCGAATGCGGAAAATATCTGGGCACCGGCAGGCGGAGAACCGGTTATCGTAAAAGTAAAGGACGGTGCGTATTAAATGAGCGTTGAATTTATATATCCTGAATTTGAGGTTATCAGAAACGAGAACCGCTGTATCGCTTGCAGAGTGTGTGAACGCCAATGTGCAAATGAAGTGCATACATATGATGCGGAACGTAAAATCATGATGAGCGACGAAACAAAATGCGTCAATTGCCAGCGCTGCGTGTCGCTCTGTCCGACCAGAGCCCTGAAAATTGTCAAGAGCGACTGCCGTCTGCGGGAGAATGCCAATTGGCAGGATGATACCATAAAGGAAGTATACAAGCAGGCAAACAGCGGCGGTGTTCTTCTCTCTTCCATGGGCAATCCAAAGCCCCTGCCAATCTATTGGGATAAAATTCTGATCAATGCTTCACAGGTGACAAACCCGCCAATCGATCCGCTGCGTGAGCCGATGGAGACCCGCGTATTCCTCGGCAAAAAACCTGAAAAGGTCGAACGTGATCAAAATGGGAAAATAAAGTGTGAATTGCCCCCACAGATCGAGCTGGCCATGCCGGTCATGTTTTCTGCAATGAGCTACGGCTCTATCAGCTATAACGCGCATGCAAGTCTTGCAAGAGCTGCAACCGAGCTTGGCATTCTCTATAACACAGGTGAAGGCGGTCTGCATGAGGATTTCTATTGCTATGGAAAAAATACAATTGTGCAGGTGGCATCAGGGCGTTTCGGCGTGCATGAGGATTATCTGAATGCCGGTGCTGCGATTGAGATCAAGATGGGGCAAGGTGCAAAACCAGGTATCGGGGGACATCTTCCGGGCACCAAAATCGTCGGTGATGTTTCCCGCACTCGTATGATTCCCGAAGGCTCCGATGCTATCTCCCCGGCGCCTCATCACGATATCTATTCTATCGAAGACCTTCGTCAGCTTGTTTTCTCGCTGAAAGAAGCTACCGAATATAAAAAGCCTGTCATCGTCAAGGTTGCTGCGGTTCACAATATTGCCGCTATCGCAAGCGGTATCGCTCGAAGCGGCGCCGATATCATTGCCATTGACGGGTTTCGCGGCGGTACGGGTGCAGCACCGACAAGGATACGCGATCATGTCGGCATTCCGATTGAACTGGCGCTGGCTGCTGTGGATCAGCGTCTCCGCGATGAAGGCATCAGAAATCATGTTTCTCTGGTAGTCGGCGGCAGTATCCGCAGTGCCGCCGATGTTGTAAAGGCCATTGCACTCGGTGCAGACGCTTGTTATATTGCAACGGCGGCCCTCCTTGCTCTGGGTTGCCATCTCTGCCGTACATGCCAGAGCGGCAAATGCAACTGGGGGATCGCAACACAGCGTCCCGATCTTGTCAAGCGTCTGAATCCTGATATCGGCAGCCAACGTCTGATCAATCTGATGAACGCCTGGCGTCATGAGATCAAAGAACTGATGGGAGGCATGGGCATCAACTCTATTGAGGCCCTTCGCGGTAACCGCCTGATGCTTCGCGGTATTGGGCTTACCGAGAAAGAACTGGATATCCTTGGCATCTCTCATGCTGGGGAGTAAGAAAGGGAAAGGACATGAAAAGAGTATATGTCAATGAAGAGTGGTGTCTCGGATGCCACCTGTGCGAATATAATTGTGCTTTTGCCAACTCAGGTATGAAGGATATGGCAACGGCGCTCAAAGGAAAACCCATCTTTCCCCGTATTCATATTGAAGGGGATGAAAAAATCTCTTATGCCGTTTCCTGCCGGCATTGTACAGATCCGATTTGTGTTAAAAGCTGCATCGCCGGCGCTATTGCCAGGGTGGACGGCGTGGTAACAATAGATCAAAATAAATGCGTCGGCTGCCTGACTTGTGTTTTGGTCTGTCCATACGGCGCACTTTCGCCCGGTGAAAGCGGAGTCATGCAAAAATGCGAGTTGTGCCTGAAAAACTCCTGTGGCGAGCCTGCCTGTGTCAAGGGATGCCCCAATAGAGCGATTGTTTATGAAGAACGAGGTGAGGAATGGTGAGACAGCCAATGAAAGAGTATGTTGTGATAGGAAACGGTGTCGCTGCCGCGGGCTGTATTGAAGGTATTCGCAGCATGGACAGCACCAGCGGGATTACGGTTGTATCCGAAGAAAAGCACGCCGTTTACTGCCGTCCTCTCATCTCTTACTATCTTGAACATAAAACCGATCTCGAGCGGATGCACTATCGCAGCGACGACTATTATGATAAAATGGGATGTAAGGTATTGTACGGAAAGAAAGCCGTTAAGGTAGACGACCTTTTGAAAAAGGTTGTTCTCGATGACGGCACCGTGCTTCCCTATACCTCAGTTTGTATTGCAACAGGTTCCTCTCCGTTTATCCCGCCTTTCCCCGGGCTTGAAACCGTTAAAAACAGGTTTTCCTTTATGACGATCGACGATACTTTGGCGCTTGAAGCTGCTGCCGGTCAGGAATCCAACGTGCTGATCGTTGGGGCGGGATTAATTGGGCTCAAATGTGCTGAAGGGCTTCGCGATCGTGTGGGAAGCATTACCGTATGCGATCTTGCCGACCGCGTACTGTCCAGTATCCTTGATGCCGAGTGTGCTGCGATGATGCAAGCGCATCTTGAGGCAAACGGTATTCAGTTGATGCTGGGCGATACGCCTGCCCGCTTTGAAAAGAACACCGCTGTTATGAAAAGCGGCAGAACGGTCGATTTTGATGTCCTTGTTCTTGCCGTCGGCGTCCGCGCGAATACTGCTTTGGTAAAAGAAATCGGCGGCGAAGTAAACCGCGGGATTATTGTCAATGACCGCATGGAGACTACCGTTTCCGGCATTTATGCCGCCGGTGACTGTACGGAAGGAAATGATATTTCGTGCGGACAGAAAAGGGTCCTGGCACTCCTCCCGAACGCTTATATGCAGGGTAAGTGCGCAGGTGTCAACATGGCAGGCGGAAACGATGTGTTTGATAAAGCCATCCCCATGAACTCCATCGGTTTCTTTGGTCTGCATGCAATGACCGCAGGAAGCTATTACGGAAAAGAACAAGGCGGCGAATGCTATGAGGAAAAAACTGACAAAAAATTGAAACGGTTGTTTACCAAAGATGGTTTTCTGACTGGATTCATCCTGATCGGCGAAACGGAACGTGCCGGCATTTACACTTCTTTGATTCGGGAAAGAACGCCTCTTGATACGATTAACTTTGAACTTTTGAAGCAGCTTCCTACGTCCGCTGCATTTTTAACAGAAAACCGTAGAAAAATTTTCGGAGGTGTAATATAATGGTCATAGATGTTACCGCTCTTGATTATAAAGCACTGAATGATTCACTACGCAAATGTAAGGACGATTTTACGATTACCGGATGTTGCGGGCAGCGTTTCATCGCTGCGGGAATGACAAACAGGAAAATCACAATTCATGGCATTCCGGGAAATGCACTGGGCGCATATCTCAACGGGGCTTCTATTGTAGTCAATGCCAACGCGCAGGATGCTGTCGGCGATACTATGAATGAAGGCGAAATCATTATTCATGGCAGTGTTGGCGATGCAGTCGGTTATGCCATGCGAGGCGGAAAAATTTTTGTTAAGAGGCACGCCGGATACCGTGCAGGTATTCATATGAAGGAATACAAAGATAAGGTTCCCGTCATTGTTATCGGCGGGGTTGCAGGAAGTTTTCTCGGTGAGTACCAGGCGGGCGGGGTTATTATGGTTCTCGGTCTTGAACGGGGTGATCAACCGATTGTCAGCAATTTTCCATGTACCGGAATGCACGGGGGCAGGATGTATCTGCGTGGTGATTGCAGTAAGATTGTCTTTCCCCGGCAAGTGCGTGCCAGAAGTGCAACTCCCGAAGATTTTGAAGAAATCAAAAAATATGTTTCTGAATATTGCAATTTATTCGGTTACGACATAGACAAAGTATTAGATGCACCGTTTACTGTCATCAAACCAGACAATAAAAACCCATATAAACAAATGTATGTGGCAAACTAAAGGAAAGTAGGGATACTGGATTATGAAATATTCAAAAGAAGAGGTTATGCAGTATATCCGAGAGGAGGATGTGAAGTTTATCCGTCTTGCCTTCTGCGATGTATTTGGCAAACAAAAAAATATATCTATCATGCCGGAGGAACTTCCTCGTGCTTTTGAATATGGAATAGCTTTTGACGCATCAGCTATTACCGGATTCGGAGACGAGACCCATTCCGATCTTCTGCTCCATCCGGACGCCGGAACACTGATGCTTCTGTCCTGGCGGCCGGAACACGGCAAGGTTGTCCGCATGTTTTCAAGCATTACGTATCCTGACGGCAGGCCGTTTGAATGCGATACACGCAGCCTGTTGAAAAAAGCGGTTGAAGATGCCCAAAAAGCCGGTTTTTCTTTTGCTTTTGGTGCAGAACAGGAATTTTATCTGTTTGAACTCGACGAGGCCGAAAAGCCGACGAAAGTTCCTTATGATTATGCCAGTTATATGGATATCGCCCCTGAAGATAAGGGAGAAAATATCCGACGTGAGATCTGTCTGACTCTTGAACAAATGGGGATTTATCCGGAAAGTTCTCACCATGAAGAAGGTCCCGGGCAGAATGAAATTGATTTTCGTTATGCCGATGCTCTGTCGACAGCCGATAATACGATGACCTTTCAGACTGTCGTTAAAACCGTTTGCCGCCGCAATGGCATTTTCGCGGATTTCAGCCCGAAACCTCTTGAAAACAAGCCCGGAAACGGTTTTCACATCAATATTTCTGTGAAGTCATCTGAGCATCCGGAAAACTTATGTTACATGATTGCCGGTATTCTGGATAAAATCGAAGATATGACTGCTTTCCTGAATCCCACGGAGGATTCCTATAAGCGCTTTGGAAACAACAAAGCACCCCGGTATATTTCATGGTCAAGCGAAAACCGCTCTCAACTTGTCAGAATCCCCGCTGCGGTAGGTGAATACCGCCGCGCAGAGCTCCGCTCACCCGATCCCTCGGCAAACCCTTATCTGGCATTTACGTTGATGATCTATGCCGGTCTTCACGGCATCAAAAATAAGCTTGATTTGCCGCCG
This sequence comes from Candidatus Falkowella caecavicola, assembly GCA_904420125.1. Taxonomy (GTDB): domain Bacteria; phylum Bacillota; class Clostridia; order Oscillospirales; family Ruminococcaceae; genus Falkowella; species Falkowella caecavicola. Next base: position 1,298 of record CAJFUK010000070.1, on the reverse strand, counting down.
GCTGCTGATATTAACCTCTATAAAGCGGATGCAGAGACTTTGGCAAAATTCAGGAAATTACCGGAAGATCTGCACACCGCTTGTATGATGGCAGCAGCCAGTGATTTCATCAAAGAGCATATACCGGCTGCCATTTTAGACATCTATTGCAATAAATAATATGAATCAAAACAAAAAGGAGCGAGCACAATGGGTCTTGAAAAAAGAGGATACAGCGTTCTTGTCGTTTCGGCGTCAGAAAGCTTCAACTCAACCTTGCTCACGCTGCTCCCGGAATCCACATATTCGCCGGTCCACATGGTGTCTAATATCAGCGCGGCAAAACGAAGTCTTGCTGAGCGGCCCTATGACTACGTTATTATTAACGCTCCGTTGCCGGATGATCTCGGCACACGTTTTGCTATAGATACATGTAACGCCAAAGGAACCGTTGTCCTTCTTCTTGTTCGCAGTGATATTTATGCGGATGTATATGACAAAGTGACTGAATATGGCGCTTTTACGCTGTCAAAACCGATTTCAAAACCCGCGATGGCTACTGCTCTCAGCTGGATGGCAAGTGCCAGAGAACGTCTGCGCAAGTTTGAGAAAAAGACATTATCCATCGAAGAAAAAATGGAAGAAATCCGTATCGTAAACAGAGCCAAGTGGCTACTGATCAGCGAACTCAAAATGGATGAGCCGGATGCTCACCGTTACATAGAAAAACAGGCAATGGACCGCTGTATTTCTAAGCGGGAGGTTGCCGAGGAGATCATAAAGACATATTCATAATCAGAAATGACATATTGTCATGTATTCAAAAATGTTGTCGATTCCTCTATTGACAAAGTATATTATTTGTGCTATAATAATTTTTAATTTAATAAGATAAACCGTTGAAGCGGAGATAACGGCAATGATGCCTATACAGAGAGCCTGCGATGCTGAGAATCAGGCAAGAAACAAGTTGTCAAATGGACCGCTGAGGGTGCAGTCAAATGTGAGCGATCACAGAGTATTCTGCAACGTGTTGGCATACGTCAGTTGCCGGGGATATGTTGGTATCCTGCTAAGCGCACACGCAATCTTAATCTGATTGCGGTGAATTCAAGGTGGCACCGCGGATAGTATTTTGTATTATTCGTCCTTGACAGAGAGCATATTTCTGTCAAGGGCGTTTTTGTTTATTTAACTCCTTTGACAGTGAACGTCAAAGGAGTTTTCTTTTTACGGTAGTGTCAAATGAGTTATGAAAAAATGGAGCCTAAGAAATAGGCTCAGATTGAACCTTGAAAATCGCAGATATGATGTTTGAT
>CAJFUK010000069.1 GCA_904420125.1 Candidatus Falkowella caecavicola | reverse complement strand
AGCCGTTTTGCAGGTCTGTGTTTTTGCATGCTGCGCACTGTGTGGACCGACGCTGCCAGGCAATGTCGTTTACGGCATGGCTGCTACCGCCAGCTGTTTATAAGAGCAAAGCTCCTGCTTTAGCGACAAATCCAATATCGGATTTCGCGGGCACATCCAACGGCTGATTGTTCTCATCGCTTGTCGGATTTCTCTGATAACGCTCCTCCTTTCACGCACGTACCCTCTCCCCGCCGTTCGTTTAGCCGCTTTCCGCCATCCCCACCTCCCTTTTCTTTAGCCTTGCGTCTTTTCCCTTCTCTTCTTTTTTCGTTACAGCCTGACTTTTAAACAAACCAGCGCATGACCTTTGGGTCATGCGCTGGTTTGTTGTTCAGCAACCTATCAAAAATTTCAGTTATAAAAACGCAGCCAAAGTCCTGCGGCAGACCGGCTGTAATCCTCCGGTACAGCCAGCAGGTTTGCCTCATGCAGTGCGTAGTAAAAAACCTCGCCTGTGGGTTGCAGGAACATCCGCATATTCCAGTATACAAAATCTTCCATAAGATCTTTCCGGACCTCCGGCAGCAGAATCTGTTCGATCTTTGTATAGACCGGCTCTGCAAAAGCTTCTGCCAGTGGGGTTATTTTTTCCTGTATGATCTGATCAATCTTTTTCGCGGCGGCTGAAGAAACAACCGGCAGCATCACCTGTAATCCGGCTGGACTTTTTCGCAGAAGTCTCTTTTCCAGCAAATCGGTTGCCATGTCCATTTCATACCGTGTCAGCACAGCCGCAGGATCGCCCGCCAGTTTGAGCAGGAGGGAAATATTTTTTCCATCCACCCAGTAATCCCGGCCGCCCCCGTCATTTTCGAAATCGACCGGGAAAGGATCCATACTGTAGTCATTGATGTACTCCACCCTTCCATAATCAGCCGTCTGATAATGATTATGGAGATTGGACCACCCCATCCGTTTGGCAAGGCGGTTGTCTGACGCCGCCTGATCCGCCGGCTGAAAGATTCCCGTCATCCGGTAACGCCGTTTCAAATCCTCCGGAATCTTCTCCGCATATTTTTGGATATACAGGTGATTGGCAGCGCTGCTAAAAGCGTAGCTGGCATATACGATTAAAATCCAAAGGAGTTCCGAATATTCAAACTGATTGCCATAAAAATCTACTTTTAAAATACTTTCCCTGGCATCCAGCAATGCGTCCATGATACGCCTGGGGATTTCCTGTTCCAGCATCACCGTATAGGCGGCCTCGGATGCCTGTGTATATTTTTGTTTAGGAAACACGCAAAAATTGGTTTGATATTTTCCCACGGCCGGTTCTGTGATCAGATCCAGCCGCAGCATTTTTTCCAAAATCGGCTCCAGATAAACCGGCGCGACGCCGATTTCGTCTGCAATCTGTGCGGTGGTCTGCGGCTGTGTCCGACAGACGATCACGATCTGCTGGGCGATCCTATCCTGCATTTGCTGTGAAGCCTGCCCTACGGAGTACCCGCCTAAATAATAAAACCCGGCCGGTGCGTAAGCGCTTCTTCCTTTTGTCTCCATCTTTTCCAACCTCTCTTTCACCATTTTTCTCGCATCAAACAGCCTGCGTTTCACTGTCCCCTCTGAAAGGGAAAACTGACGGGCGATCTGCTCAATCGACTGTTCTTTCAGGTAAAAGCAGATAATCATCTCCCGGTATATGGCCGCCAGCCTGGAAACGGCGTGGTTTAAAGCCGCAATTTCCTCTGCGCTGACCAGTGCGTCTGCCAGTGCGCCGGTGTCCGCCGCCATGCCGCCAGCCGTTTCCAGAGGAAGATAGGGATTTTGCCGCCGTTCCAGAAATGAGGCGTATCGATTGTGCGCCATCTGCCAGTACCATGAGTGAAAATGAAAAAACTGGCGATCCCGCTGCAGAGCGTCCAGCGCCGTACAGAGAATCTCCTGTGCCAGGTCCTCCGCGTCCTGAGAATTGGACAGGCGTTTGCGGCAGTATAAATAAGTTGCTTCAATCAGTTGGCTGTCAATACGTGGATCCATCGCAATGACCATCCTTCCTTTTTCGCAGAAAAATTTTTACTCCGGCTGTTTGCATTGATTAAGTCTACGTGGCTGAAAAAAAGTTCGGTATTTTATCAAAAAATATTGTGGAATCTGGTCGTCTTCCGGACCAGCCCGGCACGCAAAAAGGACCAACAGGGAATCATCCTGATTCCGGTTGGTCCTTTTTACTGTCAGATTACCGGACAGTCCGCCGGCTATTCCAATATATAAATATCAATATCCTTGATTCCAAACTGGCAGCTTTCCTCATAGCTGTTAAAATACAAATCCGCGATGATCAGCCCATCCATCAGCGCTGTTCCGGTGTCGGCCGCGATTGCATAGCCATATACGTAACTGCCGTCCTGCGAGACAATATACATTTCGGTTCCATAAGGAATAATTTCTGGATTAACGGCAATATGGCCGGGGATTGCATCCCGTCCGCTGGCCGTTTTGGCTCCGTCATACGCGCTGTAGGCAGCCGCGCGTCCGGAAAGCACCTTGCTGTAATTGAGCGGAATGCCATTCTCATCAAATTCCAGCCATTCCGGCGCTTCCAGCGTTGAGGGGATATAGGAAGAGGGCCCGACACCAAGCAGCTCTATCTGGTTGACCGGCTCTTCATACGTAGCGTCTAAAAATACCCGGTCTGATAAAACGCCGTCGACCAACGTATCCTCATAATACCGTGTCAAAAGCCCGGTTTTCCCTTCCCGCAGCACCTGGGTTTCTCCCTCTGCCAGCAACGGGGTATATTTGTATTCGATATCAAAACTTTTTTCAGTCTCTACAGCGGTGCGCTGAGTGGATACCCGCTGAATTGTCACCTGCATTCCATGATAAACCTTTTCTGTCAGCGGGAGACTGACAATATCCCGCTCGCCCACCAGAATACCGTTGGCATCCAGCGCATCGGCCAGGCTGACCTGGGTTCGCCTGACCCCCTCCGCCGTATCCGCAGGCGGCAGCTCCTCCGTCTCTTTTTCTTTTTGCATGTCGCCGGTCACCGGTAACGTGACGGTTTTTCCGTCGACCGTCAGATAAAGATCGACCGAATGATAAACATGCAGCATGGTAATCCCCGGACTGACTTCTTCTTCGATGGTGTAACGGTCATTCGGCCCGAAGGGAATGCCGGTCTTGGCAATAATCTCTTCAGGCGTCATCTGAACCGCATAGACCGTATATACGGTGTCCGTTCCTTCCTCCTGTACATCTACACGACTGGAAATCTGTGTCACACCCGTCATTAACCAAAACGCCGCTACCCCCAGCAGCAAAGTCAAAAAGACTTTTCCCAGCCAGCGCTTCCGGCAGAAAACTCTCTGCCGCGCAATCTGTTCTGTCTGCATCTGCATAATCTCCTTTACTTCTATACATATCGTATATTTTATCATATTATATACGTATATGAAATTTCAAAACGTATATATCATCAATAATATACGATTTGTATATTGCTTATAACGGCAACCTGGTGGAGATGTTCTATACAAATTGTTACGAATGTTACCGTTTTGTAATATTATACGCGCATCAGTAGATTTTGTCAACCCCCTATCCACAAATTACCATTTTGATGCCATAACCAATGGTTCCTCCCTGGGGTGATTCCACTGTCAACAGATTCTTTAAACCGAATGTGACTAAGTCTCTTTTAAAAGATAGAATCTGTGTTATACTGAATCTATCATCAATATAATAGCGAGCGGCCGGAGCGGTAGAATCCCCCGTCCATGCTCAGGCAAAAATAAAGGAAAGGTGGAATGACCAGCAATGAAAGTCGTGATTGTAGGAGGGGTGGCCGGTGGGGCGACAGCCGCGGCCCGGATCCGCCGGTTGGATGAACAGGCCCAGGTGATCCTGTTTGAGCGAAGCGGCTTTGTGTCCTATGCCAACTGCGGCCTGCCCTATTATCTGGGCGGCGTTATCACGGATCCAGAAGCGTTAACTCTCCAAACGCCGGAGAGTTTCTGGACACGGTTTCGGATTGACGTACGGGTACGCCACGACGTCACAGCCATTGATACGGTGCATAAAACCGTGACCGTATCCAATCTGGATACCGGCCAAAGTTATCAGGAGAGTTATGATAAGCTGTTGCTTTCTCCGGGCGCCAAGCCCACGCAGCCGGCCTTTTCAGAGATAGAGAGCGAACGTATTTTTACATTGCGGACTGTGGAAGATACCCTGCGAATCCGCCGCTTTGTTGAACAGCATCATCCTAAGACAGCTGTGCTGGCGGGCGGTGGATATATCGGATTGGAGGTTGCAGAAAACCTGGCGGAAATGGGCGTTGCCGTGACGATTGTGCAGCGCACCGATCATCTGCTGGAGCCTCTGGACGGGGACATGGCCTGCTTTGTGCATACAAAGCTCCGCAGCAAAGGGATCAGCCTGCTGCTGGGACAAACCGTCGAGGGGTTTGCTCAAGAAGGAGATACGATCCTGACCAGGCTGCAGGACGCCCCGCCGCTGCGTGCAGATATGGCGTTGCTGGCCATCGGGGTGACACCGGATACAAAGCTGGCCAGAGAGGCCGGTCTGACTCTGGGGATTCGAGGCAGCATCGCTGTCAATGATCGCATGGAAACCTCTGCGCCAGATGTCTATGCTGTCGGGGATGCTGTGGAAATCCGCCATCTGATCACCGGTGAAAAGGCATTGATTTCCCTTGCCGGTCCTGCCAATAAACAGGGACGCATCGCCGCTGACAACATCTGTGGCAGGGATAGCCGGTATTCCGGCGCACAGGGTTCATCCGTCATCAAGGTGTTTGATCTCACGGTAGCGGTCACGGGAATAAATGAACAGGCCGCGCAAAGTGCGGGTATCCAATATGGTACGGTGATTCTTTCCCCGGCTTCTCATGCCTCTTATTATCCAGGTGCCCACATCATGACCATGAAGATCCTCTATGAAAAGGAAACGTACAGGCTGCTTGGTGCACAAATCATCGGGTTTGAGGGCGTGGACAAACGGATTGATGTGCTGGCAACCGCCATGCAGGCAGGCCTTTCCGCCATACAGCTGAAAGATCTCGACCTTGCCTATGCGCCGCCCTATTCCTCAGCCAAGGACCCGGTCAATATGGCGGGCTTTATGATTGAGAATATCGCCACCGGAACCGTCAAACAGTTTGGCTGGCAGGACGTGAAGTCTCTGCCCCGGGACGGCAGTGTTACCTTGTTGGATGCCCGAACCCCGGCGGAATATGCCTGCGGCCATATAGAAGGCTTTATGAATATTCCTGTGGATCAGCTCCGGGAACATCTGGAAGACATTCCCCCTGAACGGCCGGTCTATGTGATCTGTCAAAGCGGACTGCGCAGTTATATCGCCTGCCGGATTCTTGCGCAGAACGGTTATGACTGCTATAACTTTTCGGGTGGATACCGTTTTTATGAGACAGTGAAGCTGGATCGTTGTGCAGCGGAGAGCGCCCACCCCTGTGGCATGGAGGAATAACAATCGGATACGGGCTGTATGATACCCCCATCAAAAAGGACTTTGCCTGATAACCGGCAAAGTCCTTTTTGACTGGATTATCGAAAAACGGAGCCGTCCTGGAAATCAGCAAACCAGATCATGTCAGAAGAATTTTCGGCGTCGAAAATATATCCGTCATCTCCGGCCGTAAAGGTGTAAACAAAATTCCCGTCATCGGTTGTCAGGATCAGCTGATCGTTCTCTATCCGATAGGTCCCAACACCGATATAGCTGCTGACGGCCGAAAAGGTGAAGGTAAATGTGTTGTCTTCATAAAGCGTAAAACTGGCGGGAAGCACGTTTTCTGAATCTCTATATACATATACCCTGCTCATCTCGTTGTGGAGTTCTGTATCGAACTCGGTGCAGTCCTGAACACTTTCCCGATCCGCAGAAACAAGGACAAACCACCAGCCGTCCAGACCGGCTGTATCTGCTTCAGGAGAGAGTAGCTGGTCGACGCGGATGAGAAACTTCTTTCCGTCGTTATATACATTGCCGATATCGTATCGGTATGCCTCGCCGTCAGCGGGCACAGGTACAAGGAATAACGTATTTTCCTGAAAAAATGGATCGTCAAAGGCAGCTGTGGCTTCATCAAAGGACGGTATCCCCTCATCGCGGAGAGAAACAGGAAGCGTCTCTTCTTTAAAACATTCCTTCAGCGCATGGATGTCAGCCACGCTGTCCAGCCTGTACAGCGGAAGATGGTGCAAACTGCTCACAGCTATTTGGAATTCGTTCAATGCCGGTGTATGGATGTCTGCAATTTGCGTCCAGTCCGCATAGGCAACTACACCCAGATAAATTGCCCCCATCTGTTCTGCCCCGCCAACAGGGGATACAGAAACGGTGTGTTCATATATATCGAGCTTAAACAACCAGCGTATCGAAGAATCATCGGCATCTCTGTCTGTTTCCCCCTCCGGATCATGATATCCGTAAGAAAGGTAAACCGAACCGTCGTTCTGCTGTAAGATGTAATAAAACTCATGGAGTTCATTGTCTGTGAGGACCTTCCACGCTTTTTCATTCTGTTCCCGTAGTTTTGCAGCAGATGTATTTTCCCATATACCGCCTATTCCGTTATTTTCAAAATACTGATCAAAGTTATACTCTGTCAGCGAAACTGCAACCGCCTCGCCTTTGAATTCCGTTTGGTTTTGGCTGGATGTCATCAGCATGCCGTCTGCCGTAAGAATATAAGTTGGCGCTGTTTCCGGTGTCAGCACAAAGTTGTATTGCGGGGCGGCGTAAATCAGGCTGTCAACCGAATAATTTTTCCCGAAAGGGTCAGAAAATGCCGTATGGGGAGGATTGGTCAGCAGGCATACCGCGGTGATCATACAGGCGATTGCCGCAGCAACCACGATAAAGAGAGCCGGCTTCCTGTAATGGAGTATATTTTTGACCCTTTCCTTTACGCTCACTTCACCGAAAGCCAACGGACAGGCAGCGATCATCCTGCGGGGGATGCTGCAATTGATCAAAGCGTCCGCATAGTTTTTTTTGATCTCCAGCCCCATCTCCCGGATTACTTTTTCGTCGCATGCAAATTCAATGTCCCGGCAGAGGAGAAGGTAGGCAACCCATATGAGCGGATGAAACCAGTAAACCGTCAGCAGTAAAAAGCCAAGCGGTTTCCATAAATGGTCATGCCGTTGCAGATGCGCTTTTTCGTGGGCGATCACATAGACCAGATCCTGTTCGCGTACCGCTGACGGCAGAAAAATCCGGGGACGGATGATGCCCAGAATAAAAGGGGTGGAAATACGGTCGCACAGCAGGATATTTTCCCGTAGAGGCGTCGCTTCCCGTACCTTTCTGTAAATCCGAAAGGAACTGATGAAAGTATAGACCAGCATCGCGGCCATCCCGACTGCCCATATAACGGAGGCTGTCCATACAACAATTTGCATCGGGTTGGCGCTGTCTCCGGCAGCGGGCGCCATCGTCTCTGAAAGGATCGGATTGACCGCTGCATTAAAAATCCGGATACCGCTCTGAATGGCAGGGGTTTCGGAATAGAGTATATCGGACGGGACTGTTTCTGCACTCGGTATGATACTGAAAATGCTTTCCAATGAGAATGGACAGATCAGGCGCACGCCTACCAGGGCCCATAAAATCACAGCAATGGCCTTAGGCGCTTTTTTGAGACAGAAGCGTAATACGATCACAGCCAGGATCAGCCAACCTGCTGTTATACTCATGTTCAAAAGTTTAAGGAATACTTCTTCCATCATGATTCCTCCGGATATTCAGCCACCATACGGCGCAGTTGGGCAACTTCTTCGGGCGTCAACGGCTTCCGGGCGGTAAAGGCCGCCAAAAAGGCCGGCAAAGAACCGGCAAAAGTTTCCTCTACAAACCTTTGGCTCTGCATGGAATAGAATTCCTGCCTTGTCATTAACGATGTCACAGTGCCTTGATTGTTTTGAAAAATCCCTTTATCGCAAAGTCTTTTGAGCACCGTGTAGGTCGTGGATTTTTTCCATTGCAGCAGCTTCTCACTGCGCTTTGCCAGTTCCGTGGAAGATATGGGTTCATTTTCCCAAATGATATCGGCAAAGCGGGACTCAATGGCCCCCATCTGATAATCATGCATTCTGATCAGCTCCTGTTCATAATTTTTGATTTTCCCGTTTTGTTCTATCTTCTCCGGCCGCTTCCGGCCTGCTTCCAACCTATCCGGCTCCCGCACGGCTTTCCTGCGCCTGCGCTCAACCACAGGCGTTCCGCCCCTTCCCGGACTGCGTCCTACCTTCCCCGGCCATTTTCGACCTGTTCCCGGCCTATCCGGCTCCCCAGCTCGCAGTCCCCATATCGGTCCGCCAGTCCGCATCAAACGTGCGACGCCTTCTCTGAGCGAATCCATGTTCACCTGCCCCGCACACATCAGCTGCCATATACTTATCCAGCCTTTTAGTCTACACGTTGTAGTCTTCTTGTATTCTACATCATGTAGACCTATTTTGTCAAGCTTTCCTGAAAAAATTTCCGCAGAATCCCTGTTTTTAAATTCCTGTCCCCCTGCGCCGGAACCGGTATCATGAGATAGCGTTTCCCCATATGGCGAGACCGCCGGGGAAACGCTATCTGCCATAGAATCTGTTTTTCAGAATCTTCCGTCCGGCTTCACGCCAATACCCCCAGCCATTTTAAAAGGCAGACGCAATCTTTAAATGCCTGATCATAAACATAAATTTCTTCCTGACCGTCTACATCCGTAATCAGCTCAAAACATTCAAATACAAACTTCTTGTTTTTTTCTTCCAGGAACTTGCCGCAATCCTGCCGCATCTGATCCGTTTTTTCCATCAGCAGCCTATGCTGCTCTGTTTTTTGAAATGCACCGACCGCTTTTCCAAATAACTGGTCTAAGAAAAATTCAATTTCTTCTTGATGCTGCATTGTTTTTCTTCCTTTCAAATGATTATGCCAGGCTATAGCCCTTCAATCCCCCGTCGGCTGCATACCATAATCGGCGTCCGCCCCCGCTTGCCATAGGGGAATAAAAATCTTTTGTCTCATGCTCCAGCTTGACCGCTATTTTATAAGATATAGGATTATCTGTTGAACACCCATCTTTTTTCATTCAAAGTCATACCTCCTTCAAACAAACGCAGGTTTAAAAACGAAAATTTCAACCTTTTGCAAACCTTCCAGTCAGTAAAAATTTAGTCCCTTTTCAAGAGCAGTGCTGCCGGGTGAATACCCCGAATATTGATCGATTATCCCGAATATTGTACAGTCTGCCAGTCCCGGAGAATTTAGGCCAGTAAAGCGTTAATCGCTATCCTTATGCACCGTGCTTGGCTCTGAAAAATTTCTTTCAAGTCGTTCGGCGGCCTGGTGGACATTCAATCCATTTTTTCACCTCCAATAAATTCAGGTGGTTGTCTATATGACAATATCTATTATAGGTGGTTGTCTTTTTGTTGTCAATATGTTTTTGAAAAAAGTTTTTATGTTATTATGTTGTCAAAAAGACAAAGGAGTGACAATAAATGCCCAACGCGCCTCATAAAAACCCTCATTACGCATTACGTATTCCAACAGAAACCATGGATAAGCTGAAATACATTGCCGGTTATAATGGACGTTCCGCCAACAAAGAAATTGAGCAGTTGATATTACAGCATATCAGGGAATTCGAGGAACAGCATGGTTCAATTTCTCTTGATAACTTTTCGCCTCGTTCAAGATCATAAGTACCGAAGAATTGAAACTCATTCCTGACTTTTCCTGCCGAAGCGGTTCTTCCATCCCTGCGGCAGGCAAACCGTTGTCTGCTCCCGTTCCATGTTCAACTTCCGAATCAATCCGTACCGGATTTGTAGGTTTGAACGTCAGCAACGCTGAACTGAAACGAAAAAGGTTCATATAGGTTTCCTCCCTTTCAATACTGTACGCTCCCTGAAAGAATTTGCAGCGTATGACATAATATTTATACAGTCCCAGCCGTCTTCTTCATTAGAAATATCGCGTTTTCCTTTCCTTCAACGCCTCTCTTTCCCGTCCCGATTGGTAAAAAGCGGATCCCCGTGTACCCTTAACGGCTGGAGTCATAGGAATAGAGGCGGGGCCGACCCTGCTAAAAAGTTTTGTGCCATCCTCATGTATTCTTGCCACTGTTCGGGTCAGAATATAAAAAAAGGAGGATAATGGCATGGATTTTCTGATGGTCTGTCTGACTGCGCTGGGGTCTTTTGTCGCGCTGTTTCTGATCGCTAAAATTACCGGTCATAAACAAATCGCGCAGTTAGATTTTTTTGACTATATTACAGGCATCACAATCGGCTCGATTGCAGCAGAAATGGCTACAGAGCTGGAAGAACCCTGGAAACCGCTGATCGCCATGATCATTTACGGATGTGTTACGCTGTTGCTGAGTGTCATTACCGGCAGGTTTGCACGAACCCGCAAATATCTCAGCGGTACGCCGACCATCCTGATGGACCATGGAAAACTGTACAAAGAAAACCTGAAAAAGGCCAAGCTGGATCTAAGCGAGTTCATGATTATGTGCCGGCAGCAGGGATACTTTGATCTGACCAGCATCCAGACCGCTGTGTTTGAGTGTAACGGCAAACTGACGATCCTTCCGGTCAGCAGCCAGCGTCCTGTCACCCCCAGCGATTTAAATCTGGCCCCGGAGCAGGAACTGCTGTTTACAGAGCTGATCATGGATGGCCGCATTCTGGAAGACAATCTCAAACGTATGGGACTGGATTTGACCTGGCTGAACAAGCAGTTAGAGCAACGCCATGTTCATTCTGCACAGGATGTTCTTCTTGCCGTCTGTGATCGGAATCTAAAATTTGTTCTTTATGAGAAAAGCCATGCTGATCATGAAAACTGAAGCCCCCTTACTGTGGCCCAACCAACGGTAAGCACATATTCCTGCCGGATATTCATATGATAGCCTGGAGGTGAATCTCTCGTGAATGCATGTGAATTGACAGCTTCTATCACGGCCATCGCCAACGCATTGGCCGCCAGGTTAAGTGATGATGAAATGAACCTGTTGGGTACAGTTTTAACACAGCTTGGTGATACTCTGGTGACCATTGTCACACAAAGGAGTATTTGCGGTCAAAAATAGCAAATAGAAACGAACACCACTCCATTTGCCCTGAACAGATTTTTTGTGGCTTTCCAATCCATTGTTACAAAAATGTCACGCATGGAAACGACAGCCTGAAATCCGCTGGAACGAAATATCCCCCGGTCGGGGTGTGTTGCATAAAGATGTTCTTTTATTGGCTGAAAATACTCATGAAAGCAGATAACCCACTATGACACTTTCTGAATTGAAAGCTGGCATAGTGGGTTTTCTTTGACAAACCTGATTTCAAGCGATAAAGCCTCGCACTTTTCCGCAGTCCAAAGCTCGTTATCGTGTTAATCGTTTGTCGAGTTCGCTGGATCATGCTTTTTTCATTTTGTCAAGCGCATCACCTGACGGTCCTGCTTCAGGTGAGTTCATTTTTTCTATCGGATACCACCATACGGGACCGACTTTTTGACCGCACGCATAACCTGCAAGATCACCATTATATCTTGGAAAGAGATGCCAGTGAAGATGCGAGTCCCTATTTCCCGGAAGTTCACAGTTCATTTTATTTGCACCCAAAGCCTTATATACAGCCTCTGTTACCATTGACATTTCTTCCAGAAATTTTAACTTATCATCTTTATCGAGACAGAACAGCTCTGTTTTATGCTGTTTGCATAAAAACAAAGTATATCCTTTGAAATGCTGAAAATCACCTGTAACAACATAACCGGGTTCCAGTTCTTTGACAAAATAAGGATTGTCCCCTCTTTTGATCATTTTAATTCTATCACAGATTAGACATATAAATAAAGTCTACCATTTCTTCAAAATAAAGCGATCTATAAATACTACCATATTACATATAAAAAACAATAAGAAAGACTACTTCTTTATGTGGCCTCTCCCCTTGCACATCTTTTTTCCGTCAGGCCCAAAACCCGCTGAAATCTGTGATCTCAGCGGGTTTTCCTTGATGGATATGATTTGTTTTTGGTGATTGGGCAGGCCTGCGCCTGTCCAATGTCCAAACATCTATAAAAAATTGGAGGGGCATCGATGGGACCCATCCCTGGCAAATGTCCCGGGCCCTGTCCTCCATTTACCAGCATCATCATTCCAATCACAAAAGCCGATACAAACAATGAATGAAATGATAAGACCGGAGAAATCTGTGTTTTTTACGCCGTCGCTTTCACGCCTCCATATGCTTGATCCCCTTTGGCCAGGCATAACGTCATTTCCGACAATAATAGTACAGTGCTCCCAAGGATGTCCATCGGACCGGGAATACTGGGAACAAAAGGGAAGGCTGCTAGTACGCCCTTTCCAGGTACTGGTGGATATTCTATACTTTTAAAAAGAAATTATGGACTGAACTGGATTTGCACCAGCAGGCTTTCTTTTGGTTTCCTTTAATAATTTGATGACAAAAATTTTTCAGAAGTCACATTCAGAAGTAACAGGTCAAGTCTGAACACTTTATGACCTGCAGAAAAAGGGTTGAGGGGAAATTTCTCTCGCCCACGTCGATTGATCGACAGAGTGGGTTCTCTTTTGGGAACGGCTGCGTTTGTGGAGTCCGATATGATATAATGATAGTGCACGATTTATCAACATCTTGCATTATCATGATGCAATAAGGAGTTCCTGCAATCAAGCTTGCTGCAAGATTGATTGCAGGAACTATAACTGTACGGATGCTAACAGTGTAGAAAGCGAACAGGAGCGTACCTTGACCGTGTGAACGATCACCTTGCCAAATCTGACAGGTATGTTGTGTTAGAACATAATAACCGAGCTGATCAGTTCCAAACATTCCGTGCCTATGTCAAAGACTACAAGGATCAGGAACACGTCACAGGACACTTTAATATAGATACCACCTCTGACTGTATGTCATCAAAGTACGCTCCTGCTTCGTCATGTCGGGCAGTTATGACTTCATGGCGAGCATGACCAGAGAGGAGCAGATCGAATATTTTAAGGCAGAACCAGATTTCTTAAAACAAGAACAAGAGGACCCAGGATTCCATATTATGGGCAGCCGAATCCGTTATGATAAAAAAAGATGGCCACATATCCATACTTTTACGCTCCCTGTCCATATAAAAGAAGGTGGTTGTCAATCCTTTCATGTAAGCCAGCACAAAAAAAGCAGGAATTACCTTTGAGCGTTTCGAGACCGATTTTATGAACATATCACGGAACGATACCCGGACAAAGGCTCACAGCGCACGGGCCTTCAGAGAGACCACGACCAAAAGTTAAATGTTGAGGAGTACAAAGAAAATCAAGACTTTAAAAAAGAATTGGAGCAGGAACGTCAAAGACTGATAAAAAAACGAGAACTTGAAAGTGACAGACAAACAGACTGACTGAATATATGAAGAATCCGAAAAGGCTTATCGCTATTATTTGAAAGTTGTGCGTTACTGTCAAGAACAGGGAATAACATTGGCACAGTATAAAAAGCAATGCTTTTGGGCGGATCATGACTGGGAAAATGATCCGGAACGTCACAATCCAGACCGATGCATTGATGACAGCGGGAATACAACAGCCCATTCATGAACGAGAATATTTTAAAAGTGCTCACCGGAATCACTGTATGATTCCGGTGAGCATTGCTTTTTCAACTAAAACTGCTATAATAGACAAAGATAAATTGAAAGTTAATGAGGGGAAACATGCTATGATAGGGTTAAAAAGAGGAACGGTAGAGTTAGTACCTTATCGGAAAGAATGGAGTGAAAATGCTGAACATATAATCCGATTACTCAAGCAACTTTTAGGAGATACTGCTGTTGATATTCAACATGTCGGAAGTACAGCTATTTCTTTGATCCACGCAAAACCGATTATTGATATTTCCGTTGCCGTGTATGACTTAAACGATATATTACCTTATGTTGAAGTGCTAAAGCAGCATCATGTCATTTTTCGTGGAGAAGTTATTGCAGGAGAAGTATTATTCGTAATGGGAGATGATGAGATACGCACACATCATATTCATATAGTTAAATGGAATGGCACAGAATGGAATAATTATATTAACTTTCGAGATTTTCTGAACGCATATCCTGAAAAAGCAATGTTATATGATTCTTGCAAACAGAAATTAGCCATGCAGTTTCCCAATGACCGGAAGAGCTATACCGCAGGCAAAGAAGAAATAATACAACGCTTGCTAACGGAATCCAGAATATGGAAATCAAAATTAACAGCTACAATTTCTGGTTTGCAGAATAAAAAATAAAATGACAAAGGTTATGTGCATTGTTCTGCACACCAACAGCCTATATGGTGGCCCTGTTGTACATTTCGGCTACCATTGTTTTTCTCTGAACAAGGCACAGCTCTGATGTAAATTCAAATGGATTTCAGCAAAAATCCGTATAAAACCGTATCAATATTTCCACGCAAAGTAAATATGATATCAATGAATTATTCTTTTAGATAGAAAAGTCAAGACCACCCGTAAAACAGGTGGCATGAAGGAGCCCTGGAAGGGCATAGGAAGGCCAGCGCCTAAAAGGCGCTGGCTTTCACTATGTTCAAGCCGTAGTGGACTGACTACCGGCTACCCTTGAAAGGGTCGTTGTCTTCTTTGGTAATCAATTTGTCTTCGAGCATATCCTGCCTTTCCTGCTCTCGGATATATTTCTTCATGGTTGCCTCGTTCAGTCCAACGCTTCTCACCGAATACCCTTCTGCACAGAAGTGCTTGTTCCCGAACTTGAGGT
>CAJFUK010000068.1 GCA_904420125.1 Candidatus Falkowella caecavicola | reverse complement strand
TACAACAAAAGGAGGTTTTCTTTCTTCATTATCGCCAATAGGCTTCTTTTCTACCACTCGCCTAGCGAGTGGTTTTCTTCATACAAAAAACGGTATGACTTGCTGTCATACCGTTTTTTTGACATCCTTGAAATCAGATTGATTAAAGTGAGTTTACAATTTTCATGGTATCTTCTGCGATCAGATATTCTTCGTTGGTCGGCACAATCCAGGTCTGCACCCGTGCGCCGTCCGCGCTGATGTTCGCTTCTATACCATTGCATTCGATATTTTTCTCTTCATCGATATCGATGCCCAGAAAATCCATGTTGGCACACACTTCGCGGCGCAGGTCAACGGAATTTTCCCCGATTCCGCCGGTAAAAATCAATGCGTCAATTCCACCCATTGCGGCAGCGTAAGCGCCAA
This sequence comes from Candidatus Falkowella caecavicola, assembly GCA_904420125.1. Classification (GTDB taxonomy): domain Bacteria; phylum Bacillota; class Clostridia; order Oscillospirales; family Ruminococcaceae; genus Falkowella; species Falkowella caecavicola. The sequence continues at coordinate 18,221 of CAJFUK010000068.1, read as the reverse complement.
CAAACTTTTTCACCTGATACCGCTGCATCGAGCCTGCCAGCGCGGCCCGCTCATTTCCTTCAATCGCCGCTTTGCGCAGATCGCGGTCATCACTGGTAACGCCGGAGATTCCCAGATAACCCGACTGTTTATTCAAAAGGTCGCTCATCTGCGCAGGGGTCAGATTTTCTTTTTCCATAATGTATGTGACAACGGACGGATCCACACTTCCGGAGCGGGTTCCCATTAACAGACCGTCCAGCGGTGTAAAGCCCATGGAAGTATCGATCGATTTGCCTCCGTTGACCGCGGTAATAGAAGATCCGTTTCCAAGGTGGCAGCTGACAATTTTCAGGCTTTCGATCGGCTTGCCTATCAATTTTGCCAGGCGGGCGGTAACATAGCGGTGAGAGGTGCCGTGAAATCCATACCGGCGAATATTATACTTTTTATAATACTCATAGGGCACACCAAACATATAGGCCTTTTTAGGCATAGTCTGATGAAATGCCGTATCAAAAACAACCACCTGGGGTGTAAAACTGCTCATCACTTTCATACAGGCACGAATGGCCAACACATGAGCGGGATTATGCAGCGGTGCCAGGTCAGAGATGCTTTCAATGGTTTTCACAACGTCTTCTGTCACCAAAACCGACTGATTGAAATATTCTGCGCCCTGTACAACACGGTGCCCGACCGCTGCAATCTCGCTGACATCCTGAATCACCGCATACTCCCCTGTGGAGAGGACGTCCATAAGTTTTTGGAACGCTTCCGTATGGGTCGGGAAATTACAGTCTTCCTTATATACCCGTCCATCCTGTAATTTATGGGTAATACTGCCGCCGATTCCAATCCGCTCACAGTTTCCTTTGGCGAGTGCCTGTCCGGACGGCATATCAATCAGCTGATATTTTAAAGAAGAACTTCCGGCATTGATGACTAAAATTTTCATTTGGTTCGCTTCCTTTATCTGATTTTTGGAACACCGCAGAAGACGGCGGACCGTCTCCGTCTTGACAAATTCCTTCACTATAATATATTATAGCAATCAAAGGTAAAAATGCAAGGGGTAATACAAAAGCCAAAAACGAAAAATCTGTCCGTTCCTCTTTCTGAAGCGGTTGTCTGAGAGCGCGCAGGCCACCAACCGGATTCTGTACGATGACCCCGGCAGGAGAATAAAGGAGGTGTCAACATGAAAGTCTGCGGAATCATTGCCGAATATGATCCGTTTCATAACGGCCATGCGTACTTAATTGATTGTCTGCGTCAGCAGCACGGCGCCACTCATCTTGTAGCTGTCATGAGCGGACATGTAACACAGCGCGGAAGCTTGTCCTGTTTTGATAAATGGACCCGTACGCAGGCCGCTCTGATGGGGGGCATTGATCTGGTACTGGAATTGCCTGCACCTTTTGCCTGCGCCTCTGCCGAATATTTTGCACGCAGCGGAATCCAGATCCTTCAAAAGCTTGGTTGTGTCAGCTTGCTGGGATTTGGAAGCGAATCCGGAAATCTGACCGCTCTGAAAGATTTGGCGAAAGCCTGTTGGGAAGTGGAGAAAAACGGCATGGTCGCCGCCAAACTGGAGGCGGGCATGTCGTATCCGCGTGCCCGTATGGAAGCGGTGGCCGGGCTGACCGGTGTTGAAGCCTCTCTCCTGTCCCATCCAAACGATCTGCTGGCCGTGGAATATTTAAAAGCGCTTCGCACAACCGATTCTCCTGCCGGGTCCATACAGCCGGTCGCCGTCCCACGCAAAGGCGTATCTCATGACGCGCCGGTTCCGGACGGGGGATTTGCCAGCGCTTCTTTTCTCCGCCGGATCTGCAACGACCCGGTATTCTGCAATACACTGCAGGATTTTGTACCGCCGGCCGCCTTTTCTCTGTACCAGGAGGCTTTAAAAATGCAGCATGCGCCGGCCGCGCTGGAAAATCTGGAACAGGCAGTTTTATATCGTCTGCGCTTTGCTTCCCCGCAGGACTTTTCCGTCCTGCCGGATGTCACCGAAGGGCTGGAACACCGGCTGTTCCGCGCTGCGGCGGTGTGCAACAGCATCGCTGAATTTCTACAGCTGGCAAAAACCAAACGATACACCCATTCCCGGCTGCGGAGAATTCTTTTCTGCCTGCTGGCCGGCATTACAAAAGAAGATACTGCGCTGGATCCGTATATCCGCGTTTTGGGGATGAACGTCAAAGGCCGGGAGATTTTGGCAGCGGCACGGAAAACAGCCTCTTGCCGGCCGTCTCCGCTGTTCAAACAGCTGGCCGCCGTTCATCCCAGGCTGGCGGAAATTGAGTGCCATGTTTCTGCACTGCGCTCGCTTTCCCTTGGAAAGAGCGAATGCCTGGCGGAAGAATTTCAAAAATCTCCGGTTTTACTGAACGAAAACAATGAAAACGTGGAAATATAAGTTGACGAACTGCAAACTGCGTTGTATAATAAGCTTTGTTCATAAATGAGGAGCAGCGTTTACAGCTCTTGTATTGTCATTTTTGCCGTCGCTCGTTTCCGCCGGTTCTTCGGGCGCACGGTTATGGCCATACCGGCGGAGAATGGAGTTTTGGATTTCCTATGAAAAAAATATCTAAGATACTGGCGGTCTGTACAGCTTTATCCCTGTCGATGGGGATTCTGTCCGGCTGCGGAGGTCAAAATGGGGAGGGCGCAGATATGCCGCAGTTTAGTGAAATCAAAGAAGATGAACAGATTGCTGTTTTGCATGTGAAAGATTTTGGAGATATTTCTCTGCGTTTTTTTGAAGAATACGCGCCGAAAGCGGTCGAAAACTTTGTTACCCATGTGGAGGAAGGTTACTATGACGGCATTTCTTTCCATCGGGTCATTCAGGACTTTGTGATTCAGGGCGGCGATCCGGAAGGCACAGGAATGGGCGGAGAAAGCATTTGGGATACCGATTTTGAAATGGAACTGACAGATAAACTCTGGCATTTCCGCGGTGCGCTTGCGATGGCCCGGACACAGATGCCGGTTTCTCAGGGCAGCCAGTTTTACATCGTACAGGCGGGCGTAAATCCGTATTATGAAATTGACAGTTACTGGGACCAGCTGGAGTCTTATGTCACACAGCAGATTCAGCAGGAAGAAATGATGTTCCCGGATCAGACCAAACGGGATTTTTATGACAGCAAGGACGGTTTTCAGTTCCCGGACGAAGTTCGTCAGAAATATATTGAAGTCGGCGGCGTACCAAGTCTGGACGGCCTGTATACCGTATTCGGCATGGTGGTAGACGGCATGGATGTTGTCGATGCTATTGCCGCGGTTTCTGTGGATGAAAATGGCCTGCCGGCAGAACAGGTTACGATTGAAAGCGCGGAAATGATGACCTATGCAGAGTATTTGGCTTCGACAGAATCCGTTTCATCTGAAGGTACTGACGGTTCATCCGCCGATACTGAGGATTCATCTGTGGATGCAGAATAAATCTTTTCCTGGAAAGGCAGGATTCGTCCTGTTTTTTCCAGGATTTTTTATTTTTAATTTTGTGTTTTGCTTCTATGCAGGAATCATAGCAAAAATTTTCTTTTTTCGATCCATTTGTATCGTTTTCTGGTTTGATTTTTTTGATTTGAACAGGAATGAAGCGCCGGATTTTGTGCACAATAAAGATTACAGATTTGTAATTGAATTTTTACTTTATTTTTTTCCATCTTTGTGCTATACTTTATCTGAAGTGCGGGGTTATGGCCTATCCGCGATTAAAAAGAATATTAGCAGAAGGAGAAATCCTTTGCTGTTCATATATAGAGGAGCGTGTCATGTTGGAGAAATACGTAATTGAGGGCGGACATCCCCTACATGGAGAGGTTGCCATCAGCGGCGCAAAAAATGCGGCTGTTGCAATTATTCCGGCAACCATTCTGGCGAAAGGTCCCTGTATCATAGAAAATGTTCCGAACATCAGTGATGTTGCGATTATGCTAAAGATTTTGCGCGATATGGGCGCTTCAATCCGGATGCTGGATAAATCAACGGTCGAGATTGACACAACCATGGTGGAACACCCGGTTGTCCCTTATGAACTGGCCAAACATATGCGCGCTTCGTATTATTTTCTGGGCGCGCTGCTTTCCCGCTTTAACCATGCGGAGGTTTCCATGCCGGGCGGGTGTGATTTCGGCGTTCGTCCGATTGACCAGCATTTAAAAGGATTTAAAGCTTTAGGCGCGCAGTATTCGATTGATCATGGTATGATTGACGTACAAGCCGATGAACTGATAGGCGCGCAGGTTTATTTGGACGTTGTCACCGTGGGTGCCACCATTAATATTATGCTGGCCGCTGTTTATGCAAAAGGTCTGACGATTATTGAAAACGCTGCTAAAGAGCCGCATATTGTGGATCTTGCCAACTTTCTGAATTCTATGGGAGCAGAAATCATGGGTGCCGGTACGGATGTGATTAAAATCCGCGGCGTTCGTCAGTTGTATGGAACCACATATTCGATCATCCCGGATCAGATTGAAGCGGGCACATTTATGATTGCCGCGGCTGCAACGCATGGAGATATTCTGGTCCGTAATATTATCCCCAAACACCTGGAATCCATTACTGCCAAGTTGGAGCGGATCGGGGTGACCGTGGAAGACTATGATGACAGCATCCGGGTTCGTGCAAATCAGCCTCTGCTGAAATCCAGCGTCAAGACCATGCCGCATCCCGGCTTCCCTACGGATATGCAGCCTCAGATCACGGTTCTTCTGACATTAGCGGAAGGAACCAGCATTGTTACAGAAGGAATTTGGGACAACCGTTTTAAATATGTAGATGAATTGCGCCGTATGGGTGCAGATATTTCGGTCGATGGCAAGGTAGCGGTGATTGAAGGGAAAGGTCATCTGACCGGCGCACCGGTGAAAGCGACTGACCTTCGTGCAGGTGCTGCCATGGTGATTGCAGGACTGGCTGCAGAAGGCATCACCGAAATAGAAAATATTTATTATATTGAGCGCGGTTATGAAGACTTTGTAGAAAAGTTGAAGGGGCTTGGCGCCTGTATCAAAAAGGTCGGTGCACCCGATCTTCTCGAACAGGCTTTATAATGCAAAAAACACCACTCGTCTGTTATCTGCGGGTGGTTTTACTTTATATCTTTGGTCAAAGAAAGGCATGGCAATATGAAAATCTATCCTCTCTGCAGTTCCAGCAAAGGGAACTGTACATATATCAGTGATGGACGGACAGCAATTTTGGTGGATATCGGAATCGGGATACGTTGTTTCAGCAACCAGCTGGCCCTGGCAGGGCTGTCTCCGGAAAGCCTGCGCGCTGTTTTTATCACTCATGAGCACAGCGATCATATTAAAGGCCTGTCTGCGTTCTGTAAAAAATACAACCTGCCTGTATATGCCTCCCGCGGCACATTGGAAAACCTGGTTATGCAAGGCCTTCTCAGTGATGCCTATGAGTTGCGGGAAATCAACAAAAAAACGGCGGATATTGACTCGATTCACGTCAGTGCTTTTCACACTTCGCATGACAGCGCCGAAAGCCTTGGCTTTCGGATCACTTTTGACGATGGAAAAACAGCCGCTGTCTGTACAGACCTGGGATTTGTCTCTTCGACTGTTTCTGAACATCTGACCGGCTGTGATATGGTACTGCTCGAATCCAATTATGACGAGCAGATGTTGACATACGGGCCCTATCCGGCCTACTTGAAGCGCCGGATTGCCGGTATTTTCGGGCATCTTTCCAATGAAGACTGCTCTAACGAAGTCATGCGCCTGCTGGAAAATGGCACCCGGCATTTCCTGCTTGGCCATTTAAGTGAAGAAAACAACCGCCCGGAAGTAGCCTATTCCCACACCATTTCCAAGCTGACCTATCGGGGTTTTTGCCTGGGCAAGGACTACACGCTGGAGATCGCGCCGAGAACCAATGTCGGAAAGGTGCTGGAATACTGATGCTGCATATTCGTGTGATTTGTGTAGGAAAACTCAAAGAGGCCTATCTGCGGGATGCCTGTGCAGAATATATCAAACGCCTGGGCGCCTTCTGCAAAATTTCCGTGATAGAATTGCCGGAATCCAGGCTGCCGGATTCTCCATCTGCCGCCTTAATTGAAAAAGCGCTGGAAGCAGAGGCGCAGGCAATTTTACAGGCCGCCGCAGGCAGCGCACTGATCCCGCTTTGTATCGAAGGAACAGAGCTCACCTCTCCCGCGCTGGCATCTAAGATCCAGGAAATCGCCCTGACAGGACACAGCAGTATTTCTTTTGTCATCGGCAGTTCTTATGGTTTGTCCGGCCTAGTAAAAAAAGCGGGTATCTTTCTGCTGTCCATGTCCCGGATGACGTTTCCCCATCAGCTGGCACGGGTGATGCTGCTGGAACAGATCTATCGCGCCTGTTCGATCAGCGGGGGCGGCAAATACCATAAATAGCATCCGGGTATATAACAATCAAACCAGATTAGACGCATTTCAAAAGCAAAAAGATGGATGAGCCCCTGATCATTCCTGATCATTGATGTTTGGCCTGTTCCATCCATGGTTCTCTTCAACTCAAATATTCATCACTGCAAGACACATGAAAACATGTGTCTTGTTTTGCTTCATTTTCCATTCCCACAAATAACGGCATTGGAGATGCAGAAAACTTTCTTTGTACGTAAAGCATGGATCGCTGTATCCTGCCAGCAGTCAGCCCTGAGGCGGTTATTTGCGAATGAAAAAAGCGCTTGATCCGCTACCTGACGTCCGGCTTCCATCATACAACTGAAAAAAGAACCCCCGGTAAAAGGGCGGTGAGATAAAAAATTTTTTGAGGGACGACATACAGCCGTCCCTCTCTGTTTTCTTAAAATAACGCTCTGAAAACCGGGGGTTCTTTCTATGCGGGCATAGTCCTCTGTTCCTTGCGTAAAATGTAAACATGGAACACGATCCGTCCGCTGCTCCTGGCTGTTACTTGCGTCCTCTAAACGGGCTGGCCCACTATCTGTTCCCCTCATTCGTCTTTTTTAGCTGGTTGGCTGGTTCCGGATATACTTTCCAATTCGGCTCTCATTCTTTCCTTCCCTATCTACATAGTTCCCTCGGCGCCAAAATTCTTTGTTCCGATATCCATACTTTTAGTCGCCCAATTGCTCATACATCCTTGCTGCCCTCTTTCCCCTGAGATTGCTCATAAATCCCTTCGCTGGTATTTCTACCAACAGATGAATATGCTCTGGGTTCGCTTCTGCCTCTCGGATCTTTTCCCCTTTCCATTCGTTTAGCTGTCCCGGCATTTTCCTGATTGCCATTCGCTTTTCCTGGTAAAATACTTTTCTCTGAAACTTTGATCCCAATGCTATAGTGATCTGCATTATACATTTCACCATAGAGGAGGCTCATATGAAACATGATTTTTCCTTTTTGGTCGATCCATAGGCCTGCTTTACTGAATTTACGATCGACAATACTATTGATATTGGCATTTCCGTTTCGTATGTGATAAACTCTTGATGTCATTCATGCCGCATATGCGTCTCTCCCTGTTTTGATTATTTATGCAGTTGGCGGACCGCATCTATCATCTTAACAGGGATTTTTTCTCTTCGCCTTAGGTTCTTTTAAACCACGCGTTTAACGCCTGGTTTTCGTTATACAAAAAGCAGTCGGAAACCGTTATCCGGATCCCGACTGCTTTTCCTCAAAATACAGGAAAATTCCATACACCATGCCTTTTACAGATCATCCGCATCCTGTACCGGCACTTCGCTGTGATCGCGCGGAACTCCGGTATAACTTCCGAATGGATCGGTTTCATAGTCAGCAAGCGAAACGATTCCCTGTATTTTCTTTGAAATATTTTCCTGTTTGACGAGATTTTTTCTTTGTATCCCGGCTTGATTTTTTCTGCGGTTGTTTTCCATTCATCGGCGCTCCTTTTCAGAAAGTATCTACCCAGGAGAATCCCCGTTCCATCGTTGAAGATTCCCCCGTTTAGTCTTCCCATCAACCAGCCGGCCGATTCTTTGCTGTTTGTTCCATTACTTGACAGGTATGATTTCAGACAAATTTTGCGATTTTTGCACAGAATAAAAAAACGCGGTGCTGGGCATAGCCCGGCTTGTTATACGGGTTTCTCTTCCCGGCTCTCCTGGTCCGCTTCCCTGCTAAAAGGCAGACGGATCACAGCCGCATGGCCCTGGATATCCCGCCGCCTGTAATGAAAGAGCAGCGCAGTCTCTTCCGGATGACCGGTAACCGGATCAAAGGGAAAAACAGCTGCCTGTACCGCACGATAAAGCTGTTTGGTATCCAGCTCTGCATATTCCGGAAGATACGCACTCCGAAAAACGGGATCCTCCAGACAGCGATACAGTACCGACTTAACCGCCGCAGCATTTTTGTCATCCGGCATCCACGCGGGAAAGCTGCGGATTTTTTCATGCGCCATCATGTCATATCGGATATCTGCAAAAAAAGTTTCCGTGTCCAATCCTTGCTCATGAGCGAATGCATATAACAGGGTATATGTCTGTTCTTTGGACATAGCGGACTGGTCAGCGCCGGACGCCCTGTAAAAATCGGCCAGGGCCTCATAATAGGAAAACGGCGTCGGAAACGCATGGCAAAGATACGCATCCGTGCGGCTGTACCGGCCGGTATTGTGATAGATTTCCAGCATCTCTTCTATCCCCTTGAGCCGAAGCAGTTCATCATAGGACAGCGCATCGGTAAACAGCACTTCATATGGAGGTTCCGGCCGGTATACAATCCCATACTGCACAGCCTGTTCTCGCAGGACGGAACCTTTGAGCAGCTTTAAAAAGCCCAGTTGCAGCTGATGGGGATGCAGGCCGTATACATCATTAAACGAGCGGGCAAAGCTCTGATAATCCTCCAACGGCAATCCTGCGATCAGATCCAGATGTAGATGCAGCCCGCGGGAAGCCTGCAATTTTTGGACGGTACAGCGCAGCTTTTGAAAATTTTCCTCTCTGTGAACAGCCCGCAGCGTCTGGGGGTTTGTCGTCTGCACCCCGATCTCGAACTGGAACAAGCCGGGCCGGGCCGACTGTACCATGCCGATCAGTTCATCCTGAAGGATTGACGCTTCAATTTCACAGTGAAAATTGGTGATTCCGTTATCGTGTTCCATGATATACTGCAACACAGCAGCCGCGTGGCGGCGATCGCAGTTAAAGGTCCGATCCACGAATTTGACCTGCCGCACCCGATGATCCAAAAAAATCTGCAGATCCGCATAGACGCGCGCAAGCGGCATCATCCGAACACGCTGGGCAGAAGACAGACAGTAAGCGCAGTGAAAGGGGCAGCCACGGCTGCTTTCATAATATAGAATCCGTCCGGACAGATGTTCAAGGTCCGTATAATAAAAGGGAATCTCCTCCAGAGGAACCGGTCTTCCCGGCGGATTCTGGCGAATTTCCCGGCCTGCGCGCCAGCAAAGGCCCTCTACCTGCGACAGATCCGGCATTTCTGCAGAGAGTTGGCGGAGCAGTTGTACAAAAGGACGTTCTCCTTCTCCGCACAGAATACAGTCTGCGGCAGGAAGCTTGCGGAGCAGTTGGTCCGCGTCAAAGCTTACCTCCGGACCTCCTAAAAAAATCAATGTATCCGGAAGCAGCAGCCGCAAGCTGCCGACCAGTTTTTCGACCATTTCCATGTTCCAGATATAGCAGGAAAACCCCAGCACATCTGGTTTTTTCCGATAAATATCAGACAAAATACAGTCTGTACGTTGATTGATCGTATATTCAGAAAAATCCACAAAAATTCCCGTCTGTTTTTCGGCATAGGCCTTCAGACAGCGAACCGCCGGGTTTGTATGGATATATTTGGCATTGATAGCTGCCAATAAAATTTTCATGAATTCGTCCTCCCTTTGCGCATTATCCCTATTTTACTATAGATTCCGTCTATTTACAATTTAATTTTTAAAATGTATTGACTTTCCTCTTTATATAGGATATGATATAGAAAATAGTGATTAGAAATCCGGAGTATTCATCAAAAATGAATCAATCTGCGTTGACAAAGGCCAGCATGAAAGCGCTGGCAGATGATGAGCTGGTGTCTTTATACCATACAGGTTCGGAGAGCGCGCTGGAAATACTCCTGACGCGTTATATTTCTTTAGCCGAGTATAAGGCCTCTCATGCAAAAATTGCCGGATATGACTATGATGACGTGGTGCAGGATGGGCTGATGGCTCTTTTAAGTGCAGTAAAAACCTATCGGCCGGGTCAGGGATGCAGTTTTTTTACATATGCCAATGTCTGCGTGCAGAACGCTGTCAACAAAGCGTATGCCAAATCACAGACAAAGAAATACAAAATCCTGTCTGATTCCATGCCGATTGACGAAATGAAAGAACCGTCCGCGCTGCAATGTGTCAGTCCGGAAGAAATCCTGATTGACCGTGAAGAAATGTTAAAAGTCAAAACATATATTGCTACACTTTTGTCCTCTACTGAGCGGGAAACCTTGTTTTTACATCTTAAAGGTTACAGCTATGCACAAATAGCACAGGTTTTAAAAACCTCGCCTAAATCTGTGGATAATGCCCTTCAACGAGTTCGACGAAAGCTGAAAATTGAAATGAGCAGGGATCAGAGTTGCTCTTGATTCCTTCTGATTCTTCCCCTATCAGCCGGCACGATGTGCTTGCATATATAGCCCTGTAGCTTAAGTCAGAGCGTTGTTTATTCAAAGGTGGCGGTGCGAGCCCGCCTGGGCGAAAAATTTAATCCAAGCGAGGTATTTTATCATGTATGAGGACAAAACATTAGTATGCAAAGAGTGTGGCAAAGAATTCGTTTTCACTGCTGGTGAGCAAGAATTCTATGCTGAAAAAGGTTTCGTAAATGAGCCGCAGAGATGTAAGGCTTGCCGCGACAACCGAAAAAATGCAAACAGAGCAGAAAGAGAAATGTTCACTGCTACCTGTGCAAACTGTGGAAAAGAAGCAAAGGTTCCGTTCAGACCCCGCGAAGACCGCCCAGTTTACTGCAGCGAGTGCTTTGCACAGATGAAAGAGGACTAATCCCCTTTGTAAACCGGAACAGAAAGGCTGCTGTGTGTACACAGCAGCCTTTTACGTTCCAACAAATGATCCAGAAGAAAGGAAACTCTTATGAAGCAAAAACTAATCGTTCGTGTATTCGCTGTCATTTTGGCCTTGCTCCTGACCGGATCTGTACTGGCCGGCGTTGTCTCTTCTGTCAGCGCAGCGGAGAGCAGTCAAACACCGGCACAGAAAACTGCTGCGGCCATGCAGCCCGGGTGGAATCTTGGGAACGCGCTGGATGCGTTTGGCAACTGGGAAGGGGCCGTAACTTCCGAAACCGTCTGGGGTAATCCGCCGACAACCCGGGAAATGATTCAAAAAATTGCAGCCGACGGATTTAAAAGCGTGCGCATTCCCATCACATGGGAACCCCGGACAGAAGGTGCTCCGGATTACACCATTGATCCTGCTTTTATGGAGCGTGTAGCTGAAATTGTCAACTGGTGTCTGGAAGAGGATCTGTATGTGATGATCAATCTGCATCACGATTCCTCCATTTGGTTGAATCAGATGACAGTCAATTATGATCAGGCTATGAAACGGTTCAAAGCATATTGGGAGCAGATCGCGGACTATTTTAAAGATTACCCGGATAAACTGCTGTTTGAGTCGATTAACGAGCCCTTTATGGAACTGATGTGGTCTGATGTACCGCGGGAGACTTTACAAGCATATACCAACGACTTAAATGACGCCTTTTACCAAATTGTCCGGCATTCCGGAGGGAATAATGCGGAACGGATCCTGGTGTTGCCCACGACATCTACAGATAACGACCAGGCTATTTGTGACAGTCTCTATGGATATATTTCCAGCCTTCCGGATGCCGACCGGATCATTGCAACCGTCCATTACTATGGTCCCTGGGTTTTCCAGGATCAGCACGAAGGCTACGAACAGGTGAACGAAGCTGTGATCGCTCAAATGGAAACCGAACTGAACCGTCCGTATCAAACCTTCATGCAAAATGGAATCGCCCTGATTATCGGAGAGTACGGCCTGTTATACCACCAGGATAAAGTATCCGACCCGCAGAAACAGCAGGACTGGTTTGAAGCCTTTCTCTCCTATTGCCACGACCGTCAAATCACCCATATGATCTGGGATGACGGAGGGTGCATCGGAAATATTATGGATCGAAACACTCTGGAGCGGCGCCATCCTGAAATCTATCAGTTAGTCATGGAGTATGCAGGGAACAGTAGCAACGGCGATATCAATGGCGATGGAAAAGTCACGCTGGCCGATTTGATGCTTGCTCTGCAGGCTGCTGCCGGTAAACTGTCTTTGAACAGCCAGCAGCTTGCCGCAGGCGATTTAAACGGCGATCAAAGTATAACCATCGTCGATCTGTCCATGATGCTTTTGTTGTTATAAGGATCTGTTTTGATCCTGACTCCATGATTCCCGGATCGCTGTACGCGAATCCGCGCATCCTCTGTATAATAAGACCCCATTTCAGAAAAATGGGGTCTTATTCCTGCAAACGGCTGCTATTCATGCACAGATCCTTCCTTGCGTCCCCTGACAGATAAGGTTTCTTATTGCTGCCGTACCTGCAGCGTTTCAAAACGGGCGTATAGGGACTGATCAATGGCGGGAAAGAAATCGTCTTTTTATCAGATTTGTGATTGCTTTTTGCCGAAAATTGCAGTACAATACAACTCGGTTATCATTTTATAGAAAGGTCAGAGATTTGATTCATGTCTGTTCAAACCACCCGCAGCATCTGGCGGAATTATCTGCATTATCTGATTCCTACTATTATTGGCGCTGTTGCGCACACAATCTACTGTATGGCAGACGTCTTTTTTGTCAGTCACGGTGTTGGTCCGACAGGGCTGGCAGGGCTCAATGTCGCACTGCCCATTTTTACAGTATATACCATGTTCAGCCTTTTAATCGGTGTAGGTGCGGCAACCACCATTTCTGTCTGCCAGGGAGCCGGGGAACCGGAAAAGGCGAATACCAGTTTTACCCTCGCCTTTTTTCTGAATCTGGCGATCGGGATTCTGATTTCGGTGATCGGCTCTCTGATGATGGACGATGTGGCCCGGCTGTTAGGTGCAGATGAACAGCTTCTGCCCTATGTAACGGATTATCTGCGTCCAATCAGTGCCACTGCGTTTATGTATATGATGTCGAGCATGATGACTGTCATTGTCCGGAGCGACGGGGCGCCGAAACTGGTCATGGTGGCCAGTACCGCCGGCAACCTCTGTAATGTGCTGCTCGATTATGTCACAGTCAATCTCCTGCAGTGGGGGATGTTTGGGGCGGGCCTGGCGACGGCGATTGGCCCTTGTGTTTCTCTGATGATTTTATCGGTTCATTTTGTCCGCAAACAGAACCAAATTCGATTTACCCGCCGCATCCGGGATCTCCGGATTGTCTTGCGCATCCTGCGAAACGGTATCGGCTCTTCTGTGCTGGAAATTTCCTCAGGTCTGGTCATTTTCCTTTTTAATATTGCGCTGCTGCAGGTCAGCGGTTCTCAGGCTGTTGCCGTTTTTACCATTATCTCCAATATTGGATATGTAGGCAAAGGGATTTTCAGCGGCATGGCCCAGGCCGCACAGCCAATGATCAGTATTCATTATGGCGCAAAAGACTTTTTTACCCTCCGGCAGGCAAACCGCTGTGCGATGATCACAGCTCTGGTGTTTGCAGCGGTCGTCTATATTCTGATCCTGCTGTTTCCTGATTTCATTATTTCCACCTTTGTATCCAATGACCTGCAAATTTTATCCATGGGCCGGCCGGCTATTCGCATTTATTTTCTTTCCTTTATTTTTACAGGGCTGAATACCATTCTGATGTATTATTTTCAGTCGGTTGAAAAAGCATCTTATACGATGACCATCGCAGTGCTGCGCGGCATTGTCCTGATCGTGGCAGGCCTGCTGATCCTTCCGCATATCCTGCAAATTACCGGCGTATGGCTGACGCTGCCCCTTGCAGAAATTTTGACCTTCTGCCTCTTTTTCCCGCTCCTGTTTCCATTTGAACGCCGGCTGCAACGCAGCCTGTCTTCCGAGGCAAAATAAAACGCCATCCGGCTATTTCTCTTTTTCATCCCAAACACTGGATCTGCCATATACCCTGCAATACAAACAACCATCTGAAGAAAATCGCTTCAGATGGTTGTTGATTTTTAAATTTCATTTTGTGCCTTTGCAACCAGGTATGCGTTAATAAATCCATCAATGTCTCCATCCATGACAGCACCGATGTTACCAACTTCATAGTTGGTCCGATGATCCTTCACCAACGTATAAGGCATAAATACATACGAACGGATCTGTGCACCCCAGGCAATATCCTTCTGTTCCCCTTTAATATCCTCGATCTTTTCGAGATGCTCTCTCTCTTTGATTTCTACCAGTTTAGATTTCAGCATTTTCATCGCCACAGCGCGATTCTGCAGCTGACTTCGTTCATTCTGGCAGGCAACGACAATCCCGGTTGGAATATGGGTAATGCGGATGGCTGACTCGGTCTTATTGACATGCTGTCCACCCGCGCCGCTGGAGCGATAGGTATCCACATGCAGATCTTCCTCCCGGATGTCGACCTGTACCTCATCATCAATTTCCGGCATTACTTCCAGCGACGCAAATGAAGTGTGTCGGCGGGCAGACGAATCAAAAGGCGACACCCGTACCAGCCGGTGCACACCGGTTTCCGATTTCAGGAACCCATAGGCATTCATCCCTTCAATCAGGATAGAAATACTTTTCAAGCCGGCCTCTTCCCCGTCCAGAAAATCCAGCACTTTTAGTTTAAACCCATGCCGTTCAGCCCAATGGCTGTACATACGGTACAGCATCTGTACCCAGTCCTGCGCCTCTGTACCGCCCGCACCGGCGTGGAAGGTCAAGATGGCGTTTTTCGCGTCATACTCCCCTGAAAGCAGGGTTGCCAGGCGCTGTGCTTCGAGATCAGCCTTTAAATGGGTCAAATTTTCTTTAATTTCCTCAGAAAAAGAATCGTCTTCTTCCTCCATGGCAATTTCGATCATCGTTCCGATATCGTCTCGCGCAGTACAAAGCTTATCATATGCACTAATAATATTTTTGATCTGCGTCGAACGTTTGAGAACCTTTTGAGAGTTCTGCATATCATCCCAAAAATTCGGATCCGCCGACTTCTTTTCCAGCTCCGCCAGTTCATCCCGCAGCTTCTGTAATCCCAACGCTTCGGCCAATTCCTCAATATCCGGCGCCATAGCCTGTAAATCTGCTTTATATTCTTCCAGTTCCAGCATATAATCCATCCTATCTATTCGATCATGGATTCTATTATAGTAGACAGAGCGGGAAAAGTCAAATCAAACTCCCCATATCTACCCAAAGAATATCTCGCGGGCCATTGACAAACCATAAAAAAAATACTAGGATAGACAATAAGAATACTGGCATAGATAATAACCAAAAAGATTTGTCAACAGAAAGGTTGGTATTTTGCAATGAATGTATTGATTATTGGCTGCGGCAAACTTGGAACCCGTCTGGCTACGGGACTGACAAGGAGCGGCCATGATGTCTCTATTATTGATAATGACGCAACGCGTTTTGAAATGCTGCCGGATGACTTCAACGGCCTTTCGATTATGGGCAATCCGATTGATCAGGATGTCCTGCAGTCGGCCGGAATTGAAGGGTGCGACTGTGTAGTCTGCGTAACGGATGAAGACAACGTCAACATTATGGCGGCACAGATTGCCAGAGAAATTTTCGGAGTCGGGAAAGTTCTGGCACGCATTTTGGACCCGGTGCGCGCAAAACTATATGAAGAGAGCGGAATCGATACGATATGTCCGACCGCTTTGGCAAGCCATGCCGTCTATGCCTATCTATTTCCAGATGAACAAGCGGAGAACCAGATTTTCCATCTGGGCGCATCATCGGCTGAACTGATCTCCCTTCCCTGCGAAAAATTCATGCGTGGCATGAAAATTCGGGAAATCGAGCGGGAAAGGCAGATGCTGCTGATAGGAAGCTTGAGTGAAAAAAGCCGTTTTGTATCAGCGTTTGGTCGATCAGAAATTCCAGACGATGCTAAAACGCTGATTTTTATGAATATGATTCATTAATCGGTAAAAGAAAGGCGGAGCGTTATGAAAATCATTATTGTCGGCGGTGGACGGGTTGGTTTTTATCTTGCCCAGACTTTAATCGCGTCCGGACATGAAATCCAACTGATTGAAAAAAGCCTGGCGCATTGTACCTATGTGGCAGACCGATTGGATATTTCTGTCATTCATGGAGATGGCACTTCTTTAGCGACACTGCGCAGAGCCGAGACTGCCGAAGCGGATATTCTGGTTGCTGTTACCGGATTAGATGAAGATAATTTTGTCGTCTGTCAAATGGCTAAACGATATTTTCATATCAAACGAACGATCGCCAAAGCGAACAATCCGAAAAATGTGGAGGTCATGCGTCAGTTGGCAGCGGACATGGTGGTATCCAACACCAAAATTATCACTGACCTGATCGAACAGGAAGTGGATATGGTTGGCATGAAATTTATCACCCGGATGAATCTTGGCAAGCTGTCCATCTGTGAATATGTTGTCAAAGACAATGACAAGCTCAATGGTAACCGTGTCATGGATATTAAATTTCCACGTAACTCCCTGCTGATTGCGCTGCAAAGAGGTGATCAAAGTATCATCCCCAAAGGCGACACGGTATTAATGACGGGGGATGATATTATGATTGTATCCCCTAAACAGGACTCCAATACTCTGCAAAAGCTTTTCGCATAGAGGAATCACTCGCGGCGGAAGAGGACCGGGAAGAAAAAGGCCATTGTTTTTCCCGGAATAAAATGGTATAATTACCAGTAGAATTGCCGTATGACATATCTGCAGAAAAACAAGGTATTAATTTGCCATATTCTTCCAAGGAGGAAATAAAATGAAAATTAAAAAAGCCGTCATCCCTGCTGCCGGACTTGGCACCCGCGTATTGCCGGCTTCCAAAGCCATGCCAAAAGAAATGTTACCGATTGTAGATAAACCTGCCATTCAGTATATTGTGGAAGAAGCTGTCAAGAGCGGCATTGAAGATATTATGATTATCACCAGCCGCGGCAAGACCACCGTAGAGGACCATTTTGATCGGGCGCCGGAGCTGGAAGAACGTTTACTGCGCGCGGGAAAAATGGAGGCCTATGATGAAATTGTCAGCATATCCAAATTGGCCAATATCAGTTATATCCGGCAAAAGGAAACCAAAGGGTTGGGACATGCCATTCTCTGCGCGCGGGCTTTTGTCGGTAATGAGCCGTTTGCTGTGCTGTATGGAGACGATGTCATTCTGGGAGACGATCCGGTCTGCCGTCAGTTATGTGAAGCGTATGAAACCTATGGACGAGGGACAGTGGGTATTAAACAGGTCAGCTTTGAAGATATTCAAAAATATTCTTCTATGCAGATAGAACCGCTGACCGGTAATCTTTACCGGATCGACGATATGGTAGAAAAGCCCCGACCAGAACAGATCATGTCCTTATATTCTATTCTTGGACGCTGTGTCCTGCCTCCGGAGATTTTTGATATTCTGGATCATACGCCGCCGGGAGCGTGCGGTGAACTGCAGTTGACAGACGCCATGAAGGAACTTGCGCGCACGCAAGGGATGATCGGCGTTGATTTTGTGGGGACCCGTTATGATATGGGCAATAAGCTTGGGATCTTAAAAGCCATCGTCGAAGTCGGCCTGCAGCACCACGAAGTCGGAGACAGCTTCCGGGAATATCTGCGGGAAGTCTGCCGTACTTTATAAAAACGACAACCGTTTGAGCAGGGCTTTTATACCAACATCCTGCATAAGCAGTGCACTACAAAAAAGTCATTTCAATATCGTAAGACGGCATAGCATCTTGCTATGCCGTCTTACTTTTGCGGCTTAAGTGAAAAAGAACCGACAACCGCATTTTTATTCTGCGTGTTATCGGCTTCTGCGTCTGTATGTCCAGCTCTCTGATCCCCTTAATCCTCCTGCTTTGGCTTCAAATTCAATGTTGGATTTCCCAGACACCCCTCCTGCTTTGCCGACAAATCCAATGTCGGATTTCCTAGACAATCCTCCCGCTTTGCCGACAAATCCGATGTCGGATTTCCCAGACAGACCTCTCGCTTTGCCGACAAATCCGATGTCGGATTTCCCAGAC
>CAJFUK010000067.1 GCA_904420125.1 Candidatus Falkowella caecavicola | reverse complement strand
CAGGAGAAAACAGTTTACAGTCAGGTCAGTCTTTTTAAACTGGCCTGATTTTTTTAGAGACTGGATGGGCATCAGCCTTTTCCGGGCCCTTATATTTGTGATGGCGCCAGGAGAAAACAGTTTATAAGCAGGGTTTTCCATATAGCATCCAGTATTTTGAATAAGTATAAACCGTCCGGGCTGCGGCAAAGCCGGCTTGAGAGATGATATGTTTATTTTCCGGGATATACAGATGCTTTCAAACTAAAGGACATGGGATACTGATCCGTATTGTAGGGATATGTATACAGGCCCTTCTTTTCAGAAGACGCCTTCATATTTCCCGAATCAAAAAAATTTTCGGTGTATTCATTAAAATATTCAATATGCAGTCCGGCTTTGGTCAGAGAATTGATGATGTCGGAAACCGTATACATCCAGAAATATGCTTTTACGCCGGTTTTCGGTTCACAGGCATATCCGCCGATGGAGGTATTCAGATCAGGCGTTTTACTGAAATAAGGGTACTTAATCTCAAAGATTTCTTTGTCCAGTTTGCTCTCATCAAAACAAAGAAAAAAGGGGTGTGAATCAAATATATACAGATAACCATCATCTTTTAACAGTCCGCGAATGGTATTGGCCCATATATTTAAATCGGGAAGCCAGCCCAATGCGCCCTCCGAAGTAAAGACAATGTCATATTTTTCATGATGAATTGCTGATAAAGTCATGATGTCAGACTCTATAAATTTTACATTTTTAACGTCCAGGTCATGGGCCAGTTTCCTGGCAAAAAATATATTATCCGGCACCAAATCAACCCCTGACACGCTTTTGGCTGTTTTAGCAAGCGTTAAAGTGTCTGCGCCTGTATTACACTGCAAATGGATGATTTCCTTGCCCGATAGATCCCCCAGTTCTTTCTGTATATACTGATTGAACTGATAGTTGCCGCTGCTTAGCAAAGCTTTAAAATGATAGTAATGATCCTGGGCTATTTTACTCCAGGCCTGCTTATTCGATTCAATCTCAAACATATGTTTACACCTCGTCATATCCAAATTTTCCAGGGTTGATAAAACCATATTTCTTATTTTTCTGCTTCATCATTTCCGGGTCAAATCAGGACATATTTTACTATTGATTGGCAGGAAAGTCAATGCAGCCCCTTGATGACCAACAATTTTTAAGGGCTTTGCAGGATGAAAGAAGGAACTTGATTCTTGTCCGTCCAGGGTGCTATAATATTCAAGAAGGATCGTTTGAAGAAAGAAGGCTGGCTATGAAAGATCTGCAGCAGGGAATCGGAGAGAAACTGCTGGATTGGTACGACCGGAATGCCCGTGTCCTGCCATGGAGACAGGTGACATCCCCTTACCGGACCTGGGTGTCCGAGGTGATGCTCCAGCAAACCAGGGTGGAAGCGGTGCTCCCGTATTTTGCCCGCTTCATACAGGAGGTGCCCGACCCAAAAGCGCTGGCAAATCTGCCGGAAGCGCGGCTGATGAAATTATGGGAGGGGCTGGGCTATTACAGCCGTGCGAGAAATCTGCAAAAAGCGGCTTGTGTCATGACGGAAAAATATGGCGGACAGCTACCGGATTCCTATGAGGCACTGCTGGATTTGCCGGGATTCGGAGAATATACGGCGGGGGCGGTCGCTTCCATTGCATTTGGAATTCCGGTGCCGGCGGTGGATGGGAACGTGCTGCGGGTCTTTGCCAGAATTTTGAATCATCACGGCGATATCCTGCAGGGAAAGGTCAAAAAAGAAATCCGGACGGCCGTGGAACACGTGCTGCCGGCGCAGCGCCCGGGTGATTTTAATCAGGCGCTGATGGATTTGGGCGCCGGCGTCTGCCTGCCGGGCAGGCCATGCTGCGAAAAATGCCCGATTACGGAATTTTGTCTGGGTTACAGTCTGGGTACTGCGGAACATTTGCCATGCCGGCAGACAAAAAAGCAGCGCAGGATGGAAGAAAAGACCATCATTTTTTTGGAACATGAGGGACGGTTCCTATTCCGCAGGCGTCCGGAAGAAGGATTGCTGGCCGGTATGTGGGAGCCGCCCCATCTGGAGGGATATCTGTCTGAAAGCGCTGTTGCCGCTTTTTTGGAAGAAAAGGGGGTTGCGGTACGGGAAATCCTCGCACTGCCGGACGCAAAACATATTTTTACCCACATCGAATGGCGGATGCGTGGATTTCTGGTGCGGGTTTCGGATCTGCCGCAGGAGAGTACAGCGTCCAAAGAAGGCTTTCAGTGGGCGGATCCCGCACAGCGGGAGGATTTGGCGGTTCCGTCTGCATTTTCCAGGTTGCTTGCACAGGCAGAGGATGCCTGCGGGCAGATCCGGCTACAGGATTTAGCCATGCCATATAAAAAAGGGAGTTTTGCAGCCATTTCTAAAAAAACACTTGCGAAAAGCGGAAAAATATAGTTTAATAGAAAGGGAACGTATCAGAAATGGAGAAGGGAAAAACACTCAATATTGTACTGGTTGAGCCGCAGATTCCACAAAACACCGGTAATATCGCGCGTACCTGTGCGGCGACCGGCGCCCGGCTGCATATTGTTCGGCCCATGGGATTTACCGTGGATGATAAAAAGCTTAAACGCGCAGGGTTGGATTATTGGTATTTGCTGGATATCGTTTACTATGACAACATAACAGAGTTTTTTCAGAAAAATCCAGGCAATTATTTCTTTTTTACCACCAAGGGGCGGCGAATTTATTCCGAAGCGGTTTACCCGGATAACGCATACCTGATTTTCGGCAGGGAAGACGCAGGCCTGGATGAGGCGCTTTTATATGCCCATCCGAATGACTGTGTACGCCTGCCGATGATTCAAGAAGCCCGCAGCCTGAATCTTTCCAATACAGTGGCGATTGCTGTCTATGAAGCGCTGCGACAATGGAACTTTCCACAGATGAAGGTGCAGGGCGAGCTGACCCGGTTTGACTGGAATGACGCTGCCGGCGCGGAGAACATCGAAGCAATTCAGCGATAAAACGCATAAAAAGGGATCAAAAAGTTTAAAATATCAGGCCGTTGCAGCACGGCGGAAAGGAAAAGCTATGGCAAAAATTAAATTGGTTACCGATTCTGCCTGCGATATTCCGCGGGACAAAGAAGCGGCGTTGGGAATCCGCATTCTTTCTTTTCCGATTACGGTAAACGGAAAAGGATATATGGAACGGGAGGATTTCCAGGAAGAGGAATTTTATGACCTGCTTAAAAATTCGGAGGAAATTCCAACCACTGCCCAGATTACCTCTTTCCGGTTTGAAGAGGTCTTTGAGGAGTATTACGGAGAAGGATACACCGATCTGATTTATGTTTCTATTAATTCCAAAGGCTCCAGCACCTTTAACAATTCTCAGATTGCGCGGGACGCATTCTATGAAAAGCATCCGGACGCAAAAGGTAAATTCAATATTTATCTGATTGATTCCAGGACTTATACGGCAGCGTACGGATATCCGGTCATGGAAGCGGCTGTAAAAGCTTCCAAAGGCGCATCGGCAAAAGAGCTGGTCGCTTATATCGAGGACTGGCTGTCCAGCGCCAAAGTGTACTTTGCACCGTATACGCTGCGGTTTGTCAAAAAATCTGGACGCGTCAGCGCAGCAGCGGCTTTTGTCGGAGAGCTGGTGGGGCTTCGTCCGCTGATTACTTTTGAAGACGGGGATTCCGTGGTGCTGGAAAAGGTACGGGGAGACAACAAAATTGTCCCGGCACTGGTCAACCGGGCTGCTAAAAAAATGATCCCGCAGACCCCATATCTGATTTTAGCAGCGGCGCTGCCGGACCGGTGTGCTGAACTGGTCAAAGAAGCGGAGAAAAAATTTGGCTATAAACCGGTGGGCGTTTTTCAGATCGGTGCTGCTATTGCGATTAACGCAGGTCCTGAATTGGTGGGAATTGTTGTGAAGGAAAAGCGGGAAGAAGCATAGTTTCCTAAAATACAGGCGTTTTTTACCAGAAAATTCACCGAAAAATAATATGAATTTTACGGTACGGCTATTGAAAAAATAAAGGAAATAGCATACAATATAAAATAGGTTGTCAGAAATTTAACGGATACAGCCATTCGCAGATTTTTTACAGATCATTTTTTATACAGAACAGAAAGGATGTCGACTCATGGCAGTTTTAAACAAGAAAACAGTTGACGATTTACAGGTCAAAGGTCAAAAGGTACTTGTCAGATGCGATTTTAACGTTCCGATGAAAAACGGTGTTATTACTGATGAAAACCGCATTGTAGCAGCGCTTCCGACCATCAAAAAGTTAATCGCTGACGGCGGACGGGTAATCCTTTGCTCCCATATGGGTAAGCCCAAGGGAGAGCCAAAGCCGGAATACTCCCTTGAGCCGGTTGCTAAAAGACTGTCTGAGCTCCTTGGCAAAGAGGTTGTTTTTGCGGCGGATAATGAAGTGGTCGGCCCAAATGCCAAAAAGGCAGTTGCGGCAATGCAGGACGGCGATGTCGTATTGCTTCAGAATACCAGATATCGTGCGGAAGAAACCAAAAACACAGAAACTTTCAGCAAAGAGTTGGCAAGCCTTGCCGATATCTATGTCAACGATGCGTTCGGCGCAGCGCATAGAGCCCATTGCTCTACAGTCGGCGTTACCGCGTTTGTAAAAGAAGCGGCTGCCGGCTATCTGATGCAGAAAGAATTGCAGTATCTCGGCAACGCTGTGGAAGATCCGGTTCGCCCGTTTGTCACCATTCTGGGCGGTGCGAAGGTTGCAGATAAGCTGAATGTCATCGAAAACCTGCTCAATAAAGCAGACACCCTCATTATCGGCGGCGGTATGGCGTATACTTTCCTTGCGGCCAAAGGCTATGAGGTCGGAGACTCGCTACTGGATAACGAGAAAATTGACTATTGCAAAGATATGCTGAAAAAAGCAGAGCAAAAAGGGGTAAAACTTTTGCTGCCGGTTGATACTGTGATTGCGCAGGCGTTCCCAGATCCGATCGACGCGGAAATTGAGGTAAAGACTGTTGCGGTAGATTCTATCCCCGCTGGTTGGCAAGGGTTAGATATCGGTACAAAATCCCGCCAGATCTTTGCAGACGCCGTGAAGACTGCAAAAACAGTCGTTTGGAATGGTCCGATGGGCGTATTTGAAAATCCTACCCTTGCGCAGGGTACGATTGCCGTCGCACAGGCACTCGCTGAGACTGATGCGACCACTATTATCGGCGGCGGTGATTCTGCGGCTGCTGTCAATACGCTGGGCTTTGGCTCTAAAATGTCCCATATTTCTACAGGCGGCGGCGCGTCTCTTGAATTCCTTGAAGGAAAAGAACTGCCGGGCGTAGCAGCACTTAACGATAAATAAACAGATAGAATCCCGCCGCCCGACAGGCGGCGGGATTCTTGCTGATTGAGCCCGATCGGCCTGTTGAACAGGTTTGATGCGGTCAGACCATCAATAAAAAGAAAGCTGGTAGAATCAAATGAACAAAGCACTTAGAAAAGTTGTAATTGCAGGCAACTGGAAAATGAATAAAAACCGTGCAGAAGCAAAGACTCTGATAGAAGAGCTAAAACCCCTCGCAGCTGGTGCAGACTGTGATGTTGTTGTTTGTGTACCGTTTACTGATCTGGAGACAGTACTGTGTGCGGCCGATGGAAGCAATATTAAAGTGGGCGCTCAGAACTGCCATTTTGAAAAGTCCGGTGCGTTTACAGGGGAAATTTCCGCAGATATGCTGACAGAAATGGGCGTGGAATATGTGATCATTGGACACAGCGAACGCCGTCAGTATTTTGGCGAGACGGACGAAACGGTCAACAAGAGAACCCGTGCGGCTTTGGACGCAGGACTGACGGTCATTCTCTGCGTCGGCGAAGTTTTGGCAGAGCGCGAACTGGGCATCACAGAAGAAGTGGTTGCAAAGCAGGTAAAAGTAGCACTCCATGGTGTTTCTGAACAGGAGCTCAAGAACATTATCATTGCTTATGAGCCGGTATGGGCGATTGGTACCGGAAAAACTGCAACCAACGAGCAGGCCAACGAAGTCAATGCCTTTATTCGTGCGACAGTAGCTAAACTTTACGGACAGGCAGCGGCGGACGGTTTGGTGGTTCAGTACGGCGGCTCCATGAATGCCGGAAATGCGGCTGGACTTCTGGCACAGCCGGATGTAGACGGCGGTCTGATTGGCGGCGCATCCTTAAAGGCACAGGATTTTTCCGTTATTATTCACGCAGCATGTCAATAAGATTTGACAGCTGATCAAAAAATAACAAGAGATAGTAAGAAAGGAAAGGCTTGCCTCATGAAGAAAAAACCTTTGGCTTTATTGATTATGGATGGATTTGGTATTAATGATTCCGATTATGGAAATGCAATCCATGCTGCAAAAACGCCAAATCTTGACAAAATTTTTGCTGAAAATCCGAAAACTCAGATTGGTGCATCTGGTTTGGATGTTGGCCTGCCGGATGGACAAATGGGAAATTCAGAAGTCGGCCATACCAATATCGGTGCAGGACGGATTGTTTATCAGGAACTGACACGGATTACAAAATCGATCCAGGACGGGGACTTTTTTGCAAATGAAGTCCTTTGCCATGCTGTGGAAAATTGTATTCAGAATGGTTCTGCACTCCATTTAATGGGCCTTTTGTCTGATGGCGGTGTACACAGCCATAACGAGCATCTGTATGCGCTGCTGAAACTTGCCAAGGAAAAAGGACTGTCCAAAGTCTATGTACATGGTATGCTGGATGGACGTGATGTACCGCCGACCTCGGGCGTTGAATTTATCAAAGAACTGCAGGAAAAAATGCGGGAAATCGGCGTTGGTCGGTTGGCAACACTGATGGGCCGTTATTACGGGATGGACCGCGATACACAGTGGAACCGTGTAGAAAAAGCGTATGCGGCGATGGTTTACCGCGAGGGAAATCAAACCGAAGATCCGGTGGCAGCCGTAGAAAAATCTTATCAGACAATTGACGAAACCGGAAAAAATCTGACGGATGAATTTGTGATCCCGACTGTATGCGCGGGCGCAGAAGCAGTACAGGAAAATGACAGTATTATTTTCTTTAATTTCCGTCCTGACCGCGCGAGGGAATTGACCCGTGCTTTTGTGGATCCGGGCTTCACTGGCTTTGAACGCCGCGGTGGCAGAATGAATCTGTATTTTGTTTGTATGACCGAGTATGATGCGACCATGCCTAACGTGCATGTTGCATTTGCGCCCAAAGAGCTGACCATGACAATGGGAGAAACGCTCAGTAAGGCTGGACTGACACAGCTGCGGATTGCGGAAACAACAAAGTATGCCCATGTTACATTTTTCTTCAATGGCGGCGAAGAGGTCATGTTCCCGGGAGAAGATCGTGCGCTGATTCCGACGCCTGACGTTGCGACGTTTGATCTCAAGCCGGAAATGAGTGCATACGGGATCAAGGATGAAGTGATCAAACGGATTCATTCCGGAAAATATGACGTGATTATTTTAAATTATGCAAACTGTGATATGGTTGGCCATACCGGTGTGTTTGACGCAGCAGTGAAGGCTGTGGAAGCGGTGGATGACTGTATTGGCCAGACGGTAGCGGCTGTCCGGGAGATGGACGGTATTGCATTGATTACCGCAGACCATGGCAATGCGGATAAAATGTATGAGCCGGATGGTTCACCATTTACAGCACATACAACCAATCCGGTTCCGTTTGTCGTTGTCGGCAAAGATTGTCAGCTTCGCTCCGGCGGGCGTTTGGCGGATATCGCTCCGACAATGCTGGATATTCTGGGCCTTGAACAGCCCAAAGAAATGGATGGCCAGACATTGATTGTCCATTAAGTCAGGGAAATAGGTCTATTCAAATAGGCAGGAAAGAAATTGTAAAGATTTCTTTCCTGCCTATTTTTTTGTTTGCTTGCTCAGCTGCAAAGATTTATATCCAGCAGATACAGCGGACGATCAAGACGATCAAAACGACTGCGATTAAGCGCTTGACTCACTCAT
>CAJFUK010000066.1 GCA_904420125.1 Candidatus Falkowella caecavicola | reverse complement strand
TCTGCAAAGCGGCGGGAACAGAATGGAACGAAAAAACCGCATCTGCCGATCAGACAGACACGGTTTATCGGGTACAGGTTGGGGCCTTTCACAGCCGCCAGAATGCAGAACAATTACAGCAAGATCTGTATGAGAAAGGATATCCGGCAATCATTCAGAAAAATTAATGATATCTGGTGATCCGCATGGCGTTTAATACAGCCAATAGAGTCACTCCTACATCCGCAAAAACAGCGGCCCACATATTGACTTTTCCTATGAATCCCAGCACAAGGACCAAAGCTTTTACAGCCAGTGCAAAGGTAATATTCTGCGTGACAATCCTGCGGGTGTACCGGGAAAGCCGGATGGCCTTGCAAAGCGCGGAAGGTTCATCTTTCATCAGAACTACATCGGCTGCTTCGATGGCAGCGTCTGAGCCAACACCCCCCATAGCAATGCCAATATCGGACAGAGCCAGCACAGGTGCATCGTTGATTCCGTCGCCGACAAAAACAGTCGTTCCATGACTCTGTGCTTTGATCTTTTCGGCCTTCTCCACTTTATCAGTCGGCAGGAGTTCTGCATAAACCTGATCAATCCCTAACTCAGAGGCTGTTTTCTGGGCAGATGCATGGGTATCACCGGTCAGCATAATAATATTTTGCACGCCCAGACTGCGGAGATCTGAAATTGTTTGCTGGCTGTCCTTTTTGATGCGGTCTGATACGGCAATATAACCCAAATATTGATGATCCGCGGCAACGTAGACGACAGAACCGGGAATATCCGGCTGCTCAAATACGATATCATTTAATAGGACCTGGTTTCCTGCAAGAATGGTTTTTCCGTCAATGACAGCCTGAATCCCTTTTCCGGGGAATTCCTGATAATCCGTAATTCGGTTTTGTTCAATCTGGTTGCCGCGTTCTGTATAAGCATGGCAGATTGAGCGGGCAATCGGATGGGTGGAATAGGATTCAGCGAGTGCAGCATATTCCAGCAGTTCCGGCGCACCCTCTACAGCAGTAACGGCAAATACGCCCTCTGTCAAAGTGCCCGTCTTGTCAAAAATGACTGTTTTTATTTTTGTCAGTGCCTCCAGATAATTACTGCCTTTGATCAATACTCCCTGACGGGAAGCGGCGCCTAATCCACTGAAAAAGCTTAGGGGAACCGAGATAACTAATGCGCACGGACAGGAGATAACCAGAAATACCAATGCCTGATGCAGCCATGCTGAAAAATCACCCCAACCGAGTAATGGAGGAAATATAGCCAACACGATGGCCGCCAGCACGACGGTGGGCGTATACCACCGGGCAAACTTGGTAATAAAGTTTTCTGTTTTTGATTTCCGGCTGCCAGCTTCCCGCACCAGATGTAGAATCTTTGAAACCGTGGATTCCTGAAAGTCCTTCTCTACCCGGATGCGTAACACATGACTGAGATTGACTGAGCCGGATAATGCACTGTCTCCAGGCTTGACATCCTTGGGGACCGATTCTCCGGTCAGCGCAGCCGTATCCAGGCTGGAATTTCCTTCGATAATCGTACCGTCCAGCGGAATGCGTTCTCCCGGACGCACAATAATTTGCTGACCCGGATGTACACTGGAAGGATGTATGCTGACAATTTCGCCATTCTGTTCCAAATTAGCGGTATCCGGCCGTATATCCATCAATTCTTCAATTGACTTACGAGACCGCTGAACAGCCAAAGACTGTAAATATTCTCCTAATTGATACAGAAGCATAACCAGAACGGCTTCTGGATATTCACGGATACAGAATGCACCAATGGTTGCTGCCGACATCAGAAAACTTTCATCCAAAGGCCGGAGATGGATCAGGTTGCGCAATGCATTAAATAGGACATCAGCCCCGATGATCAGATAGGCTATGATATACAGACATAAAACCGGAATTCCTTCCAGACCTGATAACAAAGCAGCTAAAAAGAAAATCAGACTAACGCCTATGCGCAGTAACAGGGATTTCCCATTTGTATGTGCATGAGAGTGTCCATGATCATGGGTGTTTTCATCTGGGGTATGCTCGTGGTCGGATTGAGAGTTGAGGAGAATCTTTCCGTCTGCTTCATCACGGATTAAAATCTGTGATTCCAAAGCATGAATTTTTTTACAGATCGTCTGGATTGTTTCTTCCGCGTGTTCCGGTTTAATGGAAACCGTCAACCGTGTAGTGGAAAAATCGACATTCGCAGTTTCCACAGCCGGCAATTTTTGCACAGCATCCTGTACCTTCATTGCACAGTTCGGACAGTCCAGTCCTTCCAAAATCATCACTTTTTGCATAAGTCCATCCCTTTCTGATGTGATCTCATGACAATTCACGAATATGAACGAGGCCTTCTTTAAAAATATGGCTGACATGCGCGTCATCTAAAGAATAATATACAACTTTTCCATCTTTGCGAAATTTCACCAGGCGCGCCTGCCGTAAAACCCGTAGCTGATGGGAGATGGCGGATTGAGTGGTATTAAACAATGCAGCCAGATCGTATACGCACATTTCGTGCAGTTCTAAAGCAGATAAAATTTTTACACGGGTTGTATCTCCGAAAACCTTAAACAGTTCAGCCAGATCATATAGGCATTCTTCCTGCGGCATACTGCACTTTACCAGCTCAACAATATCATGATGGATCACAGGTGTATCGATTCGCTCTCCCATGAGAACGCCTCCTTTATTATAAATGATAAAATGAACATATGAACTTACATTCATATGTTAGCATATATCTATTTCTTTGTCAAGAGCAGATAAAAAATAATAGATAAAAATTTTTCAATCGTGGCTGTATTTTTGACAGGAAAATCTGTCAGCGTATTTTATAATATGGACATGCGGATTCAAAATAATCATTGACAAAGAAGGAAGAAGAGATGAAGACAGTTATTTATCTGGATGTGCTGCTGCTGATCAATTTGCTGGTCAACTATTTCCTGCTGCTGTCCGTTGAACATTTTACGGCTTTCCATGTCAGAAGACTTCGTCTATTGGCCGGTGCGGCAGTGGGAAGCCTTTCTTCATTTCTTATTTTGCTGCCTGCTTTACCGGATTTTTTACTTTTTATTATAAAACTGCTTCTTTCCGGGCTCATTACTGCCGTTGCTTTTGGCATACCTTCTGCCAAGGGGTATCTGAAGGCTGTGTTTGCATTCTGGGGCTTTAGTTTCCTGTTTGGAGGAGCCATGCTGGCACTTTACTTTTTCTGTGTTCCTCAGGGAATGGTGTTTCGTAATGGTACGGTGTATTTTTCAATTTCCGCATGGACATTGGCGGTTGCTACGATATTAACCTATCTGGTAATTTCAGCGGTTCGCTATCTTGCCGGACGTGGAATTCACCAGCAGGAATTGCGGAAAATCTGGATTACGGCGGATGGAAAAACAGCAGAAATATCGGGCTTGTATGATACGGGGAATCATCTGGAAGACATTTTTACTGGCATGCCGGTTATTATATGCAGTTTTGACAGTATAAAATCACTGCTGCCAATGGAACTTTATCCGTTTTTTTTATCAGGCTCCCTTTCTGCAAATGGAGGAATTACAGGGCATAGATGGGCCTCCCGAATTCGGGTCGTTCCGTATCATTCTGTGGGAAATCAGGGGCTTCTGGCAGCTTTTCGTCCGGATGATGTAATGATTGAAGAACATGGGCGGAAAGTAAAACGGAAAGTATTGATTGGAGTCACTCCGGAAAAGCTTTCTGATGGTGCTTACAGTGCTATTTTAGGACGCAGCGCGGCCTGACGAATATTAGCAGAAAGGAATGAAAAGTATGTTGCTACAGACAAAATCAAGATTAGAAGACTTGTGGTTTCGGATATTGGAACAATTACAGTTGCAAAAGGATTTATACTATATCAATGGTCCGGAAACGCTACCGCCCCCTTTAAGCAGAGAGGAAGAGGCTGAAGTTTTCGCACTGCTCAAAACAAATGAGGAAAAGGCAAGGGAAGAACTGGTTGTACATAATCTGCGTCTGGTCGTTTATATTGCCAAAAAATTTGAGTCGACCGGGGTAGGCGTAGAGGATTTAATCTCGATTGGAACCATTGGACTGATCAAAGCTGTAAATACCTTCTGTCCTGATAAAAATATCAAACTGGCAACATATGCTTCCCGCTGCATTGAAAATGAAATCTTGATGCATTTGAGAAAAAATGTACAACTCAAAAATGAGGTGTCTATTGATGAACCCCTTAATGTCGACTGGGATGGCAATGAACTGCTGCTTTCTGATATATTGGGTACGGAGAATGATTCTGTTAACCGCGGCATTGAGGCGGAAGCAGAGAAAAGTTTGTTGATTGATTGCGTCAATCATTTAGGGGAGCGGGAGCGGGTTATTATGCAGCTGCGATTTGGACTGCTGGATGGCAGGGAACATACGCAAAAAGAAGTAGCCGATATCATTGGCATTTCTCAATCGTATATCTCACGTTTGGAAAAACGAATCATCAAAAGGCTCAAACGGGAAATTGAAAAAGCAGACGGCGAATAAAAGCAGATCAATTTATTTTTTTACAGACGGTTTAGGAGGAATCGGCGACTTTTCCGCGCGCATTTCCTGAACCGTTATTTTTTTATTTTTTAACCGTTTAGCGACCGATTCTTTCAGCATGCAGTAGAGAACAGAACATAAGGGAACACTGAACAACATGCCGGCAATTCCAAAGGTACTGCCGCCAATTGTAATCGCCGTTAACACCCAGATCCCGGGCAGACCGACAGATTTTCCGACAACTTTCGGATAAATCAGATTGCCCTCTACCTGTTGCAAAATAATAATAAACAGAATAAACCAGACTGCCTGCATGGGGTTATCCATTAGAATCAGAAAGGCGCCGATCGCTGTACCAATAAAGGCGCCGAAAATCGGAATCAATGCCGTTAATCCTACCAGACATGAAATCATGGAAGCATAGGGCATGGAGAAAATTTTCATGCCGATAAAACAGAGTATGCCGATAATCGCTGCTTCCACGACTTGCCCGGTGACGAACCCGGAGAATGTTTTGTTGGAAAGCGAACCAATCCGCAGGATGGTATGCACACGTTGCTCCGGCAGATAAGCAAATAAAAGCTTTTTAGCCTGCAGGCAGAGCCGTTCTTTCTGTAAAAGCAGATAGATGGAAAAAACGCTTCCGAGAATCAAATTAAAAAATCCGCTGAAAATCGAAGTGGTAATACCAACGGTGGTATGAAATAAATTAGTAGATCCGTATTGAAGGAAATCGGAAACAGATTCTGCGAGTTTTGCCCAGTCGATTTGTATATTGCTCAGAGATAAAGTGTCTGCCGACAGCCCCAGGGTAAGCAGCAGCTCCTGGATCCATCCCTGAACCTGCTGCATATATTCGGGCAGCCTTTGTCCCAGTCCTTGAATCGTCCGGCTCAGTTCAGGAATGATCTGAAATAAAAGAACAAATAATCCACCTGCGACCAGTGTAAACGTTAAAACCAGGCAGAGTGGTCTTCGAATTCTCTTCCATTTCCTGCCGCACCGGCGGTTGACTGGTGCAAACATCTTTTCTTCAATTGCACGCAAAAGCACATTGATAATAAAAGCCATACAGAATCCGATTAAAAAAGGCATCAGCAGCTTTAATAAAAATCCGGCAGCCTGCAAAAGCACCGACAGATTGAGCAGTCCTACAAACAGCAAAATGGAAAGAAATACGATCAACAGGATTCGCTTGCTTTGTTTATCCAACATACAAATTCTCCTTATTTGAATAGCATGCAACCGGCAGTAAAAGACGGATGGATGCGATCCCCTGATTTTATATAAAAATCCGTATACACGACAGCGGCGCATACGGACAATCGATTATTCATTTTCCCAGATCCAGCTCATGCCGCATCCTAATTTATGATTGGGACGACGATGAAATCCAAACTTTTCATAAAAGCTTTCCCGGCCAATCGCTGACATCAAAGCAACGACACTTCCTTTTTGCGCATGAGAAAGGATATATTCCATCACGCTGCCCAAAACAGCTTTCCCGATTCCAAGTCCTTGCCAGTCAGGATGTACAATCACATCTTGAATATAGTAGCAGGTACCCCCGTCTCCGATGACACGCGCCATTCCGACCAGTGTACCGTCTTTTGCATAAGCGCAGACGCCGAATAAACTATGGCTTAATCCTGCCTGTGCAGATGTTCTTTCATATACATGCCAACCGACCAGCCGACGCAGGTTCAGCCATTCATCTAAATCCGGCAATTCCTGCTTTAAAGTATAATGTTGATTCAAAATTTTTGATCCTCCATGCATTGCTGAAAAACAGACGCATCAGTTTTCCATCTGCTTTTCGCTATTCTGAATTACGTTGAGTAGGGATGCGGCATACGGTTTGTATTCATTTTCCAAAAGAGAAGAGTGAAACTCTAAAGGAGACTGATCTTTGCAAAGAGGCAGTTCTTTTGGCCCCCATCCGCTTGCAATCGCTTTGACATTGGCTTCTGCTACCGCCATACAGGCCGCTGCTTTGGCACTCGCCAAAGCAGGATGAATTTTGAACATTTCCTGATTATTGTTGGGATTGGCTCCATATAGGGTACGGAACATCCGGTATACAGACAACATCAAAAACGTAGAAACCTCATTTGTAAGCGATTTGTTATTGCATTTATCCAACAAATCAAATAAAATAATAAGAGAATTTGAAAGCAATCGCTTATTTAATGTCGGAAGCATGCTGTGTTTGAGATATTTATCCTGAGATGCATCCGTTTCCGGGATATCATCTATCGTTAATGTATTGCCGGTTTTCTGCGGGGAACGCCCCAGAAGATAATCGCAGGATACCTGGTAATAAGCAGCGGCTTTGATGATAAAATCCAAACCGCATTCACGGATTCCCTTTTCATAATGAGACAGGAGTGCCTGAGAAATCTCCAGTTCTTCAGCAGCCTTTTTCTGGCTGATACCGCGTTCTTTACGCAGCAAAGTTAAAATTCTTGGGAAATCCGCTTTCATGGCTACATACAATCCTTTCCATAAACAAAACGGTTTATCCCTGACCTTGTATAATTTTTTTACAGTAAAAAACTGTCTTGTACAGACAGCAGGGAATAAACAACGTATAGTAAATTATATTATATCTCATACTTTTTGTAAATAGAATTTCCCAGAAAAAGATTGTGCATTGTCGAAGAAGATTTTTGCTGTTTTTTGTTGATTTTTATTAAAGGCCGGTTCATGCTTCCTATATCAGGAAACACAAGAATAAAAAACCTGTTTATCAGGATCAATAAAAAGGATGGAGTGACAAAATGAGGAATTATAAACTGTATATTATCCGGCACGGCCGAACCGCTGCGAATGAAGACGGGCGCTATATTGGGGTAACGGATGAGCCGCTTTCCTCTGCCGGAACCGATGAGATCATACATTTGACAGAACAATTTGAATATCCGCCTGTCCAGAAGGTTTATACAAGCCCTTTGGCCCGCTGTACAGAAACGGCGGCTCTTATTTATCCGGATGTTTTTATGGAAAAAATTGAGGAAATGCGGGAATATGACTTTGGAATTTTTGATGGAATGCCATTGGAAAAATTGAAAAATGATCCCGCCTTTATCCAATGGGCGGTCAATGGTGTTGGGAAACCGCCTAAGGGGGAAGAACGGGATGCGTTTACCCGGCGCATTATTACGGGAATACAGAAAATCTTACAGGATATGATGCACCTGCAGATTTTTGACGCTGCTTTGATTACACACGGCGGCGTGTTAATGACTGTATTGAGCGGGCTCTGCTTGCCAAAAAAACAGCCTTTAGAATGGGCCTGCGATCCTGGGCACGGTTATACATTAGTGACATCAGCGCAGATGTGGTCGAGAGACGGCTTGTTTGAGGTATATACACCGCTTCCGTTTGACGAAAGTCAGGTGTATGGTTCCCCGGATTATGTCACAGCGGACTGGGACAATACCGGTTTAGAAGAATTGGAAGAAGAGGAAGACCAATAGCTTGCATGTATAATTTTTAGCAATTTGCCCAATGCTGATACCAAAACAAGGAAAGAACGGGAAAGAGGGATTTTCTGTATGGAAAGATTGGGCAAAGCGGATGCATTTTCCATCCATCAATTGCGAAGACACAGCAAAAGGACCGCACGGATCATTTACCGGCAGATATGGAAACAGGGAGTGGTTCTTTGCCTGTTATTTCTGGTTTTGGGAATAGGCCTTTTCTTTTTACAGCAATTGTGTTATACTATAGCAGGTATTACTATACCAGAAGAAGCCTTTGTGATCCGGTTTGGCCATGCAGTTCCGCGTCCTTCTGCTGCGGTCACAGCGGCTGGAATCAGCCTGTTGATTTTTGTCCTTTATGCGCCGCTTTCTTTGGGGCTTCGCCGCTTTTTTTTGAGCGCCGTATATGAGAAAAAACCAAAATTGTCCAAATTGTGGTATTATTATGAGCATACGCATGCTTTTCGGTATGCAGTATCTTTACAGTTACAGGTTTGGTGCAGAACTTTTTGCTGGGCGCTTTTATTTCATCTGCCGGGATTGCTGGTCCTGGCTGTTTGGTGGAAAAGCTGTCAAACCGCTTCTGTGCAGGCGGAGGCAATGCGTGCTCCGTTGGGCTTATTATCCGGCCTCTTGCTGCTGATTGGTATTCTGTTTACTTTCTATCATTCTCTGGGCTATTTTTTGGCCCCCTATTTGCAGGGGGCAGGGGTTAAGGGCCAGACAGCGGCACAGGCTATCCGGATATCCATGCGGCTGATGGACGGAAAAAGAAAAGAAATTTTACTGCTTCGTTTTTCATTTGTTCCATGGTTTCTATTATCTGCGCTGGTTATCCCGCTTGGTGTTGTATATCCATATTTTCAGACAGTACAGGCATTTTTTGCTGCGCGTTATATACGGGAAAAGAGAGAACAAATATATGCTGATCGAAAGGAGATGTCTGCCCGTACGATTGCAGTGCCGGCGGTATCGGTTCGTGTCCGCTAATTGTTTTATTTTATGAGGGAGGACTTTCATCATGAAAAAGATACAGGACTGTCATCGGATTGTGATTAAGGTAGGCACGTCTACACTGGCGCATCCGACAGGCATGTTGAATATTCGGAGAGTAGAGGAACTGGTTAAAGTACTGGCGGATCTCAAAAATTCCGGAAAAGAAATCATCCTTGTTTCTTCTGGTTCCATCGGAGTGGGCATGGGTAAAATGGGGTTAAAGGAGCGACCGAAGGATACCCCATCCAAGCAGGCTTGTGCAGCGGTCGGACAGTGCGAGCTGATGTACATATATGACAAGCTGTTCAGTGAATATAATCATGTAGTATCACAGGTGCTTTTGACTCGTGACATTGTAGAGGACACACAAAGAAAAGAAAATGTTATCAATACCTTTGAACGTTTATTGCAGATGAACGTGATTCCCATTGTCAATGAGAATGATACTGTCTCGGTTGAGGAAATTGAATTCGGAGATAATGACACGCTTTCTGCGATTGTTGGTAGATTAACCCATGCCGATTTATTGATTATTTTGACCGATATTGATGGTTTATATGATAAAAACCCTCATGAATTTTCAGATGCAAAGCTGATTCGGGAAGTGACCAGCATTACGCCGGAAATTCGTGCGCTTGCTGAAGGCAAAGGAAGTACATTGGGCACTGGCGGTATGATTACCAAAATTGCAGCAGCCGAAATGGCTGGGAATGCGGGGTTTTCAACCGTCATCATGAATGGAAGCAAGGCAGAGTCCATGTATGATCTGTTTGAAGGCACTCCAGTGGGAACGCTTTTCTTAAACGGCAGATAGCAGAGTAAACAATAAGAACGGAGGATATACATATGTCTTATATGACAGAATTGGGAGCGCGCAGTCTTGCGGCGAAGCCGGGTCTTGCATGTGCGGGTACCCGGCAGAAAAATCAGGCCCTTGCAGCGATTGCAGCGGCCTTGCGTACAGAAATGCAAGCGATCCTGAATGCTAATGCAAAAGATCTGGAGAATGCAGAGGCTGCCGGCATGAACAAAATTATGATGGATCGTCTGCGTTTAACGGAGGCACGGATCCAGGGGATTGCTTCTTCGGTCGAGGAACTCATTGCATTGGAAGATCCGGTGGGATTGATTGAAAGCGGTTCGACGCGGCCCAACGGATTGCGGATTGTAAAAATCAGGGTACCCCTGGGTGTCGTCGGCATTATTTTTGAGTCCCGTCCGAATGTAGTAGTAGACGCGGCCTGCCTTTGCTTGAAATCCGGCAATGTTTCGCTGCTTCGTGGCGGAAAAGAAGCCATCCACTCCAACACTGCTTTAATGCAGGTGATGCGTCGGGCGGTAGAGAGCGTTGGACTGCCTGCTGATATTATGCAGCTGGTCGAAAATACCGGACGGGATATCGCCCAGGAAATGATGCGGCTCAATGGATATATTGATGTGCTGATTCCACGCGGAGGTGCTGGACTGATTCAGGCTGTCATACAAAATTCCTCCTTACCGGTGATTGAAACCGGCACAGGAAACTGTCATATCTATGTCGATGCTTCTGCCGATCTGGATATGGCGGCGGCGATTACCAACAATGCAAAAGTCAGCCGTCCGTCTGTATGCAATGCAGCAGAAAGCCTGCTGGTCCATGCGGATGTGGCAGAACAATTTTTGCCGATGGTGAAAAATATACTGGACGCCTCTCATGTCGTTTTATATGGGTGTCCCCGTACCTGTGCAATTCTTTCAGACGCTTTGCCGGCGACGGAAGAAGATTACGCGGCGGAATATCTGGATTTTAAAATGTCCGTAAAGGTTGTGGATAGTCTGGAAGAAGCGATTGATCATATTGCAAAATATTCTACGCATCATTCCGACTCTATTATTACACGCAGTCTGGAGTCTGCAGAGCGTTTCACGCAGGCTGTGGATTCAGCGGCTGTGTACGTGAATGCTTCTACCCGTTTTACAGATGGCGGTGAGTTTGGACTGGGAGCGGAAATCGGTATTTCTACTCAGAAATTGCATGCACGTGGGCCGATGGGGTTGAAAGAACTGACAACAATCAAATATATTATTCATGGAGAAGGACAGATTCGATAAAGTATTTCTTGAAAGGGGGATACGGAGTGGCTGAAACAGAAAAACAGGCGCTGCCAGTGACCACCATGCAGGAGGCGGATATACGTAGTCATAACGGTAAGGTCAGACGGCGTTCAGACCGGGCTGTTATTTTGGGCGGTACGGTATTTGCATTTGCGGTATTTGGACTGGTCATGTTTCTTGTGCTGGTAGTACGTGGAATTGGCATATTGACAGACGATACGGACTTCAAAGAGCGGATGGAAAATTTTATTCAGCCGTTGGTTATGCTGGATCTGGCACCCTTTAATGATGCTGCCACCTTAGACAATGCAACCATTCTGACCGCTTCGATCTGGGATATTATTCTGCATGAAAATCGGGCGGATTATCCGCTGGAGGACGGTATGTATGTGTGTGTGCCTCAGGAAGTGATAGAGGCACATGTTGTGCATCTGTTTGGGCCGGATGTTTTGTATCAGCATAGTACGGTAGGCGATGCGGAACTGACATTTCGGTATGATGCTGAGAAAAAATATTACCAGATTCCTTTGATGATTGAGTATATCAGCTATAGCCCTAAAATTTATGAGGTAGAATGGCAAAATGATCAACTGCTGCTGACGGTTGGTTATCTGCCACGCACCATTTGGGGAAGCGGGATGAGCAGTGATCAGGCTGTTATGGAACCCGTCAAATTTATGGAATACGAACTGCGCAAAAACGGGCAGGATTATGTGATTGTATCCGTCAGCCCTGCCAGTCGTGAGTATCAGCCGGGGTATATGGATTTATAAATGATAAAAGAAGAAGAAATTTTATTTCTTCTTCTTTTAATTTTTAGGCTAAATAGTTAATATTAGTTGACATTAAATACTGTATTTTGTATAATTAATAAAATAAATGTTCGGCGAAAAGTTTCAAAAGTATAGGATATAACATTTGATATTCAGGTGTTAAGCGTGTTGATCTTTTTTAAAATTTTTCGTTGACTTTTATAATATCGGATAAATGGAGGCGGAGAAATGAAAAAAAGGAAGATTCTGTCCATGCTGCTGACCTGGGCTGTGGCTCTTTCCTGCTGTCTGCCGGCAGTTCAGGCTTCGGATGATACGGTCAGGGAAGAGACGATCGGAATCAGTATATGGTTTGAAGGGGAAAGCACAACGAACGGTGGATGGCAGCAGGCTGTTTCGCTTAGTGCGGGGACGGATATTCATCTGGAAACGATTCGGCCGGGCAGCGTCATTGCTGTCGACTATCAGTCGGAGGCTACGCCGGAATTAATCCTGCAAAGCTGGTCTGAGGAGATTCAGACAGACTGGGGCAGTGGACAGTTACAGAATGGTTACTGGCTGAAAGTAGCTCCTGCAAAAATAGAAGCGGGAACGGCTTATTTTTATTATGAAGATATTATTGCAAGTTACCAGAAATCGGTTCCCAATTATGCGTCTTATGGAATGGACTTCCCGTTTCTTCATATTCTTTATGTAGGGGATCGAGGTAAACCGTTAACGGTGACAAAGGTTTCTATGTTCCCGGAGGAAAGCATGAAAAACCTC
The DNA here is from genome assembly GCA_904420125.1 of Candidatus Falkowella caecavicola. Taxonomy (GTDB): domain Bacteria; phylum Bacillota; class Clostridia; order Oscillospirales; family Ruminococcaceae; genus Falkowella; species Falkowella caecavicola. The sequence continues at coordinate 34,841 of CAJFUK010000066.1, read as the reverse complement.
CGTTTTGTTACCTTTAACAGCAACGGCGGAACCCCAGTAGCGTCTGTGCAGGTCATGAAATCAGAACGGCTTTCGGTTTTGCCGGAGCCTGAACGCAAAGGATATCTGTTTCAGGGATGGTATACCGATAACAAGACATTTCAGAACCTTTTTTCCATAGATACGGCTATTGAAGAGGATTTGATCCTGTATGCAAAGTGGGAAAAAGACGCTGAAAATTTTCCGGATGACATTCAGGACATAACAGCTCTGGAGTTAGTGATGGACATGGGGTTAGGCTGGAATCTTGGCAATACCCTCGACACCAGCGGAGACTGGTTACAGGGCAGCAGCGTGCAGTCTTTTGAAACCGGATGGGGCAATCCTGTGACGACTGCGGCGATGATCAAAGCGGTGAAAGATGCTGGTTTTAATACGGTTCGTATCCCAGTATCTTGGGGGCAGCATATGGGGCCGGCTCCAAATTATACAATCGATCCTGCGTGGATGAGTCGAGTGGAAGAAATTGTCGGATATGTACTGGATCAAGGAATGTATGCAATTATAAACGCACACAATGATAATGACTGGCTGTATCCAAGCCCGGAAAAGGAAGCCGATGCCGTGGTGCAGCTCGAAAAACTTTGGACACAGGTGGCCGAGCATTTTAAGGATTATGGGGATCATTTGATTTTTGAGGTTATGAATGAGCCGCGGCTTGCCGGTACGCCTTATGAATGGACTGGCGGAACGCCGGAATCCAGGCAGGTCGTCAATCATTTTAGCGATGTCGCTGTACAGGCAATTCGTGCGGCGGGCGGAAATAACGAATACCGTTATATTATGGTGCCGCCATATTGTGCTTCTTTAAGTACGGAAACTCTGAATGATCTGGTACTGCCGGACGACGACCGCCTGATTGTTTCTGTTCATAGTTATTCTCCTTATTCCTTTGCAATGGATGAGAATGGAACAACTAAATGGGGGACGGCTTCAGACCAAAGACAACTGGTTGCAGAATTTGACAGGGTATATGAGCGGTATGTAAAACGCGGCATTCCAGTTGTGATCGGAGAATTCGGCAGCATCAACAAAAACAACCTCGATCAGCGAAAAATCTGGGCGACCTATTATACACAGGAGGCGCGCAGAAGAAATATAGCTTGTATCTGGTGGGACAACGGAGGTTTGTCCAGCGGACATGAAAGTTTTGGCATATTTGACCGAAGGAAGTTACAATGGCAGTATCCAGGTTTAGTTACTGCGTTGTTAAATGGAATCAGGCTGGCAGACGGTATACCGGTTGAACCGGATGATAGCGGCAGTTCCGGCAATCCGTCCGGCGGTCGTCCCTCTGGTGGGGGCGGCGGTGGAGGTGGAGGCGGCGGTTCGTCCGTCTCCAGCGATAGCACATCGACTAATCAGGCGACATCGGTTGCTGAAGTGACAACAGGTACTACAAACAACACCGAAAAAATCAAGCAGCTTGCTGGTACTGGATATGTGACCGGTCTGCTGGTTTCTAAAGACTTGGAAAAACGAACTCCAGTGACGATTGAAGTAGGGGATGCTTATAATGGAAAAACCATTTATGTTTCCAACTATATATCCGCGTTGAATATTTTACTGGAAACAGATGCGGCAATTGTCAAGGATGGAAAAGCAACTGTTTATTGTGAAAAAGCAGGGGAATTTGCAGTCAGAACCGGAAACCAGTTGGGCGATATAAATGGCGATGATAAAATTACTTTACAGGATCTCATGCTGGCACTGAATATGTATAAAAAGGGAAGTGTTACAGCTTCTATGGAGGGAATGGCGGCAGCTGCTTTAGACGGAAATTCTACAGACATCACGTTACGGGATCTTATGGTTCTGATGAATCTTTACCGACAGTCTGCTTAAAAAAACAGTTGCTTGTTTTTAAACAGTAATCATAAAGGGGCGTACTGCAGTTTTTATTGCAGTATGCCCCTTTATATGTGCAATTCAATTATTTGAATTTTTTTCTTTGATCAAACGAAGGATTAAATGCATAGAAATTTTTTGAATTCAAGTTATCCTGCGCAATCCGAAGTGCTTCACCGAATCTTTGATAATGAACAATTTCCCGTGCACGCAGGAATTTAATCGGATCTCTGACTTCAGGATCATCTACCAGACGCAAAATATTATCATATGTTGTACGCGCTTTTTGCTCTGCTGCAAGGTTTTCATGCAAGTCGGTCAGTGTATCTCCTTTTGATTGAAAATAGGAAGCGGTAAAAGGCGCACCGGATGCGGCGACAGGATATAAACCTGTTGTATGGTCTACATAATAAGTGTCAAAACCACTTTTTTTAATTTCGTCAATAGACAGGTCTTTGGTCAGCTGATAAATAATGGCGCAGACCATTTCCATATGACCCAGTTCTTCTGTACCTACCGGAGGGTCACAATGGCGCACGGACGCACAAAGCCTTGTCCTATGCGGGTTTGCGGGCGCGGATAAGCCGGAAAACGGGAATGTGCGAAAACCAAATTGCCTGTTTTCCTTTACGTTGGAGAGTAAAACCCGTTCATCCAATGTCTTTTGGCAGGTGGATGTCTTGGTCGCCCTGCCGGAAGATGGCGCAAGGAACTTTACCGTCGCGAAAGGTGACATAAAAATCTTCACCCCCTTAAAAGGTGGTGAAGATAAATGAGCAAGAAGCTGGATTTGCCGCTGTCCTCTTTCGGTGACCTGTTTTTTATTGAAGAACAGCAGGACGCAAAACTAGAACGGGTGCAGGAAATCCCGGTAGTAGAACTGAACCCTTTTCAAAACCATCCTTTCAAGGTCTTGCAGGACGAGAAAATGGACAGGCTGTGCCAGAGCATGAAAGAATACGGCGTGCTCTCCCCGCTGATGGCAAGGCCGGTGGAGGGTGGGTATGAGATCGTCAGTGACCACCCCGGCGCAAGATGGAGGCGGAGTGCTGAGGATGGAAAAGCTGCCCGTTCTGGTACGGGACAGCCGATGATGAGGCGGTAATTCTGATGGTGGATAGCAACATTCAGAGGGAGAACCTGCTCCCCAGTGAAAAGGCCTTTGCCTATAAGATGAAACTGGAAGCATTGAAGCATCAGGGAAAAGCGACTTCGTCACAAATTGTGACGAAGTCTAAAAAACGGATACTGCATCTTTAATTGAAGAACAGACTGGTGAAAGTCGTAACCAAGTGTTACGTTATATCCGCCTGACCGAGCTTGCCTCGCCGCTGTTGGAACTGATCGATCAAAAACGCATCGCTTTTTCCCCAGTGGTGGAGCTTTCATATCTCACCAAAGAAGAGCAGGCGGAGCTGTGAAGCTTGATTGAAGCGGAGGAAATCATACGCTAGGAACTGATTTACGCATAAAAATACTGTCTGCAATACTTATTGCATTGCAGACAGTAACCTATATGTTTTTTATTTTGCCCAAGTAAAGTTTTCTTTTCCTGCACCGGTCTCAAAATGGTATTTGACGATACCCAGGTCTGTTTTGGAATAAAAGCCGCCCAAAGATTTTGCTGTGACGGTGTTTCCGCTGAGAGAAATCATAAATTTCTGCTGATTCATGGCCGTAGGGGCCAGCATCGCCGCTTCCATGCCCTTGCGGAACCATTCTGGCATAGCGCCTTCCACTTGGCATAGAGCATCCATGGGCTTACTCTTGTGGGCGATTCCCTGTGTGGCGCCGTAACCAAGGGACAGCACGCACACCAGCTTTTCCCCGGACGCGATGGTGCAGCGACTCTTGGCCGCCCCTTTGCCAAAGGTCATAGCCACCCAGCAGGTATTCAGTCCCAGTGTCTGGGCCAACAGAACCAGCCGCTCCCCGTAATAGCCCAAGCGCTCCTCCAAGTCGGCGCTCTTTTTTCCGATGAGTGCAATGTAATTTTGCACGCCGGAGAACTTGCCGTAATGAGCCATGAAGCTGTCAAAGGCCTTTGGCTCGTTGGTCACCAGCTGGATATGCAGTCCGCCCTCCTTGTTGCAGGCGTCGATTTCTTTTTGCAGGATCTGGATATCCTCCGGCTTCAGCTGGATATCCTTGTAGCTGCGCACCGAATGGCGGGCTTGTATCGCATCTAAAATCGTCATGACAATCATCCTTTCATTCTTCTAAATGGGGGTAATGGGCTCGTGCGGCATCCTGTGCCACCTGACACACGTGATCCACCAGTGCCTTGATCTCACTCCATTTGCCTAGGTTGGCATCCACGTAATAATAATTCATGGTGCCTTGGCGGTGGACGTTGACCAGCCCGGCGTCCTTGAGGATACGCAGGTGGTGGGACACGGCCGGGCGGGAAAGATGGGTGCGCTTGGTGATTTCAGGCACACGCATGCCCACAGTTTCATACTCCAGCAGGGCGATAAAGATCTGCTGGCGGGTCTCATCTCCCAGCGCCACAAAGGAGCCTTGCAGTGCCTTGAATTCCTCCGCCAGTGACTGCCGCTGTACTCTACACTCGTCCATACCCATCCTCCTTTGAAGACATATGAAATATGCCCAATGGTTTAAACCTTTAAACTATTATAGCACAGATTTTCACCTTTGGTGCATTGGGAAAGAAAATCGAGACGAATGGTTTGCTGGTTAGATAATTATTGATTATTCGTACCGAATAGTATATAATAAATACAAGAGGTGATCTGTATGGAAAAACGGTTGGCAAAAATCAATATCAGTGCGGCGGGCGGTACGGCGGCGAAGGGCGCAAAAACCTGCAAGGTCACACTGCCCACTGCCTGGGTCGAAGCGATGGGGATTAGTCTGGAGCAGCGGGATGTGGCACTTTTTTTTGACGGAAATCAAATCATTCTGACCTGCCGTTTGTCCTGTTCAGAATTTGCCAAGCAGAAGCGTGCACTGGGGCATAAAGTATGGCGCTTGTGCTTTTACGATGGCGACCGGCTCTGCACCACCATCTACGCGGATTTTACCGACGAGACCCTTGCGGCAGAAAACCATGTAGATGATCCGGTGAAAACCGCTTTTGGAAACAACCCGGTCCCCAATTGGGAGGACTTTCAAACCTTTTTGCAGGAACGCTGCATCCCCAAAGAACGTGCTGGATTACGGGAGTATTTGGAAGCGCTGGATCTTGATGAATACGATCCACTGGCGATCATCCAGAAGACCGGCGGACGAATAGCGGAAGATCAGCAGTGGATTGAAGTAGAGGATGTGTAAAAATTTTTTCACGCAAGGAGGATTTCAAAATGATCATACGCCTTGTTTCAGACGAAAAAATTGCCGAAACGTCCAGCAAGGGCAATCAGGAAAAATGGCTGGACACTGTAGCAAACTACTGGTACAAGCTGGACCAGTTCGGCTATGAGGCGCTGGCGGAAACGCTGGTTTCCACCCTGCTGGAACAGAGTAACATCGAAATTGACACGCCATTTACCTTTGTGCGCTACCGGATGGAAAAACTGCATGTCCACGGGTGGGATCGAACTGGCTGTGCCAGCAAAAATTTTCTGAAGCCGGGGCAATCGCTGATTACTGTCAACCGGCTGTTGACAAATTATCTTGGCACTCCTCTCAAGCAGAAGCTGGCCCAGCTCCCCAGCGACAAACGTCGGGTGGCCTTTCTGGCAGAAGCAACGGCGGAATATACGAGGCTTCGAGAGTTTCCCCAGTATCTGACCCTGCTGTTTGAGGTGGACGCGCTGTTCTGCAACGATGACCGGCATCTCAATAACATCGCGGTTATCGAGCAGGGCGGCCGTTATGACTACTGCCCAATCTTCGACAACGGCGCGGGGCTACTCTCCAACACCCAGCTTTCCCAAATGGACATTGCTCCAAAAGCGCTGATCGCTGTCCTGCGGGCAAGACCCTTTAACACCACCTTCACTCGGCAGATGAACGCCGCCCGGAGCCTGACCGGCAAGCAACTGATGCTGCCTAAGATAAGCGGGGCGGATATCCAGGAGGCCGTGCAGCCCCTACTGGAATATTACCCGGTTCGTGACCGGGGCATCATCACAGATCGCGTAACCACATGTATTCTGACCCGCCAGAAAGCCATGTAAAATCAAATGAAAACCACGAAAGCCGTCGGAGCAATCCGGCGGCTTTTTGCTGGTTAAAAAGAAAGAAGTTTTATCATGAACAATCGAATCCCAGCCTATTCCAAAGAGTAATTTGAAAAATCCGGATTTCATGCTGCAGAATATGCTTTTAACGAAAATAAGGGCAGTTTCACCGACACCCTGGTCTGCAAAAATGGGGACAGAAAGACAATGTCATCGCCTATGTGGATTTTGACGACGGACGAAAAATCCTGTGTACCGCTTTTCAGAGCCGGATGACTATTTGGGTATTCCCGATATACCGTTTGGCCACGAATCCGCCTTTACCTTTGAGCGAAACCGAAAAGGAAACATCAGATTAACCAGAGTGCACCAAATCGACTGACGGACGCCTGTCCGCTCTGTAATGAGTACTGGCTTTGTAAAGCCGCGGCCGTGTCTTTCCTTGCCGTAAACTGCCGTTTGCAGGGGGCGTACCCCCTCTGACCCCTGCTATGAAAGGAGTGTTTTCTCCATGAGAAAACGAACCGTACAACTGAATATCCACCCCACTGAAGCGGAGAACCAACGCTTAAAACAGCACAACCGCAAGTCCGGACTGACAGTTTCCGCTTATGTGCGACTACTGATCAACGGCTTCCATCCCAAGGAAACGCCGCCGATAGACTATCATAAGTTGATGACTGGTCTGTACGAGCTGAATGCCAAGCTGCCCCAATCTGCGTTGGAACGAGGGGAACCGTAACGCTTCATCCTGCAATTACAGGCCGCCGTCACACTACCCGAACCTGTCAAATCTGAAAAATAGGCTTTTCGTAAAGTGGTGCCATCTTTCCTTTTGCATTATAGTGAGAGCGAAAGGCGGGATGCAGAATGAATTTTATCGAGGAGCTGTTCTATGGGAATATCCACCCCAACGAACGGAGCTTTTCACAGGATTCCCAGTATGAAAAGGCGATTTCGGTGATTTCAAAAAATGAGGACATTCTTACAGAAGAACTGGAAGGAAAACTGAAAAGCCAGTTTTTGGATCTTGTCAATACTCAGAGTGAGATAAACGGCATTGCCGCATATGAGAGCTTTTTGGATGGCTTTATTCTCGGTGCCGGCTTTATGCGGGATACCTTTCTTACGGAACACAAACGTTTATTCAAAGATGTCTAAGCGGCCAAGCGGAGGGCTTCATCTCTCCGCTTGGCTTTTAAAGGGAAACCCTATGGCAGTCACAAAAATCTGGAACATCAAAGACAGTATCGTGCGGGTGGTGGTTTATATCATGAATCCGGAAAAGACTACCAATAATGCTGTTTTGCAGCATGACCTCACGCAGGTATTAGACTATGCGGAGAATACCGACAAAACCGATCATTTCTGTTATGTAACGGGGATCAACTGTATTCCTGAAACAGTGGCGGAGCATATGACGATGATGAAACTGCGCTTTGGGAAAACAGGCGGCAACATGGCTTTTCATGCTTACCAGAATTTTCAGCCTGGCGAGGGCACGGCGGCTCAGTGCCACAAAATCGGCGTGGAGTTGGCCCGGAAGTTATGGAGAGGCCGGTTCGAGGTTGTCGTGATTACTCATCTGAACACCAATTGCCTGCATAACCATTTCGTGCTCAATTGTGTCTCCTTCATGGATGGCAAGCGCTACAACGATTACAAAACCACTTATTGGGAATTCCGCCGCCTGTCGGACGAAATCTGCCGCGAATATGGGCTGTCCGTCGTCGAAAATCCGCAGAAAAGCAAAACACCCCGCAGTCTGTATCTGGCGGAAAAGGCCGGGTTGTCCACCCCAGTATTAACCTCATGCGGCAGGACATCGACAATGCCCTTAGCCGATCCTTTACCGAGCGGTTTTTTATCAGGCGCTTCAGCGAATGGGATATCTGGTGCGTTACGATTCCCAATGCAAGTACAACACGCTGCAAATCCCCGGCACCAAACATCCGGCGCGTTTTAAGACGCTGGGGGAGGATTACACCGAAGAGGCCATCCGCCGACGTATTTTACAAAGCCGAACGCCCAGCCGTCCGTTGCCTCCACCGCCGAAGATACGTCCATTTACAGTTAGTAAGAATAGCTTTCGGGGGCTGTATCTCCATTATTGCTATCTGTTGGGTATTATCCGTAAAAATCCTCACCCGCATTATAGCGCCGCCCTCCGCGCCGAAATCCGCAGGGCGGAGAAATACTCCGAACAGGCAAGACTGCTCTACCGCGAGCAGATCGACACGGCAGAGCAGTTACAGACTTTTATAGAGAATATGCAAGAGAAGATTCCTGCCCTAATTCAGGAACGGGATCGTGTGTATAAGCAGATCAGCCGGTGCAAGGATGATGATCGGTTACCGAAACGAATACAACGCCGGGATGTATGACAGAGGCAATCGGCCAGCTGGTAGGAATTTGAAAAATTGCAAAAGCGGTGAGGGATCAGTCAGATTGTTTAAGAATACAGATAAAAATATAAAAGGGAAAAGCAATATTCAAGATATGTTTAAGTCTATAAACACCTACACTTTATTTCTATAAAGAATGAGAGCCTCTTTCTATCTTAACGCACAAGGCACTTCTATAAAACTAGGTATAACAGCATTGAAAAAGCAGCAGGCCATAGCCTGCTGCTTTTCCTGACATTATTTGGGAGCAGAGATCGCGAAAATCATCTGAACCATAAATCCACCACTTTTCCCATGATGAAACGATATAGACCCTCCGTGCGCCTTTACAATCTGCTGGACAATCAGCAGTCCCAAGCCGTGACGCGGTTCCTCTGTCCCGCTGTCGCTCATCATATAATGCGGCGTGTTCCGCAGTTTCTCCAGCTGTTCATCGGAAATGCCCACGCCGTCGTCCTCCACGGAGATGCAATAGCTGTCTGTTTCTTCCCGGACTTCCACAGAAATGGCACATCCCTCCGGGTTGTGTGACTGGGCATTGTTCAGCAGATTGTTAACCGCACGACGCAGCAAGTCCTTATCTCCTTGTATCACACAGGCGGTTAGGTCTTCGTCCGTCTTCCAGTCTACCGGGTACTTACCCTCTAAATCCGCATTGATGAAATCCGCCGCGCACTGCCTTGCTACCGCCACCAAATTCACCGGCTCCGGATGCAGCGGCTGCATATTGTATTCCAGTTTGGAGGCTAAATTCAGGTCATTGATCAGGTTCTTCATTTTGAGACTCTGCTGCCGGATGATGGACGCTTTCCTGCGGTCTTCTTCGGAAAGTGCGCTGCTTTCTTCCAACTGTCCGGCATAACCCATTACCATGGAAAGCGGGGTGCGAATATCGTGAGAAACGCCAGAAATCCAGTTAGCCCGGGCACTCTCTTTTTTCTTCAGTTCCCGGTCCTGCTGCATAAGTTTTTCGGAGCCTTGGTTGATCGCAGCAGCCAGTTCCGACAGCAGGCCCTTTTCTTTAATGTAAATCTCCTTGCCCTCCGGCAAAGCTTCAATTCCTGAAACGATCGGCTTCACCGATCTCAAAACGCCCGATGTGGACACAAAATAAATGACCAGGATCGCCAGTAAATTGACCACTAGGAACATCAAGATGATTTTCGGTGAATTGGCAATCAGCTGATAATCAAAGGCTGGCCACATATGCTTCCAGTACATATCTTTCGGATGTCCCATAAAAATCAGATCGTCTCCGCGGGCAGCGGTGGTCGTAGGATAATCCTCAATATACCCGCGTGTATAGTAGGAGATATCCGCCGCCGAGTAATGAAGCGGAATGTCATCCGGAAGATTATCGCTGTGCCAGACCACATCGCCGGTCTCATCTTCGACCAAAATTGCCCAGGCATTTCTTTTCTGTAAAATTTCCTGCCCCTTTTCCGACAGCATATACCCGCCGTTTTCTGTTTCCGTTAATTCCATTCCAAGCTGTTCCGTGGCCTTCCAGCCGCCGGAGTTGGACTCCGATCTCGAAACAACGAAAATAAGCAGCGCGATATTCAATACCATCAAGCCGATGAACGACAGCAGCAGGATCTTTATAAACCGCCGGATGAGTTTGAATGTACTTTTCACCGCTTATCCCTCCAGCACCAGCTTATATCCCAGCCCCTTGACCGTGATCAGGGATACCGGCTTGGATGGATTTTCTTCAATCTTTTCCCGGATCCGGCGGATATGAGCCATCAGGCTGTTTTCATAGCCAAACGGGTTATCGCCCCAAGCCGCCTCGCAGAGCTGGTCAATGGTCACAATCCGGCCAGCATTGCGATATAAAGCCTGTAAAATATCGTGCTCTTTGGCCGTCAACGGCATGTGCTCGCCATTTTTGATGACTTCTGCCCGGGAAAAATCAATCTGGCTCCCGGCAAGCCGCACCAGCGGGTTTTCTTCCTTGTAATATCGCCGAAGGATGATTCCCATTCGCAGCAGCAATTCCTTGGGCAGAAACGGCTTTACCATATAATCGTCGGCGCCAAGGCCGAGGCCCCGGAGCCTGTCTTCATCTTCACCGCGGGCGGTCAGGAATAATACCGGAATCTCTGTAAACTTCCGCAGCTGTTCAAACAGGGAAAAGCCATCCATGTCTGGCAGCATGACATCGAGGATAGCGAAATCCGGGTTCCATTCTTTTGCTGCGGTTATTGCCTCCGTAGCGGTACTTGCCGTTTGAATCTGTGTATAGCCATCCTCCCGTAGAAAGTCAGAAACCATATCTAAAAGCTCCTTCTCATCATCTACGAGAAGGATTTTTTTCTGTTTGTAATAATGTTGATCCATCGTTCGTCCCTCCTATTTCTTAATTATAGCATAGAAATTCCACACCTGCCGTAATCGATCTCAAATGTAAAGCAAATGTAAGGTTGAGAGAAGGTTGGCACAAGGTTGCTGGCTTATACTGACATCATCAAAGGAAAGGAGCTTATGAAGCATGAATATAATCGAAACTCAAGATCTCACCAAAACCTATGGGGACTTTACAGCAGTTTCCCATTTGAATCTGCATATCCGAAAGGGGAGCGTTTACGGTTTTCTCGGTCCTAACGGCGCGGGGAAGTCCACCACCATGAAGATGTTTCTCGGCTTGACGCATCCGACTGAGGGGTGCTTCCACATTGATGGAAAAACCTATCCCTCCGACCGGGTGGCCATTTTGAAAGAAGTCGGTTCCTTTATTGAGGCGCCCGCTTTCTATGGTAATCTGACTGGGGAGGAAAATTTAGAGATCATCCAAAAAATTCTCGGTCTGCCGAAAAGTAGTGTTTCCGACGCGCTGGAGCTGGTGGGGCTGACCCAGTTCCGCAAGCGTCTGGCGAAAAAATATTCCCTGGGTATGAAGCAGCGACTGGGGTTGGCAGGCGCGCTGATCGGCCGGCCGCCTATCCTTATCCTCGATGAACCTACCAATGGCTTAGACCCGGTAGGAATCCACGAGATTCGCACCTTGATTAAGTCCCTGCCTCAGCAGTATGACTGCACGGTGCTGGTTTCCTCTCATCTGCTACCGGAAGTGGAGCTGATGGCGGACGATATCGGGATTCTCAACCACGGCCGCCTGCTCTTTGAGGGGACAATGGAGGATCTGAAAACCAGCGCTCGTTCCGCCGGGTTTCCCACCGACAATCTGGAGGATACCTTCCTTGCCATGATTGACGAGGACAACCGCAGGGGAGGTGCTGGAAGATGACAGTGGCACTGGAAACGAAAAAGCTGAAACGGACAGGGTATTTTCCTGCCTTTCTGGCGGGCGGGCTGCTGGCATCGGCGTTCCCGCTCATCAATATGCTGGTCCGTGCGGAAACCTTTACCACCCTGCCGGGGGACCCCTTTATCATCCTGATGGACGCTAACTGGCAGATGATGGCCATGCTCAACATTCTGGTTTGCATCTGCGGTGCCTGCCTGATGTACCACACCGAGTATGCCGACAACGGAGCACAGAAAATGGATGTCCTGCCGGTCCGGACAGGCAATCTGTTTTGGATGAAGTTTGTGATTGCCGCGCTGGTGCTTGCCCTGATGGTAGCAATAGAAACCGCTGTCCTTGCCGGATGCGTCATTCACTGGTTTCCAAGTTATGAATTTGACGCGCTGGAGCTTTTGAAGAGTGCAGGCTTCCAGTGGTTTGTTACCCTCCCTACAGTCATGCTGATGCTGGTGATTGCTTCCGCCTGCAAAAACATGTGGGTATCTTTGGGAATTGGCGTGATTTTGGTATTTACAATGTCCATCTTCCCGCAGGATAACCTGATCTTAAGCCTTTGCCCGTTCAGCTCACCCTATCAAACCCTAGCTATGGCAGCGGAAAGTAGCCGTGTTCTGCTGTTTTTAGGGATCTGTACCGCTGAAACCGTGGCTTTTGGGGTGCTGGAGCTTGTTTATCAAAAGATCAGGAGGTGTGCAGAATGAACCTATTTTCTCTTGCAGGCGTAGAGTTAAAGAAAATACGCCGTTCCAAAATCCTGCTGATTCTGTTGATACCGGTCATTATCATGTGGATTCCAAGCATCATCAACGCTGACATGAACTTCGATACACGGGGAATCCCCATTACCCCGGAGAATAACTTCTTTATTCAGGGCTTCATGGGAATGGTCTGGTTTATGATTCCCGCGTCGCTGGTGGTCGGTACGGTACTGCTCACTCAAACTGAGCGTTCCAACAAAGGCATTCTGAAAATGCTCTCCTTGCCGGTGAATACCGCAAAGCTCTGCCTAGCTAAATTCACAGTGCTTATCTTACTGGCTTTTGCCCAGATGGTCATGACCATCGCTGCTTATTACGGCAGCGCAGCAATTGCTTCTCAGATGCAAGACTACAGCTTCTTTCTGAATCCACTTTATGTCTGCCGGGTTGTTTTCAGTCTTTATGCCGGAGCTATCCCCATGGCAGCGGTGTTCTGGATGATTGCCAACCTGATTCAGACACCGGTCTTCTCGGTCGGGATTGGCCTTGCTTCCATTGTTCCGTCGGTTCTAATGATTAACACGAAGATCTGGTTTGCCTATCCGATGAGCTATCCTTTCTACCTGCTGATGGTGGAGTACGGACGCTCTGCCGAAGGAGTTTATGAAACCCAAATCGCCTGGCTACCCTGGCTGCCGGTAGCTGTTTTGATTACCGTGATTGCACTGGGAATCGCCTGTGTGCGGTTTAGCGCTACTGAAAGGAGATAACTTTGATGAAAAACAAAATTTGTACTGCGATTGCTACCATGATGCTCTTTGTCCCGTGGACGATCCTTCCCATGCGCACCTTTGATTGGGCGCTGGAATCTCCAGTGGCGGAAATTATGGTTTACAGTTACGCTGCCTTTATGATTTTTTCCGGCGTCTTTTCCATCCTGGCTTACACCAAGGGTAAGGTGAAAAACAAATGGATGCAGGTCTGCACAGTGATCAATGGAATTTACGCGGTTGGTGCGGTTGCAATTGTCGGTCTGGCGATTGCAAGCCTGTTTTAAGGAGGATGTTCCTATGAAACAAGGAAAGTGCTTAACTGCTGCCGCGCTGCTCCTTTGCCTGGCAATTACAATGGTAGGTTGCAGCAAGGATTCCATTTTGGACAAATTTAACGGTCTGCTCCATCATGTCAGCCAATATGCCCTGACCGATGAAAAAGAACTGAAAGGTGAGAAGATGGAAGGCGAGGATACCTATATCGGTTCCTACACAGCCGATTACGAAGATTTCAGCGGTACAGAATATCTCTTTGGCGGAACCGGACTGGAACGGGAAAACGGGAACGAACTGACTGTGACCTATGAATTAACAGTAGAGTCCGGTTCCGCAGAGCTTTACTGGATAGATAAAGACAATCGATATATGCTTACCGAAACAGAAGGGAATGGAAGTCATCCACTTACGCTGACGACAGGAGATAACTATCTAGTTTTTGAAGGCGAAGAATTTCATGGTACACTACACGTGACGGTTGAATAACTGGGATTAACGTCGTTCCACGACAGAAAACGATTAAAAGAGAATATAGAGCGACAAAAGAAAAAATAGTGATTTGGAGGGATACCTCTTTTTACCCTGATCTTGTGAATCCCTCCAAATTTGTTTTTTTAGATAGGAGGGACTTTTTATACGCTGGGCAACCTGCGCTTTGCTGCCGATTCGAAGCAGCAGTTACCTACATAGCCCTGTATGAACATGGGCATCATCTATTAAAAAATTCCGAGCTTGCATGGCAGATCTATACCTTAAATGGAGAAGCCAAATCTCTGTATCATAGAAGTTGCTTTTCCGAGATCCGCAATGGCTTGACGGCCTTTGCGGATTTTTTTGCGTCGTTTTTTTGCCAGAACGCAGGACAAGCCTGCTTCTGGCAAAGGTTGCCGTAGTTCACCGACGATCTGAATTTCTCTTGAAATTCAGATCGTCGGAGCCACAGGCTATGGACGAAAAACGTCTTAAACGAAGAAAAGCCAAAGATAACCTCTACACCCTTGCCAAAATTGAGGGCCAGCACTTCCTTTTCTTTCGAGACGGACAAGGAGCATTACGGGAAATCACGATGTATAGGGAACTATTCAATCTTATGGATCGCTTTGAACTGGAAGATTTCTCTTATCTCAACGCAGTGGACAGGCATTATGAACAATCGGCACAGACGGAGACTTCCCTCAATTTACGGGCTATAGATAAATCTGAATCCTTTGAGGATGCCGTTATCCGCAAACTGGAGTACGGACGACTTCATCATGCGATCTCCCAATTATCGGATACACAGCGGCGCAGATTGATTCTGTATTATTTTAAAGGTGTGACTTATAAGCAGATTGCAAAAAGGGAGAGGTGTCCGTTTCAAGCTGTTGCAAAATCGGTGGCAACGCAGAAAAGAGATTGAAAAATATTTTGAAATAAGGCGGTTGAAAAAACACCCTTGCGTGAGGAAACAGGTGAAAGGATAAGGCTCCTTCCACCTGTTTTTCTTTCGTCGCGGCAATTTTGTGATTGTCCTGCCCGGTTCCCCTACATAGGCGGTTTATCCCGTCTTCCATTCAAAAGGAAGTCTCATGATGCAACGCACCTATTTGCGCGGCGATTTGTATTTTACCGATTTTGGCCGGGAAATCGGTTCGGAATAGGAGGGGCATCGCCCTGTCTTGATTATTCAAAACGACATGGGAAACCGGCACAGCCCCGCGGTGATTGTCGCGGCTATTTCCAGCAAGATAAATGCCAAAGCCAAGTTGCCTACTCATTACTTGCTTCAACCGGAAAGTGGTCTACAGCTTCCGGCCCTTGTCCTTTTGGAGCAGATTCGCACCATTGACAAAAGACGGCTTGGCGCCTTTGTCGGGCATTTGAAAGAGTGCCATCTCCACAGTATCAACCATGCATTGGCGATTAGCGTAGGACTTAATGAATACGTGGTTTAGCTCTTTCTTCCCGTATGGAATCGGAAAAGGCCGTCTGAAATTACTCCGAAAGTCTGCTTTAAATTAGGAGGCTATACAAATCCAGAGGAACCGACGGACAGGTGGTCCCTCCTGCATAAAAAATGAATTTTTCTGTTCTCTTGCGGTACATAGCCGTGAGCTGTGTAGAAACAGGAGGTCATACCGTATGACATGTGAAGCAAAAAGTATAACCATCTGGAGAGCCATTGTGAAGGAATTCGACAAAGCGGAGCACGCCCAAAAAGAACGGGATCGGAGAACAGGCTTGTCTTTTCACTCGATGATGAAAGACTTCGAGATTATCTGAAAAGCCGGTGTATGGCTTACGACGTAGATCCCTGCCGAATTTTTATTCGGATGGAATCCTATCGCATTTTATACGACGTTCTGAACAGTCTGCCGGGTAAGCAGGCTGTCCGCATTATTTACCGGCACTTTTTCTGTGAGGAAAACTACTCTCAGATTGCCAGAAGTGAAGACGTGGACGAAAGTGCCGTCCGCCGCAGCATCCAACGCGACTTGATGCAACTGAGAAAAAAGTTATTTGGAACCGGTATTTCCACAGACGATCTCTCCATTCGCTCCTACATTCGCTATGTCAAGCACTTCCATCCAAAAAAGAAGCAACGGACAGGCAAAGCCAAACATTTTTCCTCATAAGTATTTATGGGACCCCTGAAAAGCCGAAGGCTTTTGGGGGAAAGGAAGCACAGCGGAATGATCGAGGGATAACTTTTTAAAGTCATCCCGAGAAAAATGGAATTTGTGCTGACGCGGGAGGTGAGGCCAATGGGGAATAAAGCGGTATTTTTGGAATGTACCGAAGAAATCGTAGTCAGCAAAACGGACACACCGGAATTCTACCGGCTGTACCAGCAGTCGGTTTTGATTGCTCTGAAAGAGCAGGGCGTTTTAAACGAAGTACAAATTCAGCACTGTTTGGACACACTGAATCATCAAAATTGAACTTATGTTGGAGAAAAAGCGCGTTTCGCATCTAATCGATGCGAAACGCGGGTCCCTTTTATGACCCGCAAGAGTTTTTTCGGGGCCGTGAAAAATAAAAGATTTTACACGTCCCTTTTCCCGCTTTACATAGAGAAAAAATCAAATTCGCACATTCGTGTTTTTGAGATAGACCCGTTACAATGAAAAGAGACAAGGGCAGTGTGAAAGATAAATTTTTCATACAACGAGTTTTGTGCCTTTACAGCCGGAACGGCCACGATTTCGGCAAGCCGAAACCGCCAAAACATCGCAAGAAGGAAAGGAGTAAAAGCAATGAAAGTTGCAGCCTACTGCCGTGTTTCCACAGATAAAGAGGATCAGGTCAATTCCTTTGAAAGCCAGCAGCGGTATTTTCGGGAATACATCGACCACCAGCCGGATTGGGAGCTATATAAGATTTACGCCGATGAGGGCATCACCGGCACCAGCACCCAAAAGCGCGCGGCATTTAACCGTATGATCAGCGACGCCCGGCTTCACCGGTTCGATTTGATCGTGACAAAAGAGATTTCCCGTTTTGCCCGCAATACGTTGGACAGCCTTACCTATACCCGGGAACTCAAGCGAATGGGAATCGGCGTTTTCTTTCTGAATGACAACATGAACACCCTCAAAGAGGACTCCGAAATGCTGCTGGCCATCAAATCCACTATGGCGCAGGAGGAAAGCCGTTCCACCAGCGCCCGAGTCAAATGGGGCCAGACCCGCCAGATGGAACAGGGTGTGGTGTTCGGCCGTTCCCTGCTGGGATATGATGTGCAGGGCGGCAAAATGACTGTAAATTCGCAGGGGGCGGAGATTGTCCGTCTGATTTTCCATAAGTATGTCCATGAGCGAAAAGGCACCACGATGATCGCCAGGGAACTGCGGGAGGCGGGATACAAGACTCTTACCGGCAGCACAAGCTGGCGGAATACCGTGATTTTAAAAATCCTTCGCAACGAGAAATACTGCGGGGACTTGAAGCAGAAAAAGACCATCACCCCAGACTATCTCACTCATCAGAAGAAATACAACCGAGGTGAGGAGGAATTCGTCTTTCTCAAAGACCACCACGAGCCCATCATCGACCGGGAGCTGTGGGAAGAAGCTCAGCGCGAGATCGTCCGACGGGACATTGACGGCAAATGCGGCACCGGCCACGGTAACCGTTATCCGCTGTCGGGAAAAATCAAGTGCAGCGAGTGCGGACAGAGCTTTGTCTCCCGCAGCCGCCGGCGAAAGGACGACAGCCGCTACAAGGCATGGCGGTGCGGCACCACCACAGCGCAGGGCAAGTACCACATCGATCCGGCAGGCAATGAGGTCGGTTGCAACGTGAGCTATCAACTTCGGGACGAAGTGGGGATGGAGATGGTGCGGCAGGCGGTGGGAATGCTAAAGCTGGATACAGACGCCATTGTCCGCGACATTACCCGTATGGTGCTGGAGGCCATCCAGTCTTCTCAGGACAGTAGCCAGCTCAGCGCCCAGCGGCTGCAAAAAGAACTGGAGCAGATTGAGGCAAAGAAAGCGGCGATGCTGGACGCCTTTTTCGCCAAAAGTATTTCCAAAGAGGACATGAAGCTGATGAATGCCGAATACGACCGCCATATCGCAGAACTCACCGAAAAAATTGCGACGGCGGAGAAACGGGAAAGCCTGTCCTACGACACCGCCACACTGGAGAAGGATATCCGCGCCAAGGTAACGGGCATCGTCAGGGGAGAGACCACCTCCGGCAATTTCTATGGCAATCTGCTCGACCACATCACCGCCTACCCTGATCGGCGCATGGAGGTACATTTGAAGCTGTTGCCTACCAAATGGACCTATGTGCTGGAAAACTTGGCGACGTCAAGAGATGGTTGAGCGAATTTAGCATCGTGCCTTTCTCCTTTTGAAGCCCAGACGCTGTTTTTCTTCTGCTTTGCGGATATACTCTGCTGCCAGCGGTGTTTTACAGGTGGTATTCCCGTGGTCGACCGAAACAGCACCGATTTTCAGGGCGGCTTCCATTGCTTCTTCGTGTAATGGGAGATAGGAAATACCAACCGATATGACAAAGCTGTTCATGGCATATTTCACCCAGTTGGACCGCCCGTGGATGTCCCGAATTACGCGTTGCAGCATCTTGCTCAGCTTTTCTCGGTCAAACTGCTCGTCAGGGCGGCTGGCGAGGAGTCGGCAATAACAGTTCCACCCGGTGGACTGGTAGTTCGTATCCCCGCTGTCAATCCAGCGGTCGGCAAGTTCCTCCGCAAAGTCGGTTTCCGCCAATGTGACCGCCACCACGTAGTCCGCTGTAGCCCGGCAGTTTGCCACCTTCATCCAAAGTTCGAAATCCGCGGCGGTCATTTTGTTCGGCTCGGCAAGGATTCCCGCCAGCGTTTGTGCGTCGTAGTTACCGGTGGCGTAAAGCTCCATGGCAAGGGCATGGTCCTTTTTGATCTTTTTGGCCAGAGGCTTCATGTCCCGAAGCGTTACTCCAAACAGGGGCTCCTGTACCCCGTGGTTTCGATAGGTTTTTCTGGTTTGCTCTGTCCCTAGCGCTTCCAGTTCAGCCATAACGGATGCTAAATCCAATCTCATTCCTCCGATCGTGGTGGCTACTTCTTCCAGAAGGTGGTGCAGTCTTTTTTGTCCTCGATATTGTACCGGATAATGCGCTCCAGCAAGGGGAAGTCCACTGGTTCGTCCCATTGGATGCGGAAAAGATTGCTCGTCTGGCTATATCCCGATTTTGCGATGTCATCGGAAAACGCCGCCATTCCCTGTGCCTCCGGTGAGACGGCGAAATGCCCTTTGGCGGCGCTGAATCCAATGATAAACGTGCCATGGTCGGTAAACATCGGCTGATTCCAGGCAATTTTCGGCATTAGCATCGGAAAAGTGCTTTTCACCCAGGTAAGCACTTCCCGCATTCGGGAACGGTGCGCGTCATTTTCAATTTTCGACAGATATTCTTCAAAGGCTTCCATTTTGGTCTTCTACCTTTCAAATAATTCATATTAAGATATACATAGAGTTCCCTTATTTCAGCAGAATAAATATTTACTTTAATAAATCAGCTCGCACATTCGCCATCTACGGCCTTCTTGGCTACACTGGGAGTATCCCAAAAGCAAAGAAGGCTTTGCTTTTGGGGATCAATAAAAAGGCGGGATGACCCGCCATACATAAAACAATGGAGCCTTGCGTTTGAATTTTTTCAAACGCCCGTTTTGTGCTTTGCTGACGTTGTCGGCAATTCACTTTACGGTGAATCGCACAATTCCGGAAATAAGGCAACTTTACTTCGCAAAGAGAAAAGAATATACCATGAAAAACAGCAAAACACAAAGAAAAAGCCTGTGCGTCATTGTGAACCCGATGTTTTGCACGTTTTTTCGGAAAATTCAAGTGCGAAAAATGGTAGTATACCGCCATTTTTCAAAGTCGTGTATCATTCTGACCCTTCCGTACCTATATCGTTGAGTACGCCTTTAATACGACCGTCGGTTGCTGTATAACGCTGGCTAAGATATCTTTGAGATGCAGCCAGCTCGCCATCCGGCCCGCCAAACTGACTGATAATGACTTTCGCAAGAGAAGGGTTTGTTTTTGTAATTTTTACAGGGTATTGTAATTTTTTATCATAAGTCCACATATGTCCAGCCTCCTAATCCTGTAGTTCCCACGGCCATGGCTCATCGACCCATTCCCATCTGGAAGCATGTTCCGGAAGAGATTCCCGGGTTAAAGGACCATAAAGTTTTTCATATTCATCCTGTGCTTGACGTAACATTTTTTGATGTTTTCTATAATATTCCAATGCCGGTTGACAGTTTGGATGTGTATCCAGATAGAGGGAAGCATCGACAACAGCAAAATGGCATACTTGAATTCGTTTTAATAACTTTGTGCGATTATCTGTCATCAGTCGCACACCTCCTCACCAAGGAATGGAAAGTCTAATTCCGGTGAAATCGTGCCTCGATCTAATGCAGTTTCCGCGTCGTAAGTCTTATTCCAAGTTTGCCATGGAACATAAGCCATTGCCAGCTGCATGCTGTCGACTGGTCTTTCCATAGCAGAGGTCACACAATCGTCAGCATGTTCAGCATCTATTCTTGAAGTCAGCCAGACGGAATCCAGCTTTTTAGTATCCATAAGAGCAAAGTCTCCTTTCAGGTCTAGGTCAGAAAAGCAGTATAAGTTTGCTTTCATATTTATTTTATGCACTTGTTCTCCAAAGGGTGTAACCTGCAAATTCTACAGCTGCCGTGATATGTTGTTCCAGAGAAAAAACATCTGATACCGAGTATAAACAGATGTCCAGGACGGGAGGATTCATGATTTTCTGCTTGTGTTTTTACAAAAATTGTGGTACACTGGAATCGTATAAAATAACGGATTCAAAAGCTTTGCAATGTTTTGCATTTGCAGGGCTTTATTCTTCATATTTTAGGGGGTAAAGAAGATGCGGGAAGCAGTCAATCAAACACCGGTAGGCAGCCTGAAGATTTCAGAAGATGTATTGAAAATATTAGCGGCAGAGGCGGTACGGGAAGTTGCCGGGGTACACAGCCTGGAAAAGGCCAGGGCAACAGCCAAGGATCTGTTCATCAGGGGAAAAAACACAGAGCCGATTCATGTTAGCCGGGAAACAGATGCTGTGCAGATGGATATTAGTGTAGTGTTGAAAACAGGTTATAAAATTTGTGAAGTGGCAGAGCAGGTACAGCAGAATGTAAAAAATGCTGTACAGACCATGACGGGGATTGCGGTTTCAAAAGTTAATATTTATGTAGCAGGAATTTCTGCCTAACAGGCGGCCAACGCCGCTAATCAGTAAGAAGGAAGGCAGAACGGAAAGGCGTGTATACACCGATGAAATTAAAACGATATCAGATTAGAGAAAATGCTTTTATGCTGCTGTTTGAGTCTCTCTTTTCGCAGGAGGAACCAGAAGAAATCCTACTGCTGGCCGAGGAATCAGGGGCTTTGGAGGTTACGCCGGAAGTGCGGGATCTTTTTCTTAAAACCTGTGAGAAAAAATCGGAAATTGACAAGAATATAGCGGAAAATTTGAGTAATAAATGGAGTATTGCGAGAATTTCCAAGATTTCACTGAGTATTTTACGAGTAGCCGTTTATGAACTTTGCTATGAGAAAGGGCTGGCGGTTTCTTTTGTCATCAATGAGGCGGTTGAACTGGGCAAGGCATATTCTACGCCGGAAGATGCTGCTTTCATTAACGGGGTGCTGGGCGCTGTCAGCCGCAGGTTGAGCAGGACAGAGGCATGTGCTGCAGAAAGCCGTAAAGATACAGAAGCAGGGGAAGAGACAGCAAAAACCCATTTGGAATAAAATACACTAAAAGTGTACACAGAGGCTTGTTTGGAAAGGTTTTGCGGATCGGGCAGAAGGAGGAGAAATATGGGAATTTACCTGGGGATCGACACCAGCAATTATACCACTTCTGCTGCACTGTACGACGCCGATTCCGGCGATATGCGAATGCAGAAAAAACTGTTGCCTGTGCGGGAGAACAGCATTGGTCTAAAGCAGAGCGATGCTGTTTTTGCCCATGTCAAGCAGTTGGGCGGCCTGATTGAGGCCCTTTTTACAGAAACAACGATTTCGCCGGACATGATTTGTGGCATCGGTGTCTCCTGTTGGCCCCGCCGTCTGGCCGGCTCCTACATGCCCTGTTTTTTGACGGGAGAAATGGCGGCCCAGGCAGTTGCCGGGGTGTTGCGGGTGCCGTTATTCCGTTTCTCTCATCAGGAGGGGCATATTGCCGCGGCACTGTATTCTGCCGGAAGGCTCGATTTATTACAGAAAGAATGTATTGCTTTCCATGTATCGGGGGGAACGACAGACTGCCTGCTGGTTTCTCCCGGACAAGACGGATGCATCGAAATTTTTTGTGCGGCTTCTTCACTGGATCTGAAAGCGGGACAAGCCATTGACCGGATTGGCGTGAAAATGGGTTTGCATTTTCCGGCTGGACCGGAACTGGAACAGCTTGCACTGCAATGGACAGGCCCCGTTAAGGTTTATCCGGTCATCAAGGGCGCAGATTGTTGTTTGTCCGGATTGGAAAATCAGTGTTTGCGAATGCTGGAAAATGGTAAAAGCCGGGAGGAAACGGCCTGTTACTGTATCCGCTTTATTCAGGCTACACTGGAGAAAATGTTGGAAGCGGTCCTTCGGCAATATGGAGAACGGCCGATTATATTTGCCGGGGGCGTGATGTCCAATCGTATGATCCGTCAATATTTTTCGCAAAAATACGGCGCGCTTTTTGCCCAACCCCAGTACTCGGCAGACAATGCGGCAGGGATAGCGGTTCTGGCCGCTCACGGCATAAACAATACCAGCCAGACAAAACCTGCTAAGTAAGACCAGCTGAGCAGGGCCGGCTAAGCAAAGCCGGCTGAACAAGGCCAGCGAAGCAAAGCCTGTTGAGCAAGGTCAGTGAAGCAAAGCCAGCTGAGCAAAGCACGCTAAACAAAATTTGCATAAGCAAAATTGCTAAGCGAAAAATCCATAAACAACAATTGCACAAAGGAAACGGCGGAGACAGTCTGTTTTACAGGAATGAAAGGACAATGAGAATGCAGCAGGCTTTAACGGTGACACAGGTCAACCGGTATATTAAAAATATGTTTTTGACTGACCAGAGACTCAACGGCTTATCCATTCATGGTGAAATTTCAAATTTTGTCAATCATGTTCGTTCCGGGCATTTTTATTTTACCATCAAGGATGAAACCAGCGCACTGAAATGCGTGATGTTCCGTTCCAATGCGATACGGCTGCGATTTATGCCGGAAAACGGGATGCGCGCTGTTGTACAGGGCGATATCCAGGTGTTTGAGCGGGACGGCATTTATCAGTTGTATTGCACAGACATACAGCCGGATGGGGTCGGGGCTTTATATTTGGCTTACGAACAGACCAAACAGCGCCTGGAAAAAGAAGGGCTGTTTGCAAAGGAAAACAAGCGTCCCCTTCCACGGTATCCCCAAAGGATCGGCGTCGTTACCTCTAAAACAGGTGCGGCGCTACAGGATATTCTGCATGTTCTTCGCCGCCGGTATCCAGTGGCAGAAGCGGTTTTGATTCCAGCGCTGGTGCAGGGGGCAGAGGCGGTTCCCTCGGTCTGTGCAGCGCTTCGAACAGCGGGCAATGCCCGGCTGGACGTTCTTTTGCTGGTTCGTGGCGGCGGTTCTCTGGAAGATCTATGGTGTTTTAATGACGAACGGGTCGCGCGTGCGATCCGGGCTTGTCCTGTGCCGGTCGTGACCGGAGTCGGGCATGAAATTGATTTTACAATTGCGGATTTTGCTGCGGATCTGCGTGCGCCGACACCGACCGCGGCGGCAGAACTGGCCACGCCTGATGCGCAGGTGCTACAGAGCCAGTTGCAGGGAGTCAGGGAATATTTACAGAATACGATGCGCAGTGAAATTGACTATCGTTTGCGTAGTTTGGCAGACCTGGAAAACCGGCTGCATCTTTTATCCCCCCGTCAGATGCTGCTGCAGGGAGAGGAACGTTTATCCGGTTTGCATAAACGCCTGCATTTGGCAGGAACAGCGTCTTATACAAATGCCAGACAGCGATACACCAGTACGCTGGACAAGCTGGAAACCCTTAACCCGCTTTCGGTTTTAAAACGTGGCTATGCTGCCGTGTTTGATCAGGCAGACCATCTGATATCCACCGTATCCCGGCTGCCTATGAATCAACCGATACAAATCCGAATGCAGGATGGCACAGCAACTGCAAAGGTCACCGAAATTTATCCGAAATAGGAAACAGGAGGTTTGATAATGACAGAAGAGATGAAGACAATAGGGACAGAAACCGTGCAGACACCAGCGGAGCTCTCTTTTGAAAAGGCAATGCTTCGCCTGGAGGCGCTGGTAGCCAAACTGGAAAAGGGAAATTTAAGTCTTGAGCAGAGCATGAAACTTTATCAGCAGGGAATTCAACTGGCAGATATATGCGGAAAAACACTGGCCAAGGCGCAGCTCAGGCTCTCAGAAATGGAAAGTGACAATCCGGAAGAAAAAGAAGACGGGGAATAATCAGCCTTTGAACACAGATTTTATATCTATACGATGGAAAGAAGTATTTTGAGATCAAGGGAACAGGAAAGAAAGGCGATCAACAACCATGATGGATTTTACAAATCGGCTGCACCAATATGCGGCACAGATCAATGCGCGGCTTGCTTTTCATATGCAGATGCAACCGGCCCTGTATCAAAACGGCGCCGATGCGATGCGTTACAGCCTGCTGGCAGGGGGAAAAAGAATACGGGGGGCGCTGATTTTGGAATTTTGCCGCATGCTGGGCGGAGATACAAAAATGGCGCTGGAATTTGCCTGTGCAATGGAAATGGTTCATTGCGGCTCTCTGATTCAGGATGACCTTCCCTGTATGGATAATGACGATTTCCGGCGGGGCCGGCCGGCCTGTCACAAGCAGTACGGCGAGGCGACGGCGCTGCTGGCAGGCGATGCATTATTTATCCGGGCATTTGAGGTGTTGGCAGATTCCGGTGCAGATGGAATGCAGCTGACCCGCGCTGTGAAAACACTGGCACATGGTGCCGGGATGGAGGGAATGATCGGCGGGCAGGTGGTTGATCTGGAAAGCGAGGGCAGATCGGTTGACTATTCGCATCTGCAAACGCTTCATCGTTTAAAAACAGGTGCATTAATTCGGGCATCCTGCCAGTTAGGTGCCATTGCGGCCAGGGCAACTGAGGCGGAAGAACAGGCCTGCATTGCCTATGGAGAGGCACTGGGACTGGCCTTTCAGATCACCGATGATATTCTTGATGTGACCGGCGATGAAGCTGCGTTGGGCAAGCCGGTCGGCAGCGATGCCAGCCAGCATAAGACGACCTATGTGACACTTTTTGGCTTGGAACAGGCCCGGCGGCTGGCAGAAGAAGCAAGCATTCGGGCCAAAACGGCGCTGGCTGATTTTCCGGATAATGGATTTTTGCTTTTTCTCACGGATATGCTGTTGCAGCGTCAAAATTGACAGGATGGAAAAGAACGGCTGCCTGACCGCCTTTGTGTCGGTCATAACGAACAGACAGTATAGTTCCGATGCAGCAGAAAATGGTATGGCCCAGTTTCTGCGGGAAAGGAATGATTAGGGATGGATTATTTATATCACCTGCTGAATAACTATGTATTGAATGTATCAATTTTTGCCTGGATTTCGGCACAGGTGTTAAAAACACTGATTACATGGAGCACAACAGGAAAGTTCCAGAAGGAACGGTTGATCGGTGCGGGCGGGATGCCCAGCGCACACTCGGCTACCGTATGTGCCATGACGATTGCGGTTTCCCGGATTTCCGGATTCAATTCTCCGGAGTTTGCCATCTGTTGTATCGTCGCGTTTGTGGTGATGTATGACGCAACCGGTGTGCGCAGGGCGGCTGGAGAACAGGCAAGACGGCTCAACCAAATTCTTTCTCACTTTAAAAAGCAGGGGATTGATATCGGATTGGAAGAGGAGGATGATCCAACAGAAAATCCGGATATGAAAGAACTCAAGGAATTTCTCGGACACACGCCGGTTCAGGTATTGGCAGGCGCTTTGCTGGGGATCATTATTGCGATGCTGGTACCGGTTCGGTGATGAGCCTGGATTTTGCAAAAGTTAGGATGAACAGAATGCCAGATTTTAACCTTTTAAATCAAATCAACAGTCCGCAGGATTTAAAGCAAATGCCGCTTTCAGACCTGACCCGCCTTTGTGCAGAAGGAAGAGATTATCTGATCCAGTCGGTTTCACATACAGGCGGCCATCTTGCTTCTAATCTGGGGGTTGTGGAACTGACGGTTGCACTACATAAGGTTTTTGATACGCCGCAGGATAAAATTATTTGGGATGTCGGGCATCAATGCTATATGCATAAATTGCTGACCGGCAGAAGGGATCGATTCCATACCCTGCGCCAGGAAGATGGACTGGCCGGATTCCCAAGAGAAGCCGAAAGTATACATGATTCCTTTATCGGAGGGCACAGCAGTATTTCTATTTCTGCTGCCTGTGGGATGGCGCGGGCTCTGTTGCTGCAGGGGGATCCTCATAAAGTGATTGCGGTCATCGGAGACGGCGCATTGACCGGCGGACAGGCGTATGAAGCGCTGAATAACGCAATCGGATTAAAAAATCTGATCGTAGTGCTCAATGACAACAATATGTCTATTTCCAAAAATGTCGGTTCTTTTGCCCGCTATCTTTCCAGACTGCGGACCCGGCCGGCCTAT
This sequence comes from Candidatus Falkowella caecavicola, assembly GCA_904420125.1. Lineage (GTDB taxonomy): Bacteria > Bacillota > Clostridia > Oscillospirales > Ruminococcaceae > Falkowella > Falkowella caecavicola. Next base: position 8,149 of record CAJFUK010000066.1, on the reverse strand, counting down.
CTGAAAACCAAGGGTTCAATAGAAAATATGCTGGATCATACGCCGATTGTTGGAGAGCCGCTTAAAAAGCTTCTGTCTTCTTCCAAATCTACCCTCAAAGAGCTGATTTACCATACCAATTTTTTTACTGATTTGGGTTTTACGTATTTTGGGCCGGCGGACGGGCATGATCTGGAAACATTGACGGCTATGTTTGAGCGGGCTAAGCAATTGGATACGCCGGTATTCATCCATGTGCGTACTGTGAAAGGAAAGGGTTACCCCTATGCTGAACAGAATCCGGGCGCTTTCCATGGCGTTGCTCCGTTTAATATCCAAACAGGAGATTCAGATATTGCCGGGGAGGACAGTTATGCAGTAGCTTTTGGCCGCTATCTGGCGGATCGTGGACGGCTGGATGACCGGCTTTGCGCGATCACGGCCGCCATGAAATATGGAACGGGCCTGCAGTTTTTTAAGTCCGCGCATCCCAGCCGCTTTTTTGACGTGGGCATTGCTGAACCGCATGCTGTCACCTTTGCTTCGGGCCTTGCAGCGGCGGGGATGCGTCCGGTCTTTGCCGTTTATTCTTCTTTTTTGCAGCGCGGCTATGATCAGGTGATTCATGATGCGTCTATTGAACAGCGCCATGTGGTGCTGGCAGTGGACCATGCAGGCATTGTCGGCAGGGACGGGGAGACCCACCAGGGTATATTTGACGTATCCTTTTTACTCAATATTCCGGGGATCACCCTGGATTCTCCCTGCGGATATGCAGAACTGTGCAGCTGTATGCAGCATGCGCTGTACAACTGTACAGGGGTGGCGGCGGTGCGTTATCCCAAAGGGCGGGAAACCATGGACAGCAGCGCTTATGCCGGGGACTTTTTTCATATTCCGGCCGAAGGGGCCGACACGTTGGTAGTGACATATGGCCGTTTGTTTGAAAACGTATATACGGCGGTGCAAAAAGCAAAGAGTATGGGTAAAGCCGTTTCTATCCTGAAACTCACCCGGCTGGCACCCTTTCCGGAGCAGGCGCTGCAGGAAGCGCTCGCATACCGGAGGATTTTGTTTTTTGAAGAAGGCATGCAAACCGGAGGCGTGGCAGAACATATGTTGGCAGAATTGTATGCCCGTGGGTTTCGCGGGGAATATGAAATTACGGCCATTCGGGATGAATTTGTCCCGCAGGCCAGCCCGGAACGTGCCATGAAAAAATTGGGACTGGATGCAGAGTCTATGGTTCAAAAGATTTGCGCAGAAAGGCAGGACAGCCATGGCGGATAAATTACGGTTGGATGTAGCGATGGTGGAACGCGGTCTATGCGAGAGCCGCGAACGCGCGAAGGCGCTGATTATGGCAGGCGAGGTTTTTGTAGACGGGGATCGCTGCGATAAGGCGGGAGCTGCGGTCAGGCCAGAGAGTGAGATTGATGTACGAGGAAAAAGGCTGCGGTATGTCAGCCGGGGCGGCCTCAAGCTGGAAAAGGCCATTGATCTGTACGGACTGGATTTAAGCGGCTGCGTATGCATGGATGTAGGCGCTTCTACGGGAGGTTTTACCGACTGTATGCTGCAAAATGGTGCGGAAAAAGTCTATGCAATTGACGTGGGGTACGGCCAGTTTGCCTGGAGTCTCCGAATGAATCCGAAGGTCGTCAATCTCGAACGGACGAATTTCCGCTATCTGACACAGGAACAGGTACCGGAACTGATAGATTTTGCCTCCGTGGATGTTTCATTTATTTCTTTGACCATCATTCTTCCCGTATTATACCGGTTCTTAAAGGAAAATGGGCAGGCAGTGATTCTGGTCAAACCTCAATTTGAAGCCGGCAAAGGAAAAGTGGGGAAAAAAGGCGTTGTCCGAGAAGAAAGTATTCATTGTGAGGTCGTACAGAAGATCCTTTCTTTTTGCGGGGAAATCGGATTTTCAGTATCTGGGATCGATTTTTCTCCGATCAAAGGGCCGGAAGGAAATATCGAATATTTGTTTTATATCCGGAAATCGACCGAAACAACAACCTTGACGGCAGAGGATGTGAATGCGCTGGTGCGGCGTTCCCATGCAGAGCTCAACGAGGGAAAAAAAGAACCGGAGAATTGCTGAAAGGAGAAGATCAAAATGCGGGCTATGCTCTGTCCAAACCCAAAACGGCCGGAAGCTATGGATACGGCCAGAGAAGTGATTGCTGTGCTGACAAAGTTGGGGATCGCTGTCCATATGGACAAAATTTATGCGGGAACAGGCCTGTCCTGCCGGTTTGGAGAGTTTTATACGGAACTGGCTGCCTGTGATTTTTTGTTGGTCATTGGTGGGGATGGCACCATTATGCACTATGCCAAGCACGCCAGCGTTTATCAAAAACCAGTTCTTGGCATCAACGCCGGGCGGCTGGGATATATGGCGGCGCTCGAACGCAGTGAACTGCATCTGCTGGAAAACCTTAAAAGTGGGGCCTATTCCCTGGATCGCCGGATGATGTTGGCTGTATTTGATCAGGAGGATGCTGCTTCGCCCAAAATTGCCTTTAACGATGTGGTAGTCTCCAAGGGGATGTCTTCCCACACCATTGATTTGATGCTGCTCTGTGATGAACATCTGGTGCAGAAGATTCGGGCAGATGGCCTGATTCTGTCTACGCCCACAGGTTCGACAGCCTATTCGCTGTCTGCGGGGGGGCCGATTGTGGATCCGGCGGTGGACAGTATTCTGGTGACGCCGATTTGTTCGCATTCTCTGTTTTCACGTCCGTTGTTATTTGCGCCGGACAAACAGCTGAAAATTATTGTGCGCGGAGAAGATGCGCATGTATCGGTGGACGGGGAACAAAACATACCCCTGCAGTCGGGAAGTCAGCTTTTGATTCAGAAAAGCACCCATTACGCAGAGTTTATTTCTTTGAGCCAACCCCCATTTTACGAGATGATTCACCGAAAATTTCTGACCCAGTCCTGATGACGGTCAGAACGCAGATTAATAGCTGGGAGGGTAGGATATGCTGACACATCTGTACATCCAAAATGTAGCAGTGATTGAAAAAGTGTATATTGATTTTGACAAAGGCCTCAATATTTTTACCGGAGAAACCGGTGCTGGAAAATCCGTTGTGATCGACGCGATCAACGCCGTATTAGGCAGCCGTACTTCCCGTGACCTGGTGCGGACAGGGGAAGAAAAGGCCGTGATCAGCGCGGTGTTCGATCAGATTCCCGCTTCAGTGCGCCTACGCCTGGCAGAGTACGGCATGGAGCCGGATGAGGATGAACTGCTGATTCAGCGGGAGATTTCCGCGGACGGACGCACGGGTGCACGAGTCTGCGGCCGGCCGGTCACGGTCAATATGCTCCGGGAGATCGGGAACGATCTGATCAATATTCACGGTCAGCATGATAATCAGATTTTACTTTCCCCGGAACGCCATATTGATATTTTAGATAGTTTCGGAGATTTGCAGGAAGTCCTTGCGGAATATCAGGAACAGTATCACATGCTGCATAGGATTGAAAAAGAACTGACAGAGATTCGGGAACAGCAGGCAGTCAAAGAGCAGAAACTGGACATGCTGACCTACCAAATTAAAGAAATCACAGAGGCGGAATTGGAGCTGGGCGAAGAGGAAGAACTCGAAAGCGAAGCCAAAGCTTTGAAAAATGCGACTAAAATCGTGGAAAACTTGAGTACGGCTTATCAGAATCTAAGCGGAGGAGAAGACTTTGAGGGGGCGGCAGATCAGGTCAGCGCTGCTTCCGCCGCTTTATCCTATGCGGCCAAATATCATGACGGGCTGGAAGAAGTGGCAGGGAGGCTGGAAAACCTGTCGTATGAACTCACGGATATCGCCGGTGAAGTGGCCTCTTTTGCAGAAGAGTTTGACTGCGATCCTGCCCGGCTCAACGCGATTGAAGAAAGGCTGGATCTGATTTACAGGCTCAAACATAAATATGGCAATTCTATTGATGAGATTCTGGGATTTTTGGGCGATGCCCAGGCGGAACTGGAACGGATAGAGACTTTTGATGCCCGGCAGAATGAATTGCTGCTGGATCAAAAACGGGTTCGGGAACGTGCCGAAGGATTGGCAGATCAGATGTCGCGGATGCGCCGGAATGCGGCGGACCGTTTTGTCCGCTCTGTATCGGCTGAACTTCGCTTTTTGGATATGCCCAACGTCCGGTTGGAAGTACAGATCACGGCAGAGGATTTTGGTCCAAAAGGAACAGACAGGGTGGAATTTCTGATTTCTACCAATCCCGGTGAACCGCCTAAACCGCTTGCGAAAATCGCTTCCGGAGGAGAGCTTTCCCGGATTATGCTCTCTATCAAAAACACTCTGGCGGATAAAGATGAGATTCCTACCCTGATTTTTGACGAGGTAGATACCGGTGTGAGCGGCAAGGCCGCCCAGAAAATCGGCCTGAAACTCAAACAGGTCGCACAAAACCGGCAGATTTTGAGTGTAACCCATCTGGCGCAGATTGCGGCGCTGGCCGATACGCATTTCTTGATTGCTAAGCGTTTCAGTCCGGAAAAGACCTATACAGATGTGAGAAAACTGGATTTTGCCGGCAGGGTTCACGAAGTAGCACGGATTATGTCCACCGGCGAAATTACCGATCTGATGCTTCAAAACGCGGAACAAATGATCCGGATGGGCGCGGAAAAGGCAGATTAGACAGGCATAAAATCACCGCGTCCTGTACAGGATATTGAAAAGAGCCGGGCTGCTGGATCCAGTCAGATGGTCCAAATCCAAAATAAGATGAATTTTCTTGACATTCTGCAATATTTATGCTAACCTAATGATAACAGCGAAGAAGGGAATCAGTAGGTTCTGTATCCTGCATGCAGAGAGCGTTTGGCTGGTGAAAAAACGCGGCAGAACAGAATGGCCTGACGGCCGAAACGAATACATCCTGGAGCTGCGGCGTGGAAAGTGATGATTCACAAGTAGACGCCGTCGGGAATGCCCGTTACAGCATTAGGGTATTGATTGTACCCGATGAGGCTGCTTTTGTGAGAAAGCGGTAAATAGAGGTGGTACCGCGTAGATTTACGCCCTCTAATTTCTCTGTACCCGAACGGGTGATAACAGGGAAATGGGAGGGCTTTTTATTATGCCCGACTCCCGTTTCCCAAAACAATTTGGATAACAGAAAGGATGGCGTTTGGTATGACAGTATTTGAAGAACTGAAACGGCGCGGACTGATTGCGCAGATGACGCATGAAGAAAAAATTAAAGAATTGCTGGAAAATGAAAAAGTTACCTTTTATATCGGCTTTGATGCTACGGCGGACAGCCTGCATGTGGGGCACTTCCTCCAACTGGTGGTGATGAAGCGGCTGCAGATGGCGGGTCATAAGCCGATTGCACTGCTGGGAACCGGTACGACCATGATCGGTGACCCTACCGGAAAGACCGATATGCGAAAAATGTTGACTCCGGAAGAGATTAATCATAACGCAGAGTGCTTCCGGCGGCAGATGTCCCGCTTTATTGATTTTTCTGACGGACAGGCAGAAATCCTCCGCAATGGAGACTGGCTGCTTAATCTGAATTATATCGACTTTCTCCGGGATGTCGGACGTTATTTTTCCGTGAATAAAATGTTAACGGCGGAAAGCGTCAAGACACGGCTGGAACGTGGTCTCAGTTTCCTGGAATTTAACTATATGTTGATGCAGAGCTATGATTTCCTGCATCTGTACAAAAGTATCGGCTGTAAAATGGAGCTGGGCGGCGACGATCAGTGGTCCAATATTCTCGGCGGGATCGATTTGGTGCGCAAGGTTGAGGGTGAGGAAGTCTATGGTATGACTTTTACGCTGCTGACAACAAGTGAAGGAAAGAAAATGGGGAAAACCGAAAAGGGTGCGCTTTGGCTGGATCCGGAAAAGGTATCGCCATATGAATTCTTCCAGTATTGGAGAAATGTAGATGACAGCGATGTTGTGAAATGCCTTAAGCTTCTTACTTTTCTACCGATTGAGGAAATCGAGGCAATGGAAAACTGGGAAGGCAGCCAGCTCAACCAGGCCAAAGAAATCCTGGCTTTTGAAGTTACCAAAATGGTACATGGCGAAGAAGAAGCTCAAAAGGCTTTGGATACAGCGCGTGCTCTTTTTACCGCCAACGCGGATGCTGCGAATATGCCTTCTACAGAGCTTTCGGCGGAAGATCTGGCAGACGGGCATATTGGTTTGCTCGATCTGCTGGTGAAAACCGGCCTTTGCCCTTCCAAGGGAGAGGCGCGTCGTTTGGTGCAGCAAGGTGGCATTATGCTTGATGATGAAAAAATGACAGATCCGGCATTTTCTGTGCCGAAAGCGGCTTTTGAAAAAGGCCATGTTATCATTAAAAAAGGTAAAAAAGTTTACCATAAGGCAATACTGAAATAATCAGACCGGTGTGAAAAAGGAGAATGGTTTATGCAGTGGAAAATTGAAGGGACTCCTTTGCCGGTAGTCATGTGCCGGTTGAATGATGGTGAGGCAATGATTACAGAAAGCGGATCGATGGCCTGGATGTCGCCGAATATGCAGATGGAGACTACTTCCAACGGTGGAATCGGAAAAGTTTTTGGCCGGATGTTTTCTGGAGATTCGATGTTTCAGAACCGATATACGGCAAGAGGCGGGGAAGGGATGATTGCCTTTGCATCCAGTTTTCCGGGATCAATCCGCGTATTCGATATTACACCTGAGCGGGGAATCATTGTACAGAAATCTGGATTTTTGGCTTCGGAAACCGGAGTGGAGCTATCGATTTATTTCCAGAAACGGCTGGGTACCGGCATCTTCGGTGGAGAAGGTTTTATTATGCAGAAATTGTCCGGACGAGGTACGGCTTTTGTCGAAATTGATGGACATGCGGTGGAATATGATTTGGCGGCTGGCCAATCCATGATAGTGGATACCGGATATCTGGCTGCAATGGAGGATACCTGCACCATGGAGATCAAAACGGTGCCAGGAGTCAAAAATATGCTGTTCGGCGGGGAAGGTATCTTTAATACTATTGTGACAGGACCAGGAAAAATCATTTTGCAGACTTTGCCCATCAGTGCTGTAGCCGGTTCTCTGCGCGCTTTTTTCCCATCCGCTAAATAGGCAGGAGAAAACGGGTATATTTGTTTTCCCCCCCTTGCAGGAAAACCAAAAAAGAAGTATAATAAATTTACAGTTCCGGAACTGTAAAGCTGTATGCAGCATCTTCCTATTATTTGTGAAAGGAGGTTGGTGTGATGGTAACAACAACGACAAGTGAGGTGGTCGGCTTTTAGGGCCGACTCCTGATGTTGCTTCGTATAGGGCATGATGTGTTTTGCGTCATGCCCTGTGCGGATTTATTTGAATGGACAGTGTTAATACCTGCTTTCCAAGGGAGATTCCAAATGAAGTATATGAATGCAAGGGATATACTGCCGGAAAGCCTGATTTGTCAGATCCAACGGTATATACAAGGTGGAATGCTCTATATACCGAATCAAGCTGAACAACGTGCTGGCTGGGGAAGTAAAAGCGGAAGCAGTGCACAGTTGCAGCGCCGCAATCGCCAGATTCATGCAATGTATCAGGCAGGAGAAGATATTCACACACTGGCACAGACTTTTTTCCTCTCAACCGACAGTGTACGGAAGATTATTCAAAAAGAAAGGCAGCGTGAACGTGCTGCTGGTTAAAACAAGGCCGTTTGTAAAAACAAACGGCCTTGTTTTAACCAGACAGGAACCAATTGCAGGCAGGCTGCATAAAATAAGATACATCCGCTCCTTCCTCCGGGCGGATGGATATCAAAGCATCCAGTCGAAAGGAATGGAGCCAATGGCTTGTAGAAATAATGATTCGACCTTACAAAATCCAGCGTATTTTACCGATATAGCATATGCCTTGACTGAGGATCAGGCACACTGCCATCCAGATGACCAGTGTTATACCGGTTGCTGTGTACCGATAGAAAAGCCGGACTGCAAACCGCATGTACGTTACCGTCTCTGTACAGATGCGGATGGATGCTGTTTCTGCGTCAATGAAGCAAACAGAGATCCATTCTGGCCTTCCTTCAGTCACCCAACATGGCTCAGCTGCAAAGATTTATATCCAGCAGATACAGCGGACGATCAAGACGATCAAAACGACTGCGATTAAGCGCTTGACTCACTCAT